>NZ_JAVDUA010000002.1:0-309867 GCF_031456105.1 Pseudomonas sp. BE134 | reverse complement strand
TGTGTCGGGTGGCATTCGCCCTCATGAAAAACCAGAGCGAATACCAGCCGAATTTACGGCTGCAGGGTTCCCCTGCAACATAGAATCTCCCACAGGGAATTGCGCAACACCTGTGGGAGCGAGCCTGCTCGCGATGGGATCGACTCGATTTCAGGTCAGCCTATCAATCCAGCATCAACACCTTGGCCAGAATAATCTTCGGCCCTTTCATCTTCTTGATGATGATCCGCAGACCTTCGACTTCCAGTACTTCTTCCTCTTCCGGCACCCGCTTGAGACTTTCGTAGACCAGCCCGGCGAGGGTTTCGGCTTCGACGTGATCCAGGTCGATGCCCAGCAGGCGTTCGACCTTGAACAGCGGTGTATCACCGCGCACCAGCAGTTTGCCTGGCTGGTACGCGAGAATCCCGCGCTCGGCCTTGCGGTGTTCGTCCTGAATATCGCCGACCAGCACTTCCAGTACGTCTTCCATGGTCAGGTAGCCAATGATGTTGCCATCGGCCTCTTCCACCACGGCGAAGTGCGAACCACCCTTGCGGAACTGTTCCAGCAGCTGCGACAACGGCATGTGCCGCGATACGCGCTCCAGCGGACGGGTCAATTCAGCCAGGTTGAACGACTCGGGGATATGGTCCAGTGCCGCCAGTTCCAGCAGCAGGTCCTTGATGTGCAGCAGGCCGACGAACTCCTGGCGGTCACTGTCGTACACCGGGTAACGGCTGAACTTGTGGCGACGGAACATCGCCAGGATTTCTTTCAGCGGTGCGTTGAACTCCAGCGTCACCAGGTCTTCCCGGGAGTTGGCCCAGTCGACCACTTCCAGCTCGCCCATTTCCACGGCCGAGGCCAAAACACGCATGCCTTGGTCGCTCGGGTCCTGGCCACGGCTGGAGTGCAGGATCAGTTTCAGCTCTTCACGGCTGTAATGATGCTCGTGATGAGGGCCGGGCTCACCTTGGCCGGCGATCCGCAGGATGGTGTTGGCGCTGGCGTTCAGCAAGTAGATCGCCGGGTACATGGCCCAGTAGAACAAGTACAGCGGCACGGCGGTCCACAGCGACAGCAGTTCGGGTTTACGAATGGCCCAGGATTTCGGGGCCAGCTCGCCGACGACGATGTGCAGGTACGAAATGACAAAGAACGCGGCGAAGAACGACACACCTTTGATCACTTCGGCCGACTGCACGCCGACCGCTTCCAGGATCGGTTCGAGGATGTGCGCGAACGCCGGTTCACCGACCCAGCCAAGGCCGAGGGAGGCGAGGGTGATACCCAGCTGGCACGCCGAGAGGTAGGCATCGAGCTGACTGTGAACGGTGCGCAGGATATGCCCGCGCCAGCCGTTTTTGTCCGCGATGGCCTCAACCCGGGTCGAGCGCAGTTTGACCATGGCAAATTCGGCCGCAACGAAGAATCCGTTGAGCAAAACCAGGATCAGAGCAAAAAGAATCATGCCGAAATCGGCGAATATTGTTGCGAGGGTCAAGCCAGGGGAAGGGTCCATGATGGAGTTTTGCGGGTTCCGTGTATTCAAAAAGGGGATAAATGCGATGCCTGAAGGGCAGGCACAAGTCAGCCAATGTAGCGGCTGACTCGGCGATTGCCTAGTGGCCTGTGCCGGCCGGTATCAGTCAACGGTCTTGAGAACTTGCGATTTGGTCACTTGAGCGGGGGCAAAGTGGCAGGTAAAGGTGCTGCCATGGCCCGGCACACTGCTGATCTCCATCCGTGCGCGGTGGCGCAGCAACACATGTTTGACGATGGCCAGGCCCAGACCGGTGCCGCCGGTGTTGGAGTTGCGGCTGGAGTCGACGCGGTAGAAACGTTCGGTCAGGCGCGGCAGGTGTTTGGTATCGATGCCGATCCCGGAATCCTGCACGCTCAGGTGCGCACCTTGCTCATCGGCCCACCAGCGAATGCGGATATTGCCTTCGGCCGGGGTGTATTTCACCGCGTTGAACACCAGATTGGAAAACGCACTGCGCAGTTCCGCTTCGCTGCCCTTGAGCAGAACCGTCGGGTCGGCTTCAAGGGTGATGCGCTGGTTTTTCTGGCCGGACAGTTGCTGGGCGTCGCCTTTGATTGACTGCAACAAGTCTTCAATGGCCACCGGCTGGTTGTCCGACGGGTAATCAGTGGCTTCCAGTTTGGCCAGCAGCAGCAAGTCATTGAGCAACGTTTGCATGCGCCCGCCCTGTTGCTGCATTTGCTGCAAGGCACGGGTCCAGCGCGGATTCACTTCCTCGGCATTGTCGAGCAGGGTTTCCAGATAGCCGCAGATAACCGTCAGCGGCGTACGCAGTTCATGGGAGACGTTGGCGATGAAGTCTTTGCGCATCAGTTCCAACTGATGGATGCGCGTAACGTCGCGCACCAGCATCAAGTGTTCATTGTTGCCGTAGCGAGTGATGTACAGCTGAATGCGCACGCGATCATTGGTCGGCGAGGGGATTTCCAGCGGTTCGGCGTAGCTGCCCTGCTCGAAATATTCCTTGAAGCGCGGATCGCGCACCAGGTTGCTCACCGGCTGGCCGCTGTCTTGCGGGGTCTTGAGGCCGAGCAGGGTTTCGGCGGCGCGGTTCCACCATTCCAGGTTGCCGTCGCTGTCGAGCATGACCACCGCGTCTTTCAGCGCGGCGGTGGACTCCTGGATCCGGTCGATCACCGCTTGCAGACGCCCACGCACCCGTTGGTCGCGGCGTTGCAGGTGATAGATGCTGTCGAACACCTCGCCCCACAGGCCATAGCCATCGGGCGGTGCTTCGTCGGCTGAGTGCTGGCGCAGCCATTCGTGCAAGCGCAGCAGTTGCTTGAGCGTCCAGGCCAAATAGAGACCCAGTCCTGCGGCGAGGCTCCAGCCGTAGTAGCCGGTAATCAGGCCGATCACCAGGCAGCCGGTGACCAGCAACAGCATGTGGCGAATCAGGGTGCCATGCCAGTTTTGTTTCAAGGGGCGTCCTTAACGCAGCTTCAAGTTTCAAGCTGCAAGCTTCAAGTCAGAGCGGCTTGGCTGTTCCTTGCCGCTTTTAGCTTAAAGCTTGCCGCTGCTTCTATGCTTTTGTGGAAAACCGGTAACCCGTACCGCGCACGGTTTGTACCAGATTCTCGTAGGCATCGCCGAGGGCTTTGCGCAGACGCCGGATGTGCACGTCGACGGTGCGCTCTTCGACGTAAACATTGCCACCCCAGACCTGATCCAGCAACTGGCCACGGGTGTAGGCACGTTCCTGATGGGTCATGAAAAATTGCAGCAGGCGGTATTCGGTCGGGCCCATTTCCGCCGGTTTGCCGTCGATGGTCACGCGGTGGCTGACCGGGTCCAGCAGCAAGCCGCCGACTTCAATCGGCCCTTCGCCATCGGTTGGACCGGCACGGCGCAGTACGGCTTTGAGGCGAGCGACCAGCTCACGCGGGGAAAACGGTTTGGTGATGTAGTCATCAGCGCCGACTTCCAGGCCCTGGATCTTGTTGTCCTCTTCGCCCTTGGCGGTGAGCATGATGATCGGGATGTCCCCGGTCAGCTCATCGCGCTTGAGACGGCGGGCCAGTTCGATACCGGAGGTGCCGGGCAGCATCCAGTCGAGCAGGATCAAGTCCGGCTTGCGGTCAACGATGATGGCGTGGGCCTGCTGGGAGTTTTCGGCTTCCAGACAGTCATAGCCGGCCATTTCCAACGCAACGGCGATCATTTCGCGAATGGGCGCTTCGTCGTCGACGATCAGAATGCTCCTGCCAACCATGCCTTAGTCCTCTTGTCATTTAACTGTCTTGCGCCGCATTAGATAACGGAATTATTGCAGTCGTGTGACAGTATTTTAGCCGCGCGGCGATTGTCATGAACCTGGACTAAGCTCTAAGTCCGAATCCTGACAACCACAAAAGGAAGGTTTCCATGAAGCAAATCTCGCAATCCTTCAAGGCTTTGCTGCTGGTCGCTGCGTTTTCGTTGCCATCCATGGCCTTCGCGGCTGAACCTGCAATGATGAAAGACGGGGTGATGACCGACCATAAAGGCATGACCTTGTATACCTTCGACAAGGACACGGGGGGCAAGTCGGTGTGTACCGGTCAATGCGCGGAAAACTGGCCACCGCTGATGGCGGAGGCGGGAGCGAAACCTGAAGGCAAGTGGACCGTCATCAAACGTGACGATGGCACGATGCAGTGGGCCTACGATGGCAAGCCACTGTACTACTTCGTCAAGGACAAGGCCCCGGGAGAAAAAACGGGCGACAAGATGAAAGACGTCTGGCACGTCATCACAAACTCCGGGCCGAAGATGTAAGCCTGTAGCAGCTGCCGAAGGCTGCGTCCGGCGGCGCAGCCGTCGTAAAGTCTGCTCACGCGGTGTATCAGATGAACTGCGGACTCAGGGTTTACGACGGCTGCGCCGCCGGACGCAGGCTGCGCCAGCTGCTACATCAAAGTGTGTCCGTCAACGCAACGCATAATCCAGCACAATCCCGACGAAAATCGCCAAACCCGCCCAGTGATTGTGCAAAAACGCCTTGAAGCAGCGCATCCGGTCCTTGTCGCGGGTGTACCAGAATTCCCACGCAAAACAGCCCGCCGCCGCCAGCAAGCCGAGGTGGAACCAGCCGCCGAGTTCGAATTTCGACCCGGCCAGCAACAGGCAGCCCAGGGCCAACCCCTGCAAGGTCAGAATGATCACCCGGTCCGCATCGCCAAACAGGATCGCCGTGGATTTCACGCCGATCTTCAGGTCATCGTCACGGTCGGTCATCGCGTAATAGGTGTCATAACCCACGGTCCACAGCAGGTTGGCGATCCACAGCAACCACGCGGCGGCAGGCAATTCACCGGTTTCGGCGGTGAACGCCATCGGCATCCCCCACGAAAACGCAGCACCCAGCACCACTTGCGGGTAATAGGTGTAACGCTTCATGAACGGATAAGTGAACGCCAGGGCCAAACCGCCGAACGACAGCCACACCGTTGCCGCATTCGTGCACAGCACCAGCAAAAAGCTCATGCCCATCAGCAGGGCGAAGAACACCAGGGCTTCTTTGGAGCTGATCTTGCCGCTGACCAAGGGCCGCTGCTCGGTGCGTTTCACATGGCCGTCGACCTTGCGGTCCGCCCAGTCATTGATCACGCAGCCGCCGGCGCGGGTCAGCACCACGCCGAGGACGAAAATCACCACGTTGGCCAAGGACGGCGAGCCTTTCCCGGCAATCCACAGCGCCCACAACGTCGGCCACAGCAGCAGATAAATGCCGATGGGCTTGTCCATGCGCGTCAGTTGAACGAAATCCCAGGCCCGTGGGTTCAAGCGGTTCAAGGACTTGAGCAGGCTCTGGTACATCAGCAATTCTCCGGATGGGCGCGGGTGGCGCTCCACAAGGTCGGCAGGAAGATTTCGGCCACCAGTACGCTCAAGGCGCCACGGTCGAATCGCGAGCGGCGGCCCCACAGTTCAGATGCCCGGGACTCCATCGGCAGCCACGCCTGAGGATAGTGACAAACCTCAATCGCGCGGCGTTGGAAGGCGTGATCGCAAAACAGCAATTCCCCCAGCGAGCGGCTGCCCAATTCGTCCATGTGCAAACCGTCGCCCTGCAACGCACTGCGGGCCGCCACGCTGCGGGCAAACACCCACGCCTCACCATGACCACGCAGATAAACCTCGCGTACCCAGCCTTCGCTGTCTTCGGCCAGATCCAGCGCAACACATTCATCGGCACGCAGCGGTTGCCAGCCTTCAAACAGAGGCGTGACGCTGAAACGGTCATTCGACAAACGGATCAGCCGTCGGGTCAGGGAGCCTTCGTCGAACAGCCAGTCGAGGGTAGACGCGTCGGGGAGGGGCGTGAGTTGGCTTTGGGGGAGCCACAGCGGGGATATTGAGTGCGGCACAGTGAGTCATTATTGGCAGCAAATGAGGCGGTGAGCTTACCATGTCAGTCAGCGATTTTGATTGATCCGGGGCGCCGTTGCGCCGAACAGGCTTGCATCTATCGGGCCCGATCAGTACAAAACGCCCTGAGCCGGACGGCAGCGTTTCAACCATCGACCGTTCGCGCCGGCAATACGCCTGAATCCTGAGGAGGAACCCAATGAAAAAGTGGCAATGTGTGGTCTGTGGCCTGATCTATAACGAAGCCGACGGCTGGCCGGACGACGGCATTGCGCCGGGCACACTGTGGCAAGACGTACCGGAAGACTGGCTGTGCCCGGACTGCGGCGTGGGCAAGATGGATTTCGAAATGATCGAAATCGCTGCTTAAAAATAATTAGAGGAGTAAGGAATGAACGCACCTGTCGTGATCGTCGGCACCGGGCTGGCTGGCTATAACCTGGCCCGGGAGTTTCGCAAACTGGATAGCGAAACCCCGTTGTTATTGATTACCGCCGATGACGGACGTTCTTACTCCAAGCCGATGCTGTCCACCGGTTTCGGCAAAAACAAAGACGCCGACGGCCTGAGCATGGCCGAGCCCGGTGCAATGGCCGAGCAGTTGAAAGCCGAAGTGCGCACGCACACGCGCATCAGCGGTATCGATCCAGGTCACAAGCGTTTGTGGATTGGTGAGGAAGCGGTGTTTTACCGTGACCTGATCCTGGCTTGGGGCGCGGAAACCGTGCGAGTGCCGATCGAAGGCGACGCAGCGGATTGCGTGTTCCCGATCAACGATTTGGAAGATTACGCGCGCTTTCGGGCGGCTGCGGCCGGCAAGCGTCGGGTGCTGTTGCTCGGGGCCGGCTTGATTGGCTGCGAGTTCGCCAATGACCTGAGCCTTGGCGGCTACGAGGTGCAACTCGTTGCGCCGTGCGAACAGGTCATGCCGACCCTGTTGCACCCGGCAGCGGCGGCCGCCGTTCAGGACGGGCTGGAAAGCCTCGGTGCCCGGTTTCACCTCGGCCCGGTGCTCAATCGCTTGCAGCGCGTGACGGATGGCCTGGAAGCGCATCTGTCCGATGGTCAGGTGATCCCTTGCGACGTGGTGGTCTCGGCCATTGGCCTGCGCCCGCGTATCGATTTGGCGGCCGCAGCCGGTGTGCAGGTCAACCGTGGCGTGGTGGTCGACCGTCACCTGAAAACCTCCCATGACAATATCTACGCGCTGGGCGACTGCGCCGAGGTCGACGGGCTGAATCTGCTGTACGTCATGCCGCTGATGAGCTGCGCCAGAGCGCTGGCCCAGACGCTGGCTGGAAACCCTACGCCAGTGAACTACGGCCCGATGCCGATCACCGTAAAAACCCCGGTGTGTCCGTTGGTGGTATCACCGCCGCCACGGGGCAGAGAGGGCGTCTGGACGGTCGAAGGGCAGGGCGCCGACATCAAAGTGTTATGCCGCGATGCCAGCGGAAAACTGCTCGGTTATGCCCTGACTGGCACCGCCGTTATGGAAAAACTGGCCCTCAACAAAGAGCTTCCGGCACTGCTGGCGTAAATAGCGGTCGTTCTGTCGGAATCACCCCGCTTTTGTCCCTACAAAGCACGCGCCGATACTGGCGCGGCTCCTCCGTGCGTGCCATCCTCACTCCCGTCTGCCGCAGAGTAGAGCACTGCGGCACCTTGGGCGCTGCTCCGCAGAGAGCAGCACGGACATAACAACAAAAAACCGTCAAAGGGGCTTCACTAATATGCGTAAACCAGAACTCGCCGCAGCAATTGCTGAAAAAGCAGACCTCACCAAAGAACAGGCCAATCGCGTTCTCAACGCCGTTCTCGAAGAAATCACCGGCGCTCTGCATCGCAAGGACAGCGTCACGCTGGTGGGCTTCGGTACCTTCCTGCAACGCCACCGCGGTGCCCGCACAGGCAAAAACCCGCAAACCGGTGAGCCCGTCAAAATCAAGGCCAGCAACACGGTTGCCTTCAAGCCAGGCAAATCGTTGAAAGACAGCGTTAATCCGTAACACGCACCGACTCCCGCGTAGCGGGTGAGCGGGACAAAAAATGGGCACGCCAACGAGGTTGGGTGCCCATTTTTTATGGTCGCGAAGGTCATGCCGGTCGCCTGCGGATCGGGCAACTTATGAGCGTTGTAGGAGCCGGCTTGCTGGCGATAGCGGCTTATCAATCAACATTGAAGTTGCCTGACATACCGCCATCGCCAGCAAACTGGCGCCTACACGTCAATCGACGCGGTTTCTTTGCTTGGCAAAATCGCCACCAGCTCCGGCTCATCCTTAGGTAGCTAATGCCATGTGGGCAAACTCTTTCTTGCTTTGCTGTTCGGCGGGTTGAGTGTGACTTTGAACATGTCTTAGCTTTCTCTGAGAGGGGCTGCGATCAGTACACTAGTAAATGAAATGGAGGCAGCTCTATGCAGGTTAGTAGACCGACGAGTTAAGAAATCGGCGCGCCCAAGGGATCCCTACGCACAGCTATCATCAAGCGCAGGATTGAGACCCTGACTGACGAATATTTGTACGACTTAACTATGTTGACGAATGCACGTACAAGAGGCGAGCGGCAGAGAGCGGCCAGTAGCAGTCTTTAGCCCACGAACTCTGACGCGATTCGGGTCATGGAGATATTGTAAGATTGTCCACTTTCAGCTAACAGCTTAGGCGAGGTTTGCATGACCAACTCTCACGTTCATGACTTCGCACTTGAATACTGCTTTTCTCCTATTCCCCCGCAATACGCTCTGCTTCTCAAGGGGACATGGGGCTCAGGTAAAACATGGTTTGTAGAAAAGCTAATCAAAGCCGTTAGAGAAAAAAAAGGGCGCGAGCTCTACGTAAGCCTATATGGGCTTAACTCTTTCTCAGCAATCGAATATGAGTTCTACAGAAAGCTTCATCCAGTGCTGTCAAATAAAGGAATGGAGATTGCAGGAAAAATCCTCAAAGGCGCGCTGAAAGCAACTGTCAAAGTAGACTGGAATTTAGACGGAAAGGATGATGGCTCGGCCAGCGCATCCATCCCCGGCCTAAATCTACCAGAATATCTCAAGAACACATCTGGCCTCGTTTTGATTTTTGATGATGTTGAGCGCTGCTCGATAAAGCTGCCCGACTTACTTGGCTATATAAACCATTTTGTCGAACATCAAAACTACAAAGTAATTTTGGTTGCGAACGAGGATGAGCTCTTAAAAGACAAGGATTACAAAGCAATCAAGGAAAAACTAGTTGGTAAGACTTTCGAAATCACACCACAAGTTGATGATGCTTTAGATTTGTTCATCGCCGACGCAAATTTAGAACCGTTTTATGAATTTCATCGAAAACTAATAAAAGAGACGTACGCCAATTCTAATTACAAGAACCTGCGCCATCTACGACAGGCACTGCTCGATTTCGCACGTCTCGAGCGCAAGCTACCAGGGGAAGTGACACAATCAACTGAATTGATGGCGCATTTCTTACGCCTTTTCCTTATGTTTACAATTGAAATTCGACATGGAGAAATGATTGCCAGCGACATTAACAATTTAAAGAAACAATGGATTGAATATGCCGTGGCGGAAAAACGTAATAATCCAGAGCACAATCTTGAGAAGCCACTATCTACAAAACTAGTTGAAAAGTATAGGGATTTTGATACATACGACATTTTTATAGAACAAGAAGTTTGGATCGATATACTAGGCAATGGAATTATTGATGCGGAGGTGATTTCTGGTCAGTTGAAAAATTCTAAATATCTGGTATCCGAGAGCTCGCCAAACTGGGTACGGCTATGGAACTTCAGAGGCCACACTGATGATGAATTTAGTATGTTGGTTTCTGAGGTTTGGGATCAGTTTCAAAAAGTGCAATTTATTGCTCCCCAAGAGATAAAACATGTTCTGGGGATGATGCTATTTTTCTCTGATAGCGGCCTTCTAAACAAGAGTATTGATAGCGTTACTGTCACAGCCAAAAACTGCGTTGACACTCTCAGAAAAGGCGGACATTTTAACCAGCAACCTTTAACTGGCTTTCGTGATGACGAGTCGGCAATGGGGATGGGGTATTTGCTTTATGAGCGAGAGGAGTTTCGCGACTTTTGCAAGTACCTAAAGCGGCAGCAGCAGGAAGCTTATATTGATACTTTTCCTACCATAGGGTCTGAGTTGCTATCGCTTTTGAAAACTGCGCCATCCGACTTTTCTCACAAGCTCCATCGCTCAAACTACGGGGTTGGCACCTATCATGATGTTCCAATTTTATTAAGTATCGCCCCTTCCGACTTCGCCGAAGCTTTGTCAGAGCTCAAGGCGGATGATCTTGATAGTGCCTGCCAATTTTTTAGAGAGCGTTACAAAAATAAAAACACAACCGAAATTATCAAAGAGCGAGAATGGATTGTGGCTGTCAGGACTCTCTTAGAGAGGGAAATTAGCGCTCGCTCAGGAAAGTTGTCCGGTCACTGTTTAAAGGAGATTATAGCTCGGTCAATAAATATAGCGCTTGAGGACTTGCCATCTGAAACCAGCTCTAAGTTATAGGGTAAGAACACGAGATTTTCGACATGAGTCAATCCTCGCTCTACAAATTTCTTTTCTAGCCGATAGCGACCCTTTGCGACTGTCTGTCGCCACCGGTAGCTATCGGCCGGTCGTGACCGTCTGCTGTTGGCCGTTCTCTGCCGGTCATGGGCATGCGGCTTCTTCAGAATATTGCCTTGCGGTTACGAGGAAGTTCCATTGGGTCTAAACGGCTTGCGGCTAGTCACATAAAATCGAATTTCCAAATATTCAAAAAAGGGACACCAAGTCCCCTTTTATATTCGCGGTTTCGCTACCCCTTCGCCCTATGCTCCGCCGGATTCGGCGAGTCAATGTGGTCCAGCGCTCGCTCCACCAACAACCGAACCCCATCCGCCAATCTGCTTAGCGCCAAGGCTAAGGAGCGCCGTGCACCGTCCACGTCGTCGGCCAGGTTGGCGGCGATAGCGCTGATTGACAGCAGGTCCTCCGAAGCGTTGGCCAGGAGGGCTTCGGTGTCGATGTCGGCGGAGACGGTGAAGAGGTTGCCTTTGCGAGGCTTGGGCTTCTCGGATGGCGGGGCGAAATGGTGGTTGAGGGCGCGTTCTGCGGCTTCGTGAAATTTCTTCGAATCGAATGATTCGTAGGGGGATGTGTCTTCGTGTTCTGGGGGATTCGGTGTTGGCTTGATCATTAGATATCTTCCGGTAATTGGAGCTGACACCGTTTCGCTCGCACTTCGAAAGAGGTGGCAACTGTGCATAGGTGTGCAAGACCGGTCCGGAACTCCGGCAGACCCGAAGGTCTCCCATACACAGCTGCCATAACGATTCGCGAGCATAAGAAAATGCTCGGCCAATAGCCATAACGAATGAGTTCCAGATCGGACTTGTACGTCCGTGTCACCGATTTTGCGGCGACCCACAGAGACTATCGGTCGAGCGCAAAGCTGCCTAGTTCACGAACAACCCCACGTGTTGAAGGAAACTTCCGATAGCATCGAGCGTATAAAGATCAAATCTTCCACGCTTTTAAACAAAGACGTTTCGTCAATGACTTGGTAGTCATCAGCGTCAAAAAGCGCGTCATCTTCTTCTAACGTAACGCGATGCTGTCGTTATCGTCCGAAGTCGCTACACTGCGCTGGCCGTTCATTTTTCTCTTGAGGCTGTGCGCATGAAATTTCGTTTTCTTCTGTGGATGCTGGGTTTGTTGATGGGTAAGGCCAGCCGGACTAATCCTGCGTTTCAGCAGCAGTTGGGTGACAAGGAATTGGTGTTTCAGTTGCAGACCCTGGACGGGAAGGTGTCGCGGCATTTCTTTGTGAAGGACCAGCGGATTACCAGCAAGTCGGGCGTGTATGCCGAGCCGGCGTTTGCGATTGCGTTTAAAGATGCGGCGTATGGCTTTGCCACGATGCAGGCGAAGAACAAGCAGTTGGCGTTTATGACGGGGATTCAGGACAAGTCGATTCAGATCAAGGGGAATCCGGCGTTGGTGATCTGGTTTCAGGGGCTGACCAAGTATTTGAAGCCTAGGAAGGCAAAGGCTACCGCCAAGGTTTGACTGGGCGGGTGGACCGAGTTGGATTCATCGCGAGCAGGCTCGCTCCCACAGGGATTTAGGTGATCACTGTGGGAGCGTGGCGTGCCCGCGATTGCTTTTAGGCTTGGCTGAACTGCGAAGCGAGTTCACGCAGCAGCACTTCAGCTTCAAGCACTTTTGTGACCACGTCGTTGGCCTTTTCGCGGCTCAGGCCGACGCGTTCGAGCAGGGCATCCGGGATGTCTTCATCCGGACCAGAGCCGATGCCGCGAGCGCGTAGCAGGCGCACAGTCAGGCAGACGAGGTTCGGGTACTCGGCAAACTCACCGTCGTAATGCGGGTCGTGTTGAAAGCGTAGGGCGACAGCCAGTTCTTCGGGCATGTCCCAGTGGCGCATCAGCCACGCGCCGATCTGTTCGCGGCTGATGCCGAGCAGGTGTTGCTCCACGTAGCTGTGGCACAGGTGCTGGTTGACTTCCAGGTGGCGGCAGATCAGCGAGAAGTGCGGCGGGAAGACATGGGCCAGCAGCAAGTAGCCGAAGTTGTGCAGCAGGCCGGCGAGGTAGGTCAGGCCGGCTTCCGGGCGCTGGGCGCGCGGCATGGCGCGGGTCAGGCCTTCGATGACGGCAGCGGTGTAGATCGACTGCTGCCAGTACGGCGTGGCGTGTTGCGGGTGGTCTTTGGGCAGGCTCAGGGTTTTTCCCAGGGCCAGGCCCAGCGCCAGGTTGATCACCAGGTCGAAACCCAGCACCCGCACAATCGCGTCTTCTACCGAACGAATCTTGCCCGGCGAGGCGTAGTACGGTGACCCGGCCCAGCTGACGACTTGGGCGGCCAGCGCCGGGTCGGTTTCGACCACGCCGGTGATATCGTCGATGGTGGCATCGGGGTCGACGCGCAGTTTGATGATTTTCTGCGCGGTCTCGGCCAGCGGCGGAATCTCGATGGTCTCTTCCAGGCGTTGCTGGATGCGCCGCGCGGTGAAGGCCTGGACGGCCTGGGTGATTTCCTTGCGGTCATCGTTGGGGCGGTCGAGGTTCGGGCGGATACTGGTCAGGTTCTCGCCGAAATTGGCGGCGCTGGCCTTGGTCAGCATGGTTTTGAAGTCTTCGCTGGTGATTTCCAGCAGCAGCCCCGGCTCGCCCGAGTTGATCAGCAACTTCGGTTCGCGCAGCAGGCTTTCTTCGTAGAGGCACGGCGACGTGGTCAGCGCCGGCAGGCCGGGCAGCAGGCTCAGGCTGTGTTTGCCGAGCATTTTTACCAGGCGTTCAGTCGGCACGGCGGTGAGGTGGCGGCCGGTCAGTTCGGCGAGGCGATTGAGGTCCAGCAATTGGCTTTGCGGGAACAACACCATCAAGGCACCGACCGCGTCTTCCACCAGAACGGCCTGCACTTTGCGCGAGGCCTTCAGGCCGTGGCGGTCCAGTACTTCTTCGTAGGCAATGCCCAGTTTGCCCAGCAGCAGCCGAATTACAGACGGAGCGTGCAGGGTTGTTTCCGGGGCGAGGGCAGCTTCAGTCATCGTCTGTATCCGTATTGAAACAGTTTGCGGGAGTATAACCAGCTTGTTTAACGGTATGGTCCACTACTTATGTCGATGCTCACACTTGTCCGTATTGCTGCCCATGGCGCAGCCAGCGGTCGAGCAATGGGCTGACATGGTCCGGCCAGCGCTCCAGCAACGCTTGGGCGGCGTCGCGTACGGCGGGCAATAAATCGGCGTCACGCATCAGGTCGGCGACCTTGAATTGCAGCAGGCCGGTCTGGCGAGTACCGAGCAATTCACCGGGGCCGCGCAGTTCGAGGTCTTTTTCGGCGATGACAAAACCGTCATTGGTTTCACGCATGATTCCGAGGCGCTGACGACCGATTTGCGACAGCGGCGGATGGTAGAGCAGCACGCAATGGCTGGCTGCGCTGCCGCGACCGACACGGCCGCGTAACTGGTGCAATTGCGCGAGGCCGAGGCGTTCGGGGTTTTCGATGATCATCAGGCTGGCGTTCGGCACGTCGACACCGACTTCGATCACGGTGGTGGCGACCAGCAGTTGCAGGTTGCCGGCTTTGAACTCGGCCATCACGGCGGCTTTTTCCACCGGCTTCATGCGCCCGTGAATCAACCCGACCTTCAACTCGCCGAGGGCGGCGGTGAGGTCTTCATAGGTGGTCTCGGCGGCCTGGCAGGTCAGCTCTTCCGACTCTTCAATCAGCGTGCACACCCAATAGGCCTGACGCCCTTCGGCGCAGGCACCGCGCACCCGTTCAATGACTTCCACGCGCCGCGTATCGGTGATCAACACGGTGTTGACCGGCGTGCGACCGGGCGGCAGTTCATCGAGGATCGAGGTGTCGAGGTCGGCGTAGGCGCTCATGGCCAGCGTGCGCGGAATCGGTGTGGCGGTCATGATCAGCTGGTGCGGACACATCCGTCCGCCGACGCCTTTCTGGCGTAACGCCAGGCGCTGCTGCACGCCGAAGCGGTGTTGTTCGTCGATGATCACCAGCGCCAGGTTCTTGAACTGCACTTCGTCCTGGAACAGTGCGTGTGTGCCGACCACCATCGGCGTGCCGCTGGCAATCTGTTCCAGTGCGGCCACGCGGTTCTTGCCCTTGAGCTTGCCGGCCAGCCACGCGACTTCGATGCCCAGTGGTTCGAGCCAGCGTTTGAAGGTGATGAAGTGCTGCTCGGCGAGGATCTCGGTGGGCGCCATCAACGCGACCTGGTAACCGGCTTCCAGTGCCTGAAGTGCGGCGAGGGCGGCGACCACGGTTTTGCCCGCACCGACGTCGCCCTGAATCAGGCGCAGCATCGGCTCGTGCTGGCTCAGGTCGTAGGCGATTTCGTTGCCGACCCGTTGTTGTGCGCCGGTCGGTGCGAAGCCCAGATTGGCCAGGTACCTGGACGGCAACCGGGTGGCTTTCGGCATCGCCGGTGCGCGCAGGGAACGCATGCTCTCGCGCAGGCGCTGCTGGGACAGTTGGTGGGTCAGCAGTTCTTCGAAGGCCAGACGGTGCTGCGCCCAGTGATGACCGAGGGCGAGTTCGTCGACGTCGGCATCGGCGGGCGGGTGATGCAAGTAGCGGATGGCATCGGCCAGCGGCGCGAGTTGGTAGTCGCGCGCCAGTTCGGTCGGCAGCCAGTCGGGCAGGCTGGTGGGGCTGAGCATCGTCAGGGTTTGCATGCATAGTTGGCGCAAACGCTGTTGGGTCAGGCCTTCGGTGAGCGGGTACACCGGGGTCAGGGTTTCATCCACCGGCGGTGGTTCGTCGCCGGTGATGGCGCGGTATTCCGGGTGATAGATTTCCAGCCCGGAGGCACCGGGCCGCGCTTCGCCGTAGCAGCGAATCCGCGTGCCGCGTTTGAGGCCTTCTTTCTGCGCGTTGCTGAAATGGTAGAAGCGCAGGCTGAGCCCGCCGGTGCCGTCTTGCAGGCGCACGACGAGGCTGCGGCGACGGCCCATAACCACGTCGGCGCCGCTGACGGTGCCTTCGATCACGGCGTCTTGCCCCGGTCGCAAATGGCCAATCGGGACCACACGGGTGCGGTCCTGATAGCGCAGCGGCAGGTGGAACAGCACGTCCTGAAGGTTCTCCAGACCGACCTTGGCCAGCTTCTCGGCCATGGCCTCGCCGACACCCTTGAGTGCCGTCACCGACACTTGCGACAACTCGCTCATGACAGCGACTTAAGCCGCAACAACCGGCGCGGACGGCTTGGCCACCGAGCACAGGCGAATGGAGTCAGCGAGGATCTCGATGGCTTTGGGGCGCGGGAAGCTGGCGCGCCAGGCGATGGCCACGGTGCGGAACGGCACCGGTGGTGTCAGTGGGCGCACTTCGATGATGCCGGGGGCGTAGTGATGGCTGTCGACGGCCGACAGCGGCAGGATCGAGATGCCGAGGCCCGAGGCGACCATGTGGCGGATGGTTTCCAGGGAGCTGGACTCCACCGTGGTGTGCTTGGCGCCGTCGGTGCCTTTGGCCAGGGTCGGGCAGGCTTCCAGCACTTGATCGCGGAAGCAGTGGCCTTCGCCGAGCAACAGCAAGCTCTTGTCGTTGAGCAGGCTGGCGTCGATGGAGTCTTTTTGCGTCCACGGGTGCTGGGCCGGCATCAGGACGTAGAACGGCTCGTCATAGAGCTGCAGGGTCAGGACGTCGGCTTCGTTGAACGGCAGGGCGATGATGATTGCGTCGAGCTCGCCGTTGCGCAGTTTGTCGCGCAGCACGTGGGTGAAGTTTTCTTCGATGTACAACGGCATCTGCGGGGCGACCCGGTGCAGTTGTGGAATCAGGTGCGGAAACAGGTACGGACCGACGGTGTAGATCGCGCCGACTTTCAGCGGGGCGGTCAGCTGGTTCTTGCCAGCCTGGGCGAGTTCGCGGATGCCTTGGGCTTGCTCCAGGACTTTCTGCGCCTGGGCCACGATGCCTTCACCGACCGGGGTCAGGCGCACGGCACTTTTGCTGCGCTCGAAAATCAGCACACCGAGTTCGTCTTCAAGCTTTTTCACGCCTACCGACAGGGTCGGTTGACTGACGTGGCAACGCTCGGCCGCGTGGCCGAAATGCTGCTCTTGGGCGAGGGTAACGATGTAGCGTAATTCTGTCAGAGTCATAGCAAGCGTCCATGTAGTTGCGCGCCAAGCATAACGGCTGCAATCGATAGACGCACGTTATCAGAGTGAGTGTGCTGAGTGACACCGGGTAATGCGTGTTTGACGTTGCCAGATACACGAAAGGCACCTTTCGGTGCCTTTATGGCTGCTGTATGACCCTGTGGGAGCGAGCCTGCTCGCGAAGGCGGTGTAACAGTCAACGAAGATGTTGAATGTAATGGCCTCTTCGCGAGCAGGCTCGCTCCCACTTGGGTTTGTCGGTGACTTAACGCCGGCGTTTTTCCAGTGAGTAAACAAACGGTGCAACGATTTCGATGGCGCCGTTGGTCAGCATGTCGGCCGGTGGCTTGGGCAGTGGCTGGGCGCGGCGGATCATTTCCAGGGTGGCCCGGTCCAGATCGGCAGTACCAGAGGCGCCCACCAGCTCGAACGACAACACGTTACCTTCGGCATCCACTACGAAGCGCAGGCGGTTCATGCCTTCCTTGCCCCGCGCCTGCGCACTGGCCGGGTACTTCTTGTACTTGGCCAGGTGAGCGAGCAGAGTGCCTTGCCAGCTGGCCTTGGCGGCTTGCTGCGCGGCGGATGGACCCGGTGCCGGTTGTGCGGATTTCTCCGTCGGCGCATTGGTCGGTGGCGCCTCGCTCGGTTTCTCCTCGGACGGCTTCTCCTTCGGCGGCTCCGGCTTTTTCTCCACAGGCTTGGGCGGTTGCGGCTTGGGCTTGGGTTTGACCGGCTTGGGCACGGCAATCTCGGCCTTGGGCGCTTCAGCCAGTTTCGGGATCGGCAGCTCTTCCACCGGGGCCGGAGGCTGCGGCGGCGTAATGACCTTTGGCGGAGCGGGCGGTGGCGGTGCCGGAACCGGCGCCAACTCGACCATCATGGCCTGCGGCGGCAATTCGATCGGCGGGTGCGAGGACCAGTTCAGTGCCAGCGCGATGGCCAGTGCGTGAACGCCCAGCACCACGGCCAGGCTCCCGCTGTAACGCGTCAGCTTATGGCGCGTCGTGATCATTTCTTGACTGCCGACTCGAGCCCGACCAGACCCACCTTCAGGTAACCGGCAGAACGCAGGTTATCCATCACGCTCATCAGGTCGCCGTAATCCACGCCTTTGTCGGCCTGGAAGAAGATCGTCGTGTCTTTCTTGCCCTGAGTCTTGACATCGAGTGTGGCGCCGAGTGCTTCGGCTTTCACTTCGTCTTCGCCGAGGAACAGGCGCTGGTCAGCCTTGACGCTGAGGAACACCGGCTTTTCAGGGCGTGGTGCCGGCTTGGCGGTGGAGGCGGGCAGGTCGACCTTGATGTCCACGGTGGCCAGCGGGGCGGCCACCATGAAGATAATCAACAGCACCAACATCACGTCGATAAACGGCGTGACGTTGATTTCGTGGTTCTCGGCCAGATCGTCGTCTGCGCCTTCTTTCAAATGCAAGCCCATGGCGGATTACCCTACTTTGACCATGTGCGGTTGCGTGGAGCGCTCAGCGGTCGGCAGGTGATCGAGGTCACGGCTGACCAGCAGCAGGACTTCAGCCGAGGCGTCGGAGACTTGTGCCTTATAACCTGCGATTGAGCGGGCGAAGACGTTGTAGATCACCACGGCAGGGATCGCTGCAACCAGACCCAGCGCCGTCGCCAGCAGGGCTTCGGCGATGCCGGGAGCCACGACAGCGAGGTTGGTGGTCTGGGTTTTGGCGATGCCGATGAAGCTGTTCATGATGCCCCACACGGTACCGAACAGACCCACGAACGGCGCGGTGGAACCGATGGTGGCGAGAACGCCGGTGCCGCTGCTCATGTTGCGACCGCAGGCCGCCACCAGGCGCTCAAGGCGGAACGCAACACGTTCCTTGATGCCTTCTTTCTCGCGGCTGTTGACCGACAGGCGCATTTCTTCCAGGGCGTCGTGGACCAGCAGGTTGGCGAGGGTGCCTTCCTTGGTTGCCGAAGCGCTGGCTTCTTTAAGTGTGGTGGCTTTTTTCAGGTGGACGATTTCGCTGCGCAGACGACGCTTGGCGCCCATCAGCTCAAGACCCTTGGCGATCCAGATGGTCCACGTGATGATCGAGGCGATGGCCAGACCGATCATCACGATTTTTACGATGATGTCGGCATTCTGATACATGCCCCATGGCGACAGGTCGTGGGCCATGCCCAAGGTGTTGTCGGCTTCGAGCACCTCAGGAACGTCTTCAGCAGCAACAGCTTGAGCCGGATCAGTGGCGGCAGGAGTGGCGACTGGGGCGACAACGGCAGGATCGGCTGGCGCTGGAGCCACGGCGGTGGCTGGTGTGGCGGGCGCTTGTGCGTCAGCGAAAGCGGCGGTCGGTGCCAGCATCAGACTGAGCAACAGAGCAGCCACTGCATGCCAGGCGCGAGGGCGTTTGGTTGGCGAAGCGGAGAATTGATTGCGTGTCATGCTGGCCGGACCTGAGAGAAAAAGACGGTTAATGTTCTTCCAGACCTCGTGAGGCCGAGAACAAAAGTGGCGTGCATTATTGCAAGTAATTCTTGTTAACAAAAGTAATAGAGTCTCTTTTTTTCTTGCATTGCTAGCCGCTCGTCCATTGCTGGCGCTAGTCTGTCTCTTTCCGATGGGAGTTTTCTGATGTCCACGCCCTCAGTTTTGATCGCCGGTTGCGGTGATATCGGCAGTCGTCTGGCCACGCAATTGGTGGCTTTGGGGTGGGAGGTTCATGGCCTGAGACGTGACGTCTCACGCTTGCCCGAGGGCGTCATTGGCGTTGCCGGCGATTTGTTCAACGAGGACTGTCCAGAGACCTGGCCAGTCGGCGCGGTGGATTACCTGGTGTATTGCGCGGCGGCCACCGACCACGATGAAGCCGGATATCGCGCCGCTTATGTGCAGGGGTTGAAGCATGTGCTGGAGTGGCTGGACGATTACGGGCAGGTGCCGGATCGACTGCTGTTTGTTTCCAGCAGCAGTGTGTATGGCCAGCAGGATGGCGAGTGGGTCGACGAATCCTCGCCCACCGTTCCCGCAGGTTATTCAGGTCGGTTGATGCTGGAGGCCGAGCAGGTCGCACTCGAAAGCGGCATCCCGGCGAGCATCGTGCGCTTGACCGGCATTTACGGTCCGGGTCGCGAGTGGTTGCTGACGCAGGTGCGGCGAGGGTATCGCGTGGCCGTAGATCCGCCTTTGTACGGCAATCGCATTCACGCCGACGACGCGGCGGGATTGATGGCGTATTTGCTTGAGGCGGATCGTCGGGGTGAGACGCTGGATGACATCTACATTGGCGTCGACGACGCCCCCGCACCGTTGGCGGAAGTGGTGGGCTGGTTGCGTGAGTATCTGGGTGTGACGGAGTGGGATGACGATGCGACCGTGCGGCGTACGGGCAGCAAGCGTTGCAGCAATGCCCGGGCAAAGGCCTTGGGCTGGACGCCGAAGTACCCAAGCTATCGCGAAGGCTATGCCGCGATCCTTGAAGGCCGCGACTAACCTCCAGCCCCCCAAAAAAACAACTGTGGGAGCGGCGCTACGACGATTCGACTTGCCCGCGATGGCGTCAGTTCAGTCAACATCTATGGTGACTGGTACATTGCTATCGCGGGCAAGCCCGCTCCCACACTGATCATCGTTGTAGCTGAGGTCGGGTTACTGCTTTTCGAGCAACCACTTGCGATCACCCGGCATGTAGGTCGGCTGTTCATCCTGCTGGGCTGTGTTGACTGCCTGGAAAATTTCCAGCTCTTTGCCTTTGCGGGCAAAAATCCATGGGCTACCTTGGCCGTTCAGTTGTAACCACAGGCTGTCGTTGCCACCGCTCATGGAGGCGCAGTCGCCCGCCAGGCACAGGGCATAGCGGTCAGCGCCGGGCAGGCCAATCACTTGGCCGTCAGCTTGAAACTGGACCGTGCCGCCTTCGCCATTGCCGTTGAGAACTTTCCAGCTGCCGCCCATGTAGGCCGTGTACAGCGCACGTTCGAAGCTCGCGCCAATCGGTGCGCCCTCCGGTACCTGGACCTGCGCGCGGTCGAAAACCTGCTCCGACTCGTTCTCGGTTTCGGACTGGCTCAGTTGCTTGCCGTCACGTTTCAGTTCGCTGCCGGAGCTGCCGTAAAAATCAATTTTCCATGCGCCGGATTTTTCGCCCAGCAGCTTGCCGTCGACGTTTTCAAAACCATTGGTGTAGCGGGCCTGACCGGCTTTGGTGTTGATGTCCCATTCCAGGTTCGGACCATAGGCCTGGAGCGCTTCGCGCAGGGGACCGCCTTTGGCAGCGGCATCGATTGCCACCTGATTGATCCAGGTGCCGCTGATATCACGGTCGGCAGGGTTACTGGCACAACCGCCCAAGAACAGGGCGACCAGCGAGAGAGCTAGCGCATGGCGCATGGTGGAATCCTTTCAAGGCAGGATCGGCGCAGCCATTAGAGGACTGCGCCGGACGTATTACTCGATGACCAGAATGGCATCCATCTCAACCTGCGAACCCTTTGGCAGGGCCGCTACGCCGATGGCAGCGCGGGCAGGGTAAGGCTGGTCAAAGTACTTGCCCATGATCTCGTTGACCTTGGCGAAGTGGCTCAGGTCGGTGAGGAAGATGTTCAGTTTGACGATGTCTTTGAACGAACCACCAGCAGCTTCGGCCACGGCTTTGAGGTTCTCGAACACCTGGACGGTCTGGGCTTCGAAGCCTTCAACCAGCTCCATGGTTTTTGGGTCCAGAGGAATTTGACCCGACATGTAAACGGTGTTGCCAGCCTTGATCGCCTGGGAGTAAGTACCGATGGCGGCCGGGGCCTTGTCGCTGGTGATAACAGTCTTGGTCATGAATGACTCCTTGTAGGGTGGGCTTTACGCACGCATGCGGGTGATGCGAATCACCCCGGTCAGGGCACGCAGTTTCTTGATCACGCGGGCCAGGTGCACGCGGTCGTGCACGCTGACCACCAGTTGGACCACGCTGATGCGACCATCGCGTTCGTCCATGCTGATTTTTTCGATATTGCCGTCGGCCGCGTTGACGCTGCTGGCCAGCAGCGCGATCAGGCCGCGCTGGTGTTCCAGCTCGACACGCAGTTCGACGTTGAATTCGCCGGTGACATCCTTGGCCCACGAGAGCTGGATGCATTTTTCCGGGTTGTGGCGGATTTCGCTGATGTTGCGGCAGTTGTCCAGGTGCACCACCATGCCTTTGCCGGCGGACAGGTGACCGACAATCGGGTCGCCCGGGATCGGCGTGCAGCACTTGGCGTAACTGAGCACCAGGCCTTCGGTGCCGCGGATTGCCAGCGGGCCTTCCGGGCTTGGCAACTGTTCGCCTTCGCCGAGCAGGCGGCGGGCGACCACGTAAGCCATGCGATTGCCCAGGCCAATGTCTTCGAGCAAGTCTTCGATCAGTTCCAGACGGTACTCGGCGAGCATCGCCTTGACGCGCTCGGCGGCGATTTTTTCCAGCGAGCTGTCGAAACCGTTCAGCACCTTGTTCAGCAGGCGTTCGCCGAGGTTGATGGACTCTGAGCGACGTTGCAGTTTCAGCGCGTGGCGGATGTGCGTTCGCGCCTTGCCGGTGACCACGAAGTTGAGCCACGCCGGGTTCGGCCGTGCGCCGGGAGCGCTGACGATCTCGACCGTGGAGCCGCTTTGCAGCGGTTCGGACAGCGGTGCGAGACGACGATTGATCCGGCAGGCTATGCAGCTGTTGCCCACGTCGGTGTGCACCGCGTAAGCGAAGTCGACCGCCGTGGAGCCTTTGGGCAGCTCCATGATCCGGCCTTTGGGCGTGAACACGTAGACCTCGTCCGGGAACAGGTCGATCTTCACGCTTTCGATGAATTCCAGCGAGTTGCCGGCGCGTTGCTGCATTTCCAGCACGCCTTTTACCCACTGACGGGCGCGGGCATGAGTGCCTTTGGGTTGCTCGTCGCCGCTGGATTTGTACAGCCAATGGGCGGCGATGCCGTTGTTGGCCATCTCTTCCATTTCACGGGTGCGGATCTGGATCTCGATCGGAACACCGTGCATGCCGAACAGCGTGGTGTGCAGTGACTGATAGCCGTTGGCCTTGGGGATCGCGATGTAATCCTTGAAGCGCCCCGGCAACGGTTTGTACAAATTATGCACGGCACCCAGCACGCGGTAGCAAGTGTCGACCTTGTCGACGATGATCCGGAACGCGTAAACGTCCATGATCTCGTTGAAGGCCCGACGCTTGCCGCGCATTTTCTTGTAGATGCCGTAGAGGTGTTTCTGGCGACCGCTGACCTCGCCCTGAATGCCGTCGATGGCCAGGCAGTGGCTGAGGGACTCTTCGATCTTGTTGACGATTTCCTTGCGGTTGCCCCGGGCGCGTTTGACCGCCTGGTTGATCCGCGCGGAACGCATCGGGTGCATGGCCTTGAAGCCGAGGTCTTCGAATTCTATGCGGATGGCGTGCATGCCCAGCCGGTTGGCGATGGGCGCATAGATTTCCAGGGTTTCCTTGGCGATCCGCCGGCGTTTTTCACCGGACAGGACTTCCAGCG
The DNA here is from genome assembly GCF_031456105.1 of Pseudomonas sp. BE134. Classification (NCBI taxonomy): domain Bacteria; kingdom Pseudomonadati; phylum Pseudomonadota; class Gammaproteobacteria; order Pseudomonadales; family Pseudomonadaceae; genus Pseudomonas; species Pseudomonas sp. BE134. The sequence continues at coordinate 286,818 of NZ_JAVDUA010000002.1, read as the reverse complement.
TGCGCATGTTGTGCAGGCGGTCGGCGAGCTTGACCAGAATCACGCGAATGTCGCGCGCCATGGCCATGGCCATTTTCTGGAAGTTTTCGGCCTGGGCTTCGGCTTTGGTCTCGAAGTTCATCTGGGTCAGTTTGCTGACCCCGTCGACCAGTTCGGCCACGGTTTCGCCGAACTGCGCTTGCAGCGCTTCTTTGGCAATACCGGTGTCTTCGATCACGTCATGCAGCATCGCGGCCATCAGGCTCTGATGGTCCATGTGCATGTCGGCAAGAATATTCGCCACCGCAAGAGGATGCGTGACGTACGCCTCACCGCTACGTCGGCGTTGACCGTCGTGGGCTTGTTCGGCGTAGAAATACGCTCGGCGGACCAGGTTGACCTGGTCTTTGCCGAGGTAGGCCGATAAGCGATCGGCGAGGGCGTCTATGCTCGGCATGATAACTCCTGCCGTTCGCTGTGAACCCGCGCCGTGCTACGTCGACCAGGCATAGGCTTAGACGGCCTCGTTGGACTCGTCCTCGAACGCTGCGAACAGCGGTTCGTCTTCGACGATTTCAGCATTGGCGATGAACTCGTAGCTCATCAGGCCTTCAGCGATTTCACGCAGCGCTACCACGGTAGGCTTGTCGTTTTCCCACTGGACCAGTGGCTCTTTGCCGCCGGTGGCCAGTTGACGGGCACGCTTGGTGGACAGCATGACCAGTTCAAAACGGTTTTCCACGTGGTTCAGGCAGTCTTCAACGGTTACGCGGGCCATGGTATTCCTCGGAGCGAATGCAATATGCGCGCTGCCCGGGTGGGCGAGCGGACTCGACAGTTTAAAAAATCACCAGCGATTAGGGAAGCGCTGATTTTTTGACCAAGCTCTTCAACGCGCTGCAAGTGCCAATGTAAAGCCCTTGCAGCGGTTTTGGGAAGTGCTGTTTAGCCGAGCAATTCAGCCAAAAGTTTTCCATTGCGCTGCTGCTGACGCTTCTGATGCAGCTGATTGGCGCGGAATATCGCCTGCAAATCGCTCAGCGCGTGGGCGAAATCGTCGTTGATGATCAGGTAATCGTAGTCGACGTAGTGGCTCATTTCGCTGACGGCTTCGCGCATCCGGCCATTTATGACCTCCTCGCTGTCCTGGCCGCGATTGTTCAGGCGTTGGTGCAACGCTTGAAGTGACGGCGGCAGAATGAAGATCGAGCGTGCCTGTGGCATCAGCTTGCGCACTTGTTCCGCACCCTGCCAGTCGATCTCCAGAATCAGATCGTGGCCTTCGTCCAGCGTCTGCTGCAAATGGCTTTGCGAAGTGCCATAGAGATTGCCGAACACTTCGGCGCGCTCAAGGAAATCCCCGTGCTCGATCATCTTCACGAAGTCGCTGCGGTCGACGAAGTGATAATTCACGCCGTTCACTTCACCGGGGCGCATGGCGCGGGTGGTGTGGGAGACCGAGACGCGGATCTCCTGATCTGCGTCGGTCAAGGCCTTGACCAGGCTGCTCTTGCCCGCGCCCGAAGGGGCGGAAATGATGTACAGGGTGCCGGTGCTGTGGGTCATGTCGGGTTTGCCTTACTCAATATTCTGTACTTGTTCGCGCATCTGCTCGATCAACACTTTGAGGTTGACCGCCGCTTGGGTGCTGCGCGGGTCGAAGGCTTTGGAGCCCAGTGTGTTGGCTTCGCGGTTGAGTTCCTGCATCAGGAAGTCCAGGCGCCGACCGGCAGCGCCGCCGGATTTGAGCACCCGGCGAACTTCGATGATATGTGTGCTCAGGCGATCCAGCTCTTCGGCGACGTCGCTCTTTTGCGCGAGCATGACCATTTCCTGCTCCAGCCGCTGCGGGTCCAGGTCGGCCTTCATGTCGGCGAAGCGGTCGAGGACTTTCTGGCGCTGGGTGGCGAGCATCTGCGGAACCAGTTCGCGCAGGGTGACGACGTCTTCTTCAATGGAGGTCAGTCGCTCGTTGATCAGCCGTGCCAGCTCCGCGCCTTCGCGCTCGCGGCCAGCCTTGAGCTCTTTCAGGCCTTCGTTGAACAGCGCCAATGCTTCGGCATTCAAGGCTTGCGGGTCGGTGGCATCACCCACCAGCACGCCCGGCCAGGCCAGCACTTCCAGCGGGTTGAGCGCCGCAGGATTTTTGATCAGGCTGGCGATTGTCTCGGCGGCGGCGACCAATTGCGCTGCGCGCTCGCGGTCCACTTGCAGCGGTTTATCGGTGTTTTCCTCGGTGAAGCGCAGGGTGCATTCAAGCTTGCCCCGGGAGATGCCTTGGCGCAGCGCCTCGCGGACGGCGCCTTCGAGGTCGCGAAAGGATTCCGGCAGGCGCAAGTGCGGCTCCAGGTAGCGGCTGTTGACCGAGCGCAGTTCCCAGCTCAGGGTGCCTTGGGTGCCGGCTTTTTCTACGCGGGCGAAGGCGGTCATGCTGTGCACCATGGGGGTACCTCGCAAGTCGGGTCGATGCGTTACCAAAGGTTTCGCGGACCCGATATCTGTGAATGAAAGCCGACAGGCAGCAAAGGCGCAGGATTGTAGCTCAGTGGGGCGGATGCGCCCAAACACACGCTGTCACAAAGAGCTGCAGGCCGTCGGCAAAGCGTGGTTCAGGGCCTTCGGTCGTCGGGCGAATTTTTTAGAAGTGCCCAGTCGTGGCCGGCGGCTCTATAATGCTCGGCAGTTTTCCGTCCTCCGTACAGGTATTCCCTATGAAACGTCCAAGTGGTCGCGCTGCCGATCAGCTCCGCTCGATCCGCATTACCCGCAACTACACCAAACACGCCGAGGGTTCTGTACTGGTCGAGTTCGGTGATACCAAAGTCATCTGCACCGTCAGCGTCGAAAACGGCGTGCCGCGTTTCCTCAAAGGCCAGGGCCAGGGCTGGTTGACTGCTGAATACGGCATGCTGCCCCGCGCCACCGGTGAGCGTAACCAGCGTGAAGCGAGCCGTGGCAAGCAAGGCGGCCGCACCCTGGAAATCCAGCGCCTGATCGGTCGTTCCCTGCGCGCTTCGCTGGACATGTCCAAGCTCGGCGATGTGACCCTGTACGTCGACTGCGACGTGATCCAGGCTGACGGCGGCACCCGCACGGCTTCCATCACTGGCGCGATGGTTGCCCTGGTCGATGCCTTGAAAGTGATCAAGAAGCGTGGCGGCCTCAAAGGCGGCGACCCGTTGAAGCAAATGATCGCTGCCGTTTCCGTGGGCATGTACCAGGGCGAGCCTGTGCTTGACCTCGACTACCTGGAAGACTCGGCTGCCGAGACCGACCTGAACGTGGTGATGACCAGCACCGGCGGTTTCATCGAAGTCCAGGGCACTGCCGAAGGTGCGCCGTTCCAGCCGGAAGAGCTGAACGCCATGCTGGAGCTGGCGAAGAAAGGCATGAGCGAAATCTTCGACCTGCAGAAGGCTGCACTGGCCGACTGACCGGATGGAACCACACAAGGAGGACGTTATGAGTGATGAGCAGCAAGTACTTCCCACCCCGAGCAAAGAAGCTCGGCAGTGGGCGATGTTTTGTCACTTGTCCGCCTTGCTGGGGATCTGGATTCCGTTCGGAACGCTGATCGGCCCGCTGATTCTGTGGCAGTTGAAGCGCGAGATGGATCCGTTCGTTGATGCTCAAGGTAAAGAGGCGCTGAACTTTCAGATCACCGTCGCCATAGCCTCCGCCATCTGCTTCCTGCTGATGGTGGTGATTGTCGGGTTCTTCCTGTTGGGTCTGGTGGCGATTGGCGCGTTGGTGCTGACGATTATTGCGGGTGTGAAGGCCAATGAAGGTTTTCCTTATCGGTATCCGTTCACCTGGCGGCTGATCAAGTAACGAACTGGTTTCCACATTGGAAGTTTCAGCAATCCACGCTCTAAAACAAATGCCCTGACTTGTCAGGGCATTTGTATTTTTGCAATACAATTAATTTGCCCGGCCTGTACCGTCGGTGATATCTACGATCACCAGATGTCACAAGTATTTATTAACTATCGCTCTTACATCTTTAGTCACAACTGCAGTGCCTCAACACTGGCTATGTCCTTGGCAATGGGGCTTGGCGATTGATAAAGTTGCCCTAAGTAATATTCCTCCAGAAATATTTCGATTTATTCAGGCCATCGAAGGTCCTTGAATTTAAATGCAATCAGTGTTGAGAACTTCAGCCGATTCAAGAGGCCTGCCCAGGTAAAAAGTTCGCCTCTGAATATATATCCAAGAATAATCCCAATGTTTCAGCTCGATTTTTATGGAACGCTTGTGGCTGCCTCCTTAGTGCTTTTGCTGGGGCGCGGTCTTGTTACACGTGTTGGTTTTCTGCGCAATTACAATATCCCCGAACCTGTCGCCGGCGGCCTTGTGGTTGCCTTGGTTCTCTTGGTATTGCGAACCCTGGAGATTGAAGTCCGCTTCGACACTTCACTGCAAACTCCCTTGATGTTGGCGTTTTTCGCCACCATCGGCTTGAGTGCAGACTTCGCCAGCCTGAAGAAGGGCGGTCGTGTCGTGGGGATATTCCTACTGGCGGTCACCGGACTTCTGGTGGTGCAGAATGCCATGGGCATTGGCCTCGCAAAAATGCTGGGGCTCGATCCATTGATGGGGCTACTGACGGGCTCGATCACCTTGGCGGGCGGCCACGGTACGGGCGCAGCATGGGGAGCGGTATTCAGGGAGAAATACGGTTTGGCTTCCGCCTCTGAGCTTGCGATTGCTTCTGCGACGTTTGGCCTGGTGTTGGGTGGTTTGATTGGTGGTCCGGTTGCGCGCCTGCTGATCAAGCGTGTTCAGGTGCCCGGCTGCCACAGCCAGGAAGCACCGCGGTTGCCAAAAGGTTTTGAACAGCCGAACAAAGAGCGCTCGATTTCGCCATTTTCGTTTATCGAGACCCTCGCTCTGATCGCTGTAAGTCTAATGGCCGGCAATCTTCTGAATGGCTTGCTGCAAGGGACCGCATTTGAGTTGCCGACCTTCGTTTGCGTCTTGTTCGTGGGGGTGGTTTTACGCAACGGGCTTTCGGCGCTCGGCTTGTATCAGGTGTTTGAACGTGAAGTCTCGGTGCTGGGAAATGTCAGCTTGTCGCTGTTTCTGGCGATCGCTCTGATGTCACTCAAGCTGTGGGATCTGGCCTCTCTGGCTTTACCGTTCTTCATCATTCTGGCGGTGCAAACGTTGGTCATGGCGCTGTTTGCGATTTTCGTGACGTTCAGGGTCATGGGTAGTAACTACGATGCGGCGGTACTGGCGGCCGGGCACTGTGGTTTCGGGCTGGGTGCCACGCCAACGGCCATCGCGAACATGCAAGCGGTGACACAGCGCTACGGACCTTCGCAGATAGCGTTCCTGGTGGTGCCAATGGTGGGGGCTTTCTTCATCGACATCATTAATGTCATCGTGATCAAGTTGTACCTTGCGCTGCCGTTCTTTGTCGCTGTTTGAGGTGCGCGCCACATTCAGTGAGCGTTCCCACCTTTGACTGGCGCATAAAAAATGCCCGTAACTTGCGATACGGGCATTTTTTCGGTCGACAGCGACACAGCGCTTAGATAGTCAGCGTCCAGTCGTAATCCACGATCAGTGGCGCATGCTGCGAGAACCGTGGTTGACGTGGCAGGCGTGCGCTGCGAACAAAGCGGCGCAGGCCCGGGGTCAGCAACTGGTAGTCGAAACGCCAGCCCAGGTTGAGCATCTCAGCCTGTTCGTTATCCGGCCACCAGCTGTACTGGTCGCCTTCGCGGCTGACTTCGCGCAGGGCATCGACATACCCCATATTGCCGACAATCTCGTCCATCCAGGCGCGTTCAGGCGCCAGGAAGCCCGGGGATTGCTGGCTGTCGCGCCAGTTCTTGATATCCAGCTTCTGTTGCGCCACGTACAGCGAGCCACAATAAATGTACTCGCGACGTTTGCGTCGCTGTTTATCCAGATAACGGGCGAAGTCGTCCATTAGCTTGAACTTCTGGTTCAAGTCTTCATCGCCGTTCTGCCCCGAAGGGAGCAGCAAGGTCGCGATGCTGACCTTGTCAAAATCGGCTTGCAGGTAGCGCCCGTAGCGGTCGGCCGTCTCGAAGCCGAGACCGCTGATGACGGCCTTCGGTTGCAACCGCGAATACAAAGCCACGCCACCTTGGGCAGGAACTTCGGCTTCGCAGGCATAAAGGAAGTAGCCATCCAGTTGGAAGGCTGGATCGTCCAGTTCAAAGGCGGAGGCGCGGGTGTCCTGCAGGCAGATGACGTCGGCATTCTGTGCTTGCAGCCAACTGAGCAAACCACGCTCGACTGCAGCCTGAATACCATTGACGTTCACACTGATGATCCGCATAAATGGCCCCAAAAATCACGTGCGTGTATGATACACGGCGTCAACCTAATTAGCTAAATCCGTGGTATTTGGGGTTTTTTTCATGCAAGCGTATCAGCGCGATTTCATTCGTTTTGCCATCGATCGCGGCGTTTTGCGCTTCGGTGAGTTCACCCTGAAGTCCGGGCGTACCAGTCCTTACTTCTTCAATGCCGGCTTGTTCAACACGGGCTCGGCCCTTGCGCAGCTGGGGCGTTTCTATGCGGCAGCCATCGTCGAGAGCGGTATATCGTTCGACGTGCTGTTCGGCCCAGCCTACAAAGGCATCCCGTTAGCAGCGACCACCGCCGTGGCCCTGGCCGAACATCACGAGCGCGATTTGCCTTGGTGCTTCAACCGCAAGGAAGCCAAGGCCCATGGCGAAGGCGGCAGCCTGGTCGGCGCACCACTGACCGGCGACGTGCTGATCATCGACGACGTGATCACCGCAGGCACCGCGATTCGTGAAGTAATGCAGATCATCGCTTCCCAGGACGGCGCCAAGGCCAAAGGCGTGCTGATCGCTCTGAACCGTCAGGAGCGTGGCAACGGTGAATTGTCGGCGATTCAGGAAGTGGAGCGTGATTTCGGGATTCCGGTAATCAGCATCGTTTCGCTGAACCAGGTGCTCGAATTCCTGGCGGACGATCCGCAGCTCAAGCAGCATTTACCAGCCGTAGAGGCGTACCGCGCCCAGTTCGGCGTGTAACCGCAATCTCCCACAGGGAATACAGGCAAAAAAAGACCCCGCTCAGCCAGGCTGAGCGGGGTCTTTTTGTATGTGCTGCTTAAGGCCGCTTGCGATTACTGATCAAAGTACCCACACCGGTATCGGTGAAGATTTCCAGCAGAATCGCATTCGGCACCCGGCCATCAATGATCAACGAGCTACCAACGCCGCCCTGAACCGCTTCCAGCGCGCAACGAATCTTCGGCAGCATGCCGCCGTAAATGGTGCCATCGGCGATCAGTTCGTCCACCTGCTGGGTGGTCAGGCCGGTCAGCACGGTGCCCGACTTGTCCATCAGCCCGGCGATGTTGGTCAGCAGCATCAGCTTTTCAGCTTTCAGTGCTTCGGCGACTTTACCGGCCACCAGGTCAGCGTTGATGTTGTACGACTCGCCGTTGGCACCGACACCGATGGGCGCGATCACCGGAATGAAATCGCCTTTTACCAGCAGGTTCAGCAGGTCGGTGTTGATGCCGACCACTTCGCCAACATGGCCGATGTCGATGATTTCCGGTTGGGTCATCTCCGGGGTCTGGCGGGTGACAGTGAGCTTCTTCGCACGAATCAGCTCGGCGTCTTTACCAGTCAGGCCGATGGCGCTACCGCCGTGACGGTTGATCAGGTTGACGATGTCTTTGTTGACCTGGCCGCCGAGGACCATTTCCACCACGTCCATGGTCGCGGAATCGGTAACGCGCATCCCGTCGACAAAGTGGCTCTCGATCGACAGGCGCTTGAGCAGGTCGCCGATTTGCGGGCCGCCACCGTGAACCACTACCGGGTTGATGCCCACGGCTTTCATCAGCACGATGTCGCGCGCGAAGCCGGTTTTCAGCTCCTCGCTTTCCATCGCGTTGCCGCCGTATTTGATCACCAGCGTCTTGCCGACATAGCGGCGAATGTAAGGCAGCGCTTCGGACAGGACCTTGGCGGTGTTGGCGGCGGCTTCGCGTTCGAGGGTCATTCAGGGCTCCGGGTGCATCGTTAAATCAAAACGGTAGTTGGAGGTCAGGTGCAACACGTTTCAGCTGGGCATGGAACACGTCCTTGATGCGCTGCAATTCAGCCTCATCATCGGCCTCGAAGCGCAGCACCAGCACCGGTGTGGTGTTGGAGGCGCGCACCAGGCCCCAGCCTTTGGCGTAGTCGACTCGCACGCCGTCGATGGTGGTCAGGTCAGCGCCTTCGCCCCACGTCGCATCGTGCAGTGCATCAATGATGCTGAATTTGCTCTCTTCGGTCACATGGATATTGATTTCAGGCGTAGAAATATCGTTCGGGAAGGTCGCAAACAGCTCTTCCGCGGTGGATTTTTCCTTGCTGAGGATTTCCAGCAGACGTGCGGCGCTGTAAATGCCGTCGTCGAAACCGAACCAGCGTTCCTTGAAGAAGATATGCCCGCTCATTTCACCGGCCAACAGCGCGCCGGATTGTTTCATTTTCTTTTTGATCAACGAGTGACCGGTCTTCCACATTAGCGGCCGACCGCCGTATTCCTTGATCAGCGGAATCAGGCGTCGCGTGCATTTGACGTCGAAAATGATTTCCGCGTCAGGGTTGCGCGCCACAACATCACGGGCAAACAGCATCAGCAAGCGGTCCGGGTAGACGATGCTGCCGGTGTTGGTCACGACGCCGACACGGTCGCCATCGCCATCGAAGGCCAGGCCGAGGTCGGCGTTGGTTTCCTTGACCTTGGCGATCAGGTCGACGAGGTTCTCAGGCTTGCCCGGGTCCGGGTGGTGGTTCGGGAAGTTGCCGTCGACGTCGCAGAACAGCGGGATGACTTCGCAGTTCAGCGCTTCGATCAGTTGCGGGGCGATCACGCCGGCCGCACCGTTGCCGCAGTCGACTACAACTTTCAGGCGACGGGCCAGTTTGATGTCCTGGACGATTTCAGTGTTGTAGCGGTCGAGGATTTCGACCCGGGTGATGCTGCCCTCGCCGCTGCTCAGGTTGTTGGTCTTGAGACGGTCGTGCAGGGCCTGGATCTGTTCGTTGGCCAAGGTGTCGCCGGCGATGACGATCTTGAAACCGTTGTAGTTCGACGGGTTATGGCTACCGGTGAGCATTACCCCGGATTTACCGGCTAGCACATTGGCGGCGTAGTACAGCGCCGGCGTTGGCACCAGACCGACGTCGCTGACGTGGCAGCCGGCATCGGCAAGGCCTTTGATCAGCTGTTCGACCAGTTCCGGGCCGGACAGGCGGCCGTCGCGACCAACGGAAACGTTCGGTTCGTCCTGAGCCAGGCTTTGGGCGCCAATGGCGCGACCGAGCCAGTAAGCGGTTTCAGCGTTCAGGAATTCCGGGACGGTGCCGCGTATGTCATACGCGCGAAAGATGCTGTCGGGAAACTTGGGTGCGACTTGGGCGGGGGTGTTCATCTGTAGGAATGCTCCATCTCGAAAGTGACTGGACAGGCCTGCTTGGTACGCGTCGGCCGGCTCAAACTGAAGGGTATGACGGCGTTTTCCACGCAGAGTTCGTGGTGCGAAAAGGCCACTCCACTAACTCAGGCAATAAAAATTTCCAAATGAAGCCTGTGACACCTCAGCAACAAACCTGTGGGAGCGAGCAGGCTCGCTCCCAAAATGAATCATCAATGGCTGCCGGAATGCCCGAAACCACCCGTACCGCGCTGGGTTTCGACGAACTCTTCGACCATCTCGAAATGCGCTTGCACCACCGGCACCAGCACCAACTGTGCCAGACGCTCACCGACCACCATGTTGAAGTCAGTCTGGCCGCGGTTCCAGCAGGACACCATCAGCGGGCCCTGGTAATCGGAGTCGATCAATCCGACCAGATTGCCCAGCACGATGCCGTGTTTATGCCCTAAACCGGAGCGCGGAAGGATCAGCGCGGCCAAACCTGGATCACCGATGTAAACCGACAGTCCGGTCGGGATCAGCACGGTTTCACCCGGCTTGATCACGATGTCTTTTTCCAGCATGGCCCGCAGGTCGAGGCCAGCGGAGCCTGGTGTGGCGTATTGCGGCAGCGGGAATTCGGTACCGATGCGGGGGTCGAGGATCTTGGCTTGCAAAGCGTGCATGTAAATTAAACCTGGTTCAGACGTTCGGCGATAAAAGTGATCAGCTGGCGAGCAATCTTGCTCTTGCTGGTCTGGGCGAAAAGTGTGGCGTGAAGCTCACGGTCGATCACGCTGCAGGCATTTTCTTCGCTGTTGAAGCCAATGCTTGGATTGGCGACGTCGTTGGCGACGATCAAATCGAGGTTCTTGTCTTTCAACTTGCGGGCAGCGTAGTCGAGCAGGTGTTCGGTTTCGGCGGCGAAACCGACACTGAACGGACGGTCGGGGCGCGTGGCGATGGTGGCCAGGATGTCCGGGTTGCGCACCATCTGTAGCAACAGGCCGTCGCCGTTCGTAGGGTCTTTCTTGAGTTTCTGTGGGGCGACGACTTCCGGGCGGTAGTCCGCGACTGCTGCCGAGGCGATGAACAGGTCGCAAGGAATCGCGGCTTCGCAGGCGGCGAGCATGTCGCGGGCACTGACCACGTCGATGCGCGTGACGCGATCCGGCGTTGGCAGGTGCACCGGGCCGGTGATCAGGGTCACGCGGGCGCCGGCTTCCACCGCGGCTTCGGCCAGGGCGAAACCCATTTTTCCGGAGCTGTGGTTGGTGATGTAACGCACCGGATCGATGTTTTCCTGGGTCGGCCCGGCGGTAATCAGTACGTGCTTGCCGGTCAGCGCCTGGCGCTGGAAGCAATCCGCCGCGCACTGGGCGAGATCGACGGCTTCGAGCATGCGCCCCAGGCCGACGTCGCCGCAGGCCTGGCTGCCGGAGGCCGGGCCGAAGGCTTTGATGGCGCGGCTTTCGAGGGTTTGCAGGTTGGCCTGGGTCGCCGGATCGCGCCACATGGCCTGGTTCATCGCCGGGGCGACAGCGACCACGGCGTCGGTGGCCAGCACCAGGGTGGTTAGCAGGTCGTCGGCGATGCCTTGGGCCAGGCGGGCGATCAGGTCCGCGGTGGCGGGGGCGATCAGCACCAGATCAGCCCATTTGGCCAGCTCGATGTGGCCCATGGCAGCTTCTGCCGCCGGGTCCAGCAAGTCGAGGTGAACCGGGTGCCCGGACAAGGCCTGCATGGTCAGCGGGGTGATGAACTCGCTGCCGCCACGGGTCATGACCACGCGCACTTCGGCGCCCTGGTCGATCAGGCGGCGAACCAGGTCGGCGCTCTTGTAGGCAGCAATGCCGCCGCCGACGCCCAGAACGATGCGTTTCCGATACAGCCGCTGCATAGGTCTGCCTTTCATTTCGTTGATGACTGCATGGCGAGACCCCCTCCCCAGGGATGAAATCGCCAGCAAAAAAGATGGGCTACGATATCACAGCGACCGCTACGGAACAGCGGCGCCCACATACCAGGGAGGTGCTATGAGTATTCGTGATTGGCCGGCGGCGGAGCGGCCGCGGGAAAGGTTGCTTGAGTTGGGCTCGGCAAGTCTTTCAGATGCAGAATTGCTGGCGATTTTTTTACGGACCGGCGTGTCGGGTAAAAGCGCGGTGGACCTGGCTCGACACCTGTTGAATCAGTTTGGCAGTTTGCGCTCATTGCTTGAGGCCGATCAGGTAGCGTTCAGCAGGCAGCTGGGGCTCGGGCCAGCGAAATTCGCCCAGTTGCAAGCAGCGCAGGAAATGGGCCGGCGGCATTTGGCCGAGCGGGCTCGTCAAAAATCAGCGCTGGAAAATCCACAGGCCGTTCGGGACTACCTGAAATCGATGTTGCGCCACGAGCCCCACGAAGTGTTCGGCTGTCTTTTTTTGGATTCCAAACATCAAGTGCTGACCTTTGAAGTGCTGTTTCGCGGCTCCATCGACAACGCCAGCGTATATCCACGCCAAGTGGTCAAGCGAGCTCTGGCCCATAACGCCGCAGCGTTGATCCTCTGTCATAACCATCCGTCGGGAAACTCCGACCCCAGTCAGGCCGATCGTCTGCTGACCAAGCGCCTGCAAGAGGCACTGGGCCTGATCGATGTGCGGGTGCTTGACCATTTCATCATCGGGGATGGCGATCCGCTGTCCATGGCCGAGTACGGGTGGATGTAGGGCAGCAGTAAGTCTCAAGCGTCAAGCTTCAAGCTAGAGCCGTGCGCGGGCAGCTCTAGCTTGAGGCTGCAGCTTATGGCTTGACGCTGACCTTGGAGTAATCCTGACGGCCAAACGGGCTGACGGCATACCCCTGGACATCCTTGCGCGTCAGCGCAAACGCCGTCGGGTGCGCCAGCGGCAGCCACAGCGCCTGCTGCTGGATCTGTGCCTGTGCCTGCTCATAGAGCTTGGTGCGCACGCCTTGCTCGCCGGTGGTCTTGCCGGCACTGATCAGCTTGTCCAGGTCCTGATTGCAATAACGGGCGAAGTTGGTGCCGGACTTGAGCGCTGCGCAGGAAAACTGCGGCGTGAGGAAGTTGTCCGGGTCGCCGTTGTCGCCGGCCCAGCCCATGAACAGCAAATCATGCTCGCCGGCCTTGGCGCGGCGGATCAACTCGCCCCACTCGATGACGCGGATCTCGGCCTGAATACCGATTTGCGCGAGGTCGGACTGCAGCAGTTGAGCGCCGAGGCTCGGGTTGGGGTTCAGCGTGCTGCCAGTAGGGCGGGTCCAGATGGTGGTCTGGAACCCGTCCTTGAGGCCGGCCTTGGCCATCAACGCCTTGGCCTTCGCCACGTCGTGCGGGTAACCCGGCAAGCTTTTGTCGTAGCTCCAGGTGTTCGGTGGGTACGGGCCTTTGGCGGGCTCGGCGGTGTCTTCGAACACGGCTTTGACGTAGTTGGCCTTGTCGAAGGCGAGGTTGATCGCCTGGCGCACTTCCGGCTTGTCCAGTGGAGGATGCTGGCTGTTGATGCCGACGAAAGCGGTCATGAACGCGTCGGTTTTTTCCACGTTAAGAAGCTCTGGCTCTTTCAGTGCTTCCTGTACGTCCAGAGGCTTGGGCGACAGGGCGATCTGGCACTCATCGCGACGCAATCTCTGTAAGCGCACGTTGGCGTCGGGCGTGATCGCGAAGATCAACGGGTCCACCGAGGGCTTGCCGCCAAAGTAGTCCGGGTTGGCCTTGTAGCGAATCGACGCGTCTTTCTGGAAACGCGTGAACACGAACGGGCCGGTACCGATTGGCTGGCTGTTGAGTTTTTCCGCCGTGCCGGCCTTCATCAGTTTGTCGGCATACTCGGCGGAATAAATCGAGGCGAACCCCATGCTCAGGGTGGCGAGGAAGGTCGAGTCCGGGTGATCGAGGGTGAAACGTACGGTCATCGGGTCCAGTGCATCGATCTTCTTGATCAGCACGGGCAATTGCATCGATTGTGCGTGCGGGAAGCCGCTCTGGGCGACTTTGTGCCACGGGTTGGCCGGGTCGAGCATGCGCTCGAAGCTGAAGATCACGTCTTGGGCGGTCAGATTGCGCGTCGGGCTGAAGTATTCGGTGCGATGGAATGGCACCTGCGGATGCAGTTTGAATACGTATGTCAGGCCGTCGGGTGAGACTTCCCAACTGTCCGCAAGGCTGGGGACCACTTTGCCGCTGGCAGTATCGAAGTCCACCAAGCGGTTCATCAGCACGTCGGCCGAGGCGTTGGTGGTGGTCAGCGAGTTGTATTGCACCACGTCGAACCCTTCGGGGCTGGCCTCGGTGCAGACCGTCAGGGCCGCGGCCATGGCCTGTGGACCCAGCAGCATTGGGGCGAGCAAGAGGGGTAGGGCAGCGAGGCGCATGGTCGGATTCCTTTACAGATCGAAGGCCCATCTGCAAGTGCAGTCTGGAAAAGCCTTACCCTAGTAGGCTCTTTTGCAAATGACTATCCCCTTTTTCATTTTAAGGGGACTATGTGGGATTGTTTTCAGTGGGCACGGGCTGAAAAAATCCTGATTCGGCGGGTTGGCCGATTTTCTGCGACGAGTGGTCTTTATCGACGATAGCCTTTATCCAAGGCACTCGTGGCCCGAAAAACGGGGTTTTTATGAAGTCCGTGCACACGGAATGTTGTTGCTCTCCAGTCTTTCTGGTATAAAGCAGCGCTCTTTTCTAGGGGCCCGGTTCCTTCACTGTAGGTGTAGCCGGTAAGACCTCTAAAGAAACGCGGCGCCTGGCGCCAAATGACTGAGAGATTAAGCGGCCAACCCATGCCGGGTTGGGCATGTGGTTTTAGAGGGCTGAGGCATGTCGAGAGTATGTCAAGTTACCGGTAAGGGTCCGGTGACTGGGAATAACATTTCCCACGCAAACAACAAAACCCGTCGTCGTTTCCTGCCGAACCTGCAGCATCACCGCTTCTGGGTTGAAGAAGAGAAACGTTTCGTGCGTCTGCGCGTATCTGCCAAAGGCATGCGTATCATCGACAAGCGTGGCATCACTGTCGTGCTGGCCGAAATCCGCAAAGCCGGCAAGATCTAAGGGAGCTAATCATGCGTGAATTGATTCGTTTGATTTCGAGCGCCGGTACTGGTCACTTCTACACTACCGACAAGAACAAGCGTACTACCCCGGACAAAATCGAGATCAAGAAATTTGATCCGGTTGTTCGCAAGCACGTGATCTACAAAGAAGGCAAAATCAAGTAATTGATTTTACCCTCTTACGAAAAAGGCCCGTATCGCGAGATACGGGCCTTTTTTGTTGCTTGAGTTTTGTGGTGCCTGTCAGGGCCTCATCGCGAGCAGGCTCGCTCCCACAGGTTTCGCGTGCCCATGTGGGAGCGTGCCTGTTCGCGAAAGCGTCGGCTCAGACAGCTTAATTCCTCAGACCTTCTGCTCAAACGCCACATAAATCTTGCGGCACGGCTCCAGCACTTCCCAAGAGCCCTGGAACCCGGCAGGAATCACAAAGCGGTCACCTGCGCGCAGGGTTTTGCTATTGCCGTCGTTGTCGCGCAGCACCGAAACCCCCTGCACGATCTCGCAGTACTCGTGCTCGGTGAAATTCACGGTCCATTGCCCGATTTCGCCTTCCCAAACGCCAGCATTCAATTGCCCGCACGGGCTGTTGTAATGGTTATACACCGCTTGTTCGGGATCGCCCTTGAGGACTTTCACCGGGTCCGGCCGATAGCGCTCGGGCGCGGTGGTGGCCTGGCTGAAGTCGACGACATCCTGGATATTCATTGTTGTAATTTCCCGTGATTGCCTGAAAAGACCAAAGTCTATGTTTATTAAAATGAACATCGCAAGGCGGTTTGCCGGTCTTGTGTCAAATATATTGAAACTTCACCTGCCGCTGGTTTAGGGTGACAGTTGCCTTGGGCCGAAAAGCAGGCTGGCCGGGCAGAATTCCTGACAGCGCCCGCGAAGACCGCGCAGCGTTCGTATTCAATAAGAGGAGGACACTCGAATGACCACCCTGACTCGTGCCGACTGGGAACAACGGGCTCGCGATCTGAAGATCGAAGGCCGTGCCTACATCAATGGTGAATACACCGATGCTGTCTCCGCTGAGACCTTCGAGTGCATCAGCCCGGTCGATGGCCGTCTGCTGGGCAAGATTGCCAGCTGTGACGCCGCCGACGCCCAGCGCGCTGTTGAAAACGCCCGCGCCACCTTTAATTCCGGCGTCTGGTCGCGCCTGGCGCCGACCAAACGCAAAGCCACCATGATCCGTTTCGCCGGCCTGTTGAAACAGAACGCCGAAGAACTGGCGCTGCTTGAAACCCTGGACATGGGCAAGCCGATCAGCGACTCCCTGTACATCGACGTTCCCGGCGCGGCGCAAGCCCTGAGCTGGAGCGGCGAAGCCATCGACAAGATCTACGACGAAGTCGCGGCCACCCCGCACGATCAACTGGGTCTGGTGACCCGCGAGCCGGTTGGTGTCGTTGGCGCCATCGTGCCGTGGAACTTCCCGTTGATGATGGCTTGCTGGAAACTCGGCCCGGCGCTGTCCACCGGTAACTCGGTGATCCTCAAGCCGTCCGAAAAATCCCCGCTGACGGCTATCCGCATCGCGGCATTGGCTGTTGAAGCCGGCATTCCGAAAGGCGTGCTGAATGTGCTGCCGGGTTACGGTCACACCGTCGGCAAGGCCCTGGCCCTGCACAACGATGTCGATACGCTGGTGTTCACCGGCTCCACCAAGATCGCCAAGCAGCTGCTGATCTACTCAGGCGAGTCGAACATGAAACGCGTCTGGCTCGAAGCCGGCGGCAAGAGCCCGAACATCGTGTTCGCCGATGCCCCGGACCTGCAAGCCGCCGCCGAAGCCGCTGCCGGCGCTATCGCCTTCAACCAGGGCGAAGTCTGCACCGCCGGTTCGCGTCTGCTGGTCGAGCGTTCGATCAAGGATAAATTCCTGCCGTTGGTGATCGAGGCCCTGAAAACCTGGAAGCCGGGCAACCCGCTGGACCCGGCGACAAACGTCGGCGCGCTGGTCGATACCCAGCAGATGAACACTGTGCTGTCCTACATCGAGTCGGGCCATGCCGACGGCGCCAAACTGGTGGTCGGTGGCAAGCGCACGCTTCAAGAAACCGGTGGCACTTACGTTGAGCCAACGATTTTCGACGGCGTGAGCAACGCGATGAAAATCGCCCAGGAAGAAATCTTTGGCCCGGTGTTGTCGGTTATCGCTTTCGACACCGCCGAAGAAGCCGTTGCGATTGCCAATGACACGCCTTACGGCCTCGCTGCAGCGGTGTGGACCAAGGACATCTCCAAGGCTCACCTGACGGCCCGCGCGCTGCGTGCGGGTAGCGTCTGGGTCAACCAGTACGATGGCGGCGACATGACCGCGCCGTTCGGTGGCTTCAAGCAGTCCGGTAACGGCCGTGACAAGTCGCTGCACGCGTTCGACAAGTACACCGAACTGAAGGCGACCTGGATCAAGTTGTAATCTGTAGCGGGCCCCCAGACCGGGGCCCGGCATAACGAAGATCCCCTGTGGGAGCGAGCCTGCTCGCGATAGCGGTATAACAATCGACATCAGTGTTGAATGTTGCTCCGTCATCGCGAGCAGGCTCGCTCCCACACTGTTTTGTGTTGTACATAAAAATCCACAGGAGCGTGGAACATGCGTTGGGCGACTTATTTCGCCGTATTGGCGTCTGTCTTGAGTGTCGGCCTGGCCCTGGGCGTCAGTATGCCGCTGGTGTCGTTTCGCCTGGAAAGCTGGGGCTACGGTTCATTCGCCATCGGCGTAATGGCCGCGATGCCGGCCATTGGCGTGTTGCTGGGGGCGAAAATCTCCAGTCATCTGGCCGCGCGCCTGGGCACAGCCAATCTCATGCGGCTGTGCCTGTGGGCCGGGGCGTTGTCCATCGGCTTGCTGGCGCTGTTGCCGAGTTACCCGATCTGGCTGGTTTTGCGGCTGATGATCGGAGTGATCCTGACGCTGGTGTTCATCCTCGGTGAAAGCTGGATCAATCAGCTTGTGGTCGAACAGTGGCGCGGGCGGCTGGTGGCGCTGTATGGCTGCAGCTATGCCCTGAGCCAGCTCGCCGGGCCTGTGCTGCTGGGTGTTCTGGGGACTGAACACGATTATGGATTTTGGGTAGGCGTCGGCTTGCTGATGACGGCACCGTTGCTGTTGTTGGGGCGCAGCGGGGCACCCACCAGCGAAGCGAGTGGCGTGACGTTTGGCGATTTGTGGGTTTTCTGCCGTGGTCTGCCGGCGATTGCCTGGGCGGTGTCGTTATTCGCCGCATTCGAGGCGATGATCCTGACCTTGTTGCCGGTGTATTGCCTGCGTCAGGGCTTCACCACGGAAATCGCCTTGGCGATGGTCAGTACCGTGGTGGTCGGTGATGCGTTGCTGCAATTGCCGATTGGTGCGCTGGCGGATCGCTTGTCTCGGCGCACCCTGTTTACGGGTTGCGCAGTAGTCTTGCTGCTGTCGAGCCTGGCGATCCCGTTGTTGATCGACACGCTGCTGATCTGGCCGTTGTGGGTGCTGTTTGGCGCCAGTGCTGGCGGCTTGTTTACCTTGTCACTGATTCTGATCGGCGAACGTTACCGTGACGATGCGCTGGTGCGCGCCAATGCCCATGTCGCGCAGCTATGGGGAATCGGTTGTCTGGTCGGGCCATTGGCGGCTGGGGCGGGTAGCCAATGGATCAGCGGGCATGCGTTGCCGTTGTTGATGGCGGCAGGGGCGTTGGGGCTGGTGATTCTGCTATCGCGCCAAGGCGCGTTCGGTACGGTGCAACCCGCTTAGATATGTAGCAGCTGGCGAAGCCTGCGTTCGGCTGCGCAGCAGTCGTAAACCCGGCCTACGCGGTCTATCTGAAAGATCGCGGTGTATGATTTTGCGACTGCTGCGCAGCCGAACGCAGGCTTCGCCAGCTGCTACAACATCCGCTCCAGGCCGACCGTGGTGCTCATCCACGCATTAAACCGTCGCCACCAGCTCCCCGGTTCCCTGGTCAAGGTATGTAACTTGCCGTCGTCTTCGGTGACCCAAACCACCTTGCCATCCTCCAGCTTCGCCTCATAACTCAGCGTTGGCGCCATGCCCTGCATCGCCAGGTCGCGCACATGCGCGGCCAGCTCGGGACTGTCCACCAGCACCCCGAC
This sequence comes from Pseudomonas sp. BE134, assembly GCF_031456105.1. NCBI lineage: Bacteria > Pseudomonadati > Pseudomonadota > Gammaproteobacteria > Pseudomonadales > Pseudomonadaceae > Pseudomonas > Pseudomonas sp. BE134. Next base: position 268,238 of record NZ_JAVDUA010000002.1, on the reverse strand, counting down.
TTCGGTGTTCCACAGCACCGAGCGCGGATCGAAATTGAACGAGCCAACGAAGGACTTTTGCTGGTCGAAGATCATCGCCTTGCTGTGCAGGCTGGAGTCGGAGCCTTGGGAGCCGGAGCGTCCGAAAAAGTGCGGCCCACTGCCTCCGCCTTCACCCGGTTGGCGCCGCAGTTCGAACAACTTCACGCCGTGTTCCAGCAGCGCCTTGCGATACGGCGCATAACCGCCGTGCACAGCGGGTACGTCGGTGGCTTCCAGTGAGTTGGTCAGCAAACTCACGGATACCCCGGCGTCGGCGCGCCCGGTCAGGTACACCAGGCCCGGCTGGCCGGGGACGAAGTAGGCCGAGGTCATGATCAGCTCTTTGCTCACGCCGTTGAGCTCGGGCGCCAGTTGCGTGGTCAGCAACAAGTGCGGGTCCGGCTCGCCGTCTGCCAGCACCTTGCTCGGTGCGTCCCACAACGCCTGCCCCCGGGCCCAGATCAATTCTCGACGCCAGATGTCCAGGCGCGGGTGCGTCTTGAAGGTCATCAGTTGCTGATACAGCGCATGGTTCTGTTTGCGCGTCTCAGCGAGCGATGCCTCCAGGCGGGCTCGGGTGTTTTGCAGGTCCCCGGCCGTCGGTTTGCTGGACAGGAATTGTTCGATCGGCTTGCTCAGCGCGCTGTTCCAGTACTGATCAAAACTGTGCCCGAGTTGTTCGGCTATCGGGCCGACGCCGAGCATGTCGATGTCGGTGAAGTTCAGGTTGGGCTCGGCATCGAAATACTCGTCGCCCAGATTACGCCCACCAACGATCGCCATGCTGTTGTCCGCCAGCCACAGCTTGTTATGCATGCGCCGGTGTTGCTGCGACAGGTTGAACAGGCGGCCCATGGTGCGCGTCACACCGGTGCTTCGCCCCAGGTGCAACGGGTTGAACACGCGAATCTGGATGTGCGGGTGGGCAGCGAGGGTGGCGATGAGCAGGTCCTGGCCATCGCTGGTGGTGTCGTCCAGCAACACCCTGACGCGCACGCAGCGATCAGCGGCTTTGAGCAGTTCCTCCACCAGCATCCGCGTGCTGATACCGTCATGCACGATGTAGTACTGCAAATCGAGGCTGCTTTGCGCATTGCGGATCAGTTCGGCGCGGGCGGTGAAGGCTTCGGTGCTGTCGGACAGCAGGCGAAAACCCGACCGGCCCTCATGCGGCGCGGCCTGCGCCTGGACCGACCGGCCAAACGCCGAGTCGCTGGCGGGCAGCGTCTGACTCGGCTGGCGCTGAACGTCAACGCTGGCGCAGCCGCTGAGGAGCGAGGCGAATAGCAGAAGAGAAAGCAGGGGTTGTCTGACTCTCAAGTGGGATCGTTCCGATTGGCGGCAATAGGCGGCATATGGACGCGGGTTTCCCGAGAAAAGTCAGTCAGTTTCCGCTAAAAGCTTGATGGCCGCGGCACCGACCTTGCGCACCGCTTCTTCGATCTGCGGCGTTGGCTTGGCAGCGTAGTTCATGCGCAGGCAGTTGCGGTACTTGCCCGATGCGGAAAAGATGCTGCCAACAGCAATCTGTACGCCCTGATCATGCAGGGCGCGATTCAGTTTCAAGGTGTCGAAGCCTTCTGGCAGCTCAACCCACAACATGAAGCTGCCTTGTGGGCGACTGGCGCGAGTGCCGGCTGGGAAGTAGCGCGTGATCCAGTCGATCATCACGTCGCGATTGCGCTGGTATTGCGTGCGCATCCGTCGCAAATGTGGCTCGAAATGCCCGGACTTGAGAAATTCGGCAATCGCAATCTGCGGTTGTGGCGCGGTGGAGCCGGTGCTGATGTATTTCATGTGCAGCACCCGTTCCAGATACCGGCCGGGCGCTACCCAGCCGATGCGTAATCCGGGGGCCAACGTCTTGGAAAAAGAACTGCAGAGCAGGACACGACCGTCTTCGTCGAAGGATTTGATCGTGCGTGGGCGCGGATAGGTGTAGGCCAGTTCGCCATACACATCGTCCTCGATAATCGCCACATCGAAACGCTGTGCGAGTGTCAACAACGCGCGTTTGCGCGACTCTGGCATGATGTAGCCCAGCGGGTTGTTGCAGTTGGGGGTCAACTGTATGACTTTGATCGGCCACTGTTCCAGGGCCAGTTCCAGCGCATCGAGGCTGATGCCGGTGAGCGGGTCGGTAGGGATTTCCAGCGCCTTCATGCCCAACCCCTTGAGGGTCTGCATGGCGCCGTGAAAGCTCGGCGAGTCCACGGCCACAATGTCCCCCGGCTCGCAGATCGCCCGGATGCTGGTGGACAGCGCTTCATGGCAGCCGGTCGTGACCACCAGATCGCTGGCGCTTAACTGGCACCCGGAATCGAGCATCAAGCGCGCGATCTGTTCGCGCAGTTCGAGGGTGCCGTGGATGTTGTCGTAATACAGACCGGGCATGTCTTGCCGGCGGCTGATACGTGCGAGGTTGCGCAGCAGCGGCTTCATGGTCGGGGTGGTGATGTCCGGCATGCCGCGACCCAGTTGCACCACATCTTTGCGCGGCACCGCGCGAATCAGCTCCAGTACTTGATCCCACTGCGAAATATCCACCGGTCGCTGGGCCGGGCGGCCAATGGCTGGCAGCTCCGGCAGATCGCGACCCACCGGCACGAAGTAGCCCGACTTGGGTTTCGGCGTTGCCAGACCACTGTCTTCCAGCACGCGATAGGCCTGCTGCACGGTGCTCAGGCTGACGCCATGTTCGACACTCAGCGCCCGCACCGAGGGCAGCCGGTCACCGGGGCGGTAGAAGCCCTGTTCGATACGCGTGCCGAGCAATTCGGCGAGGTTGACGTAAAGGGTCATGGTGCAGTCTCGGTATGGGTGATTCCGTAAACCAATACAGATCGAGGCAAAAATCAGGATTCAGACGCTAAAACGCAAAATCTGTATGGAGTTAATTCTTTCTAGTTGAATCTGTATCGCTTTTCGTCGTCCACGCATCATGAAAGCTCTGGCTACCCAAGTAAACAGGAGCAATCAAAATGAACGGCTTGAGCGATGTGCGGCTGACGTTACACAGTCAGGAACTGGTGAGAGGGCAGGAAAACGGTGCACGTGAGGCGCAGCTGCGCAACGCGCCGTCCGGCCTGAGTCACTGGGGTCTGTTCTGGCATCGTCTGCATACGCGCAAGGCGTTGCTGGCGCTGACGCCGGAGCAGCTCAGGGATGTGGGACTGACGCGGGAACAGGCGCGGGAGGAGGGGCTTAAGCCTTTCTGGAGGATCTGATTTTTGTGGTGTTCTCCCGGGCCATTCGCGAGCAGGCTCGCTCCCACAGTTGATCTGTGTCGTTCACAAATCCCCTGTAGGAGTGAGCCTGCTCGCGATGGAGCCGGAACAGGCACCGAATACCTTTCAGACCAACTCTTTAAGCCGATGCCAAAGCATCCCCAACGCCAATAGCGGCGAGCGCAAATGCTTCCCGCCCGGGAAGGTGATGTGTGGCACCTTGGCAAACAGATCAAACCCGCCACTCTGCTGCCCACTGATCGCCTCGGCCAGCAACTTGCCCGCCAGATGCGTGGCATTCACCCCGTGACCGGAATAGGCCTGGGCGTAATACACATTCGGCTGGTCTTTAAGCCGGCCGATCTGCGGCAGCCGGTTGGCGCCGATGCCGATCATTCCGCCCCATTGATAGTCGATCTTCACCTCGCCCAATTGCGGGAACACTTCGAGCATCTTCGGTCGCATGTACGCGGCGATGTCTTTCGGATCGCGGCCTGAATAATGACAGGCGCCACCAAACAGCAAGCGTCGGTCCGCCGAGAGCCGGTAGTAATCCAGTGCCACCCGCTGATCGCAGACCGCCATGTTCTGCGGCAGCAAGGCGTGCGCCTGTTCTTTACTCAAGGGCTCGGTGGCAATGATGTAACTGCCGGCAGGCAGCACTTTGCCGCTGAGCTCGGAATTGAGTTCGTTGAGGTAGGCGTTGCAGCCTAGCACCAGAGTCTTCGCGCGGACCGAGCCTTGGGCTGTGTGGACTTTGATCTCGGGGCCGTAATCGATGCGGGTGACCGCCGATTGTTCGAACAGTATCGCCCCCATTTCCTCGGCCGCCGCCGCTTCGCCCAGCGCCAGGTTCAGCGGATGCAGATGCCCCGAGCCCATGTCGATCAAACCGCCGACGTAACGGTCGGAACCCAACACCGAGTGCATTTCATTGGCTTGCAGCAGGCGGGTTTCATAACGGTAACCGAGACTGCGCAGCTCTTCGGCGTCTTCGGCGAAGCCATCGAGTTCGCGCGGCTTGTTTGCCAGGTCGCAGTAGCCCCAGGTCAGGTCGCAGGGGATCTGAAAACGTGCGACGCGCTGGCGGACGATTTCCACCGCCTCAAGGCCCATGAGTTTCATCTGGCGCACGCCGTCTGCGCCAATCACATTGGCGAATTGATCGAGGCCATGACCGACGCCCCGAATCAATTGCCCGCCATTGCGCCCGCTGGCGCCCCAGCCGATTTTTCGGGCTTCGAGCAGGATGACAGTCAAGCCACGTTCAGCCAGTTCAAGCGCTGTGTTGAGCCCGGAGAACCCGCCGCCGACCACGCACACATCCGCTACCAGATCACCTCTGAGCACCGGATAGTCGGGCTGCGCCAGGCTGCTGGCGGCGTAATAGGAGGCGATGTGCTGGTGTATTGGAACGGATTGCTGGGCACCGGCGTTCATGTGCGTGTTTCCGATTCTGGCGTCTGGAAAATTTGACGGAGCATAAGCCGGACCTTCTGATGCGGGCAACATTGGTCGGCTTGCGCTGTATGGATTGGCGCCTTTGCTTCAGAATCGCGCTCTATTCCGCTTTTGGTCACTGCTTCAATGAGCTGCAACAGCCAGAAAATCCGCACGCTACGACAGCAGATCCCCTCGTTCGAGTGCGTGCCCGGCTGCCATGACTGCTGTGGGCCGGTGACCACCTCGCCGGAAGAAATGTCGCGCCTGCCGCGCAAGACCCGCGCCGAGCAGGATGCGGCGATGGATGAGCTCAATTGCGTGCACCTGGGGCCCAACGGTTGCACGGTGTATGACGAGCGCCCGCTGATTTGTCGGTTGTTTGGCACTACCAAGACCTTGCCCTGCCCGAATGGGCGGGGGCCGGTGGAGTTGATTCATCCTCGGGTGGAGAAGCAGATTCATGAGTACATGGCCTCCACCCGGCAGGTCTTGGTTTAGGAACTATCAATCCGGAATCGGCAAACTCAAGCTCTCTTTCACCTCTTCCATCACGATGTAGCTCTTGGATTCGCGTACATGCGGCAACTTGAGCAGGATGTCCCCCAGCAACTTGCGGTACGAGGCCATCTCGGAAATCCGCGCTTTCACCAGATAGTCGAAGTCCCCTGATACCAGGTGACATTCCAGTACGTGCGGCAGTTTCAGCACCGCGCGTCGAAACTCTTCGAAGGTATCGCCGGATTTGTAGTCAAGACTGATCTCGACGAACACCAGCAGACTACCTTTCAAATGCTGCGGATTGAGCCGGGCGTTGTAGCCCATGATGATCCCTTCCCGCTCCAGGCGCCGCACCCGCTCAGTGCACGGCGTGGTGGAGAGCCCGACCTTTTCCCCCAGCTCCGTGAAGGAGATGCGTCCGTCCGCTTGCAGGATCCGCAGGATGTTGCGGTCGATCTTGTCCAGTTCTCGCTTGGTCTGAGTGTTGGTACGCATAGGGGATGCGCCTCCGTGAAAAGGGTTTTTGCCGAGAATTGTCGCCAAATATAGCTGCTTATATAGTGAAAAACACTGGCTAATCTTTTTTACACTGCGCACATCACTGTTTGAATACAACACACGTCAGCGGTATGCCGCGATGAGGGATATAAAATGCGCGTTATGGTCTTGGGTAGCGGCGTCATCGGTACCGCCAGTGCTTACTATCTGGCTCGGGCCGGGTTTGAAGTAGTGGTCGTGGACCGTCAGCCGGCCGCTGCCATGGAGACCAGTTTCGCCAACGCCGGGCAGGTTTCGCCAGGTTATGCCTCGCCGTGGGCGGCGCCGGGTGTGCCGCTCAAGGCTATCAAGTGGCTGTTGCAGCGCCACGCACCGTTGGCGATCAAGGCCACTGCCGACATCGATCAGTACTTGTGGATGGCGCAGATGCTGCGCAACTGCACCGCCAGCCGTTACGCGGTGAACAAGGAACGCATGGTCCGCCTCTCCGAGTACAGCCGTGACTGCCTCGACGAATTGCGCGCCGAAACCGGCATCGCCTACGAAGGCCGTAGCCTTGGCACGACCCAACTGTTCCGCACCCAGGCTCAACTGGACGGCGCCGCGAAAGACATCGCGGTGCTCAAAGAGTCCGGTGTTCCGTTTGAACTGCTCGACCGCGCCGGCATCGCCCGCGTTGAACCGGCGCTGGCCGCCGTCACCGACATCCTCGCCGGTGCCCTGCGCCTGCCGAACGACCAGACCGGCGACTGCCAGATCTTCACCACTCGCTTGGCCGAAATGGCGGTGAAACTCGGCGTGGAGTTCCGCTTCGGCCAGGATATTCAGAAGCTCGATTACGCCGGTGATCGCATCAACGGCGTGTGGATCGACGGCAAGCTGGAAACCGCTGACCGCTACGTCCTGGCACTCGGCAGCTACTCGCCGCAACTGCTCAAGCCGCTGGGTATCAAGGCGCCGGTGTACCCGCTCAAGGGTTACTCACTGACTGTGCCGATCACCAACCCGGCAATGGCCCCGACCTCGACCATTCTCGACGAGACCTACAAGGTCGCGATCACCCGTTTCGACAACCGCATCCGCGTCGGCGGCATGGCTGAAATCGCCGGTTTTGACCTGTCGCTGAACCCGCGTCGGCGCGAAACCCTGGAGATGATCGTCAACGACCTTTATCCTCAGGGCGGCGATCTGGCCCAGGCCAGTTTCTGGACCGGCTTGCGTCCGACCACTCCGGACGGCACGCCGATCGTTGGCGCGACACCGTTCAAGAATCTGTTTCTGAACACCGGTCACGGCACGCTCGGCTGGACCATGGCCTGTGGCTCCGGTCGTTTGCTGGCGGACCTGATAGCGAAGAAAGCGCCGCAGATCAGCGCCGAAGGCCTCGATATTTCCCGTTACGGCAGCAAGACCCAGGAGTCCGCAAAACATGGCAATCCAGCGCCAGCTCACCAATGAGCGCATGAGTCAGATCGTCAGCCACAACGGCACCGTGTATCTGGCGGGGCAGGTCGGCGATGACATGAGCGCCGGGATTGAGCAGCAGACCCGTGAAACCCTCGCCAACATCGAGCGTTTGCTCGATCTGGCGGGCACCGACAAGAACAACCTGTTGTCGGTGACGATTTACCTGAAAGACATTGATGCACACTTCGAAGGCATGAACGCCGTCTGGGACAAGTGGCTGCCAAAAGGCGTGGCCCCGGCACGTGCGACCGTTGAATCGAAGCTGTGTGAGCCAGAAATTCTGGTCGAGCTGTCGGTTGTCGCCGCTCTGCCGTAAAAGATTCAGCAAGATCCCTCTGCCGGTGCTGTTGGCGGTTCACGCCGCCAGCCAGCGCCGGTTTTTTATTCCCATGACCGCCTAGAAGTCTGCCGCCATGCGTCCAGCCCGTGCCCTGATCGACCTTCAAGCCCTGCGTCACAACTACCGGATCGCCCGTGAAATCACCGGGGCCAAGGCCCTTGCGGTGATCAAGGCCGATGCCTACGGCCATGGCGCGGTGCGTTGCGCCCAGGCGCTGGAAGCCGAGGCTGACGGTTTTGCCGTGGCCTGTATCGAAGAGGCGTTGGAGTTGCGTGCGGCGGGTATTCGGGAGCCGGTATTGCTGCTCGAAGGGTTCTTCGAAGCTGATGAGTTGTCGCTGATCGTCGAGCACGATTTCTGGTGCGTGGTGCACTCGCTGTGGCAACTCGAAGCCATTGAAAAGGCCACGCTGAGCAAGCCAATCACCGTCTGGCTCAAGCTCGATTCAGGCATGCACCGTGTCGGCCTGCATCCAAAGGATTATCAGGAGGCCTACCAACGGCTCCTGGCCAGCGGAAAGGTCGCGAAAGTTGTGCTGATGAGCCACTTCGCCCGGGCCGATGAACTGCACGAACAGTCCAGCGCTGAGCAGGTCGCGGTATTCGAAGCCGCGCGTAAAGGCTTGTCGGCGGAAGTCAGCTTGCGCAATTCGCCAGCCGTGCTGGGTTGGCCGCAGATCCCGAGTGATTGGGTTCGCCCTGGCATCATGCTGTATGGCGCGACGCCGTTCGAAGAAGCCAACACCGTGGCCGCTCGCCTGCATCCGGTGATGACCCTGGAATCGAAAGTGATTTGCGTGCGTGAGCTGCCGGCCGGCGAGCCGATCGGTTACGGCGCCCGGTTTATCACACCCAAGCCGATGCGCGTTGGCGTGGTCGCCATGGGCTATGCCGACGGGTATCCGCGTCACGCGCCGACCGGTACGCCGGTCATGGTCGCCGGACAACGCAGCCAGTTGATCGGCCGGGTGTCGATGGACATGCTCTGCATCGACCTGACCGATGTGCCGCAAGCCGGCCTCGGTTCGACTGTCGAGTTATGGGGCAAAAACATCCTCGCCAGCGAAGTGGCGGCGGCAGCGGACACGATTCCTTATCAGATTTTCTGCAACCTGCGCCGGGTGCCACTGCTCTATTCCGAGGGCTGACAGCCTGCGGTCGAAACCGAAAGTCGCGTCACTCCACAGGATTCAGGCCCAAGTGTTGTAAATACTGAACGCTGTCGCCATGATAACGCTCAATATTCCAACAACCTGAATCCCTGGAGGCGCTAGCATTGGACGTCGGTGAACGACTGCAATCCATCCGTAAGCTCAAAGGCCTTTCGCAGCGTGAGCTCGCCAAGCGCGCGGGTGTGACCAACAGCACGATTTCGATGATCGAGAAGAACAGCGTCAGTCCCTCGATCAGTTCGCTGCGCAAAGTACTGGGCGGGATTCCCATGTCCATGGTCGAGTTCTTTTCTGAAGAAATCCTGCAGGAAAAACCGACGCAGATCGTCTACAAGGCCAACGAGCTGATCGACATTTCCGACGGCGCCGTGACCATGAAACTGGTCGGCCGGGCGCATCCGAGCCGGGCTATCGCTTTTCTGAATGAAATCTACCCGCCAGGCGCCGACACCGGTGACGAGATGCTCACCCATGAGGGCGAGGAAACCGGCATTTTGGTGGAGGGTCGACTGGAACTGGTGGTCGGGCTGGAAACTTTTGTGCTCGAAGCCGGCGATAGCTACTACTTTGAAAGTACCAAGCCGCATCGTTTTCGAAATCCGTTCGATGCGCCAGCGCGACTAATCAGCGCAGCGACACCGGCGAATTTCTAGGAAAAGAAGGCGCTTTGCCAGTCAGGCCGAGACACCCGGGGGAGTTTTTCCACTGTTGCATAAGACCCCTTCGACTTTGGGGTTGTTTCAGTGTGGCGGGCTTACCGCTATACTTGCGCCCGCCTGCGAACCGTGGCCGTAGGCGTGACTAGCCACCATTGAGGGTGAACGCGTGAACCTAATTATGAAAATGCTGGCTGTACCAGCAACCGTATTGGCCCTTTGGGCTGTCAGCGCTCAAGCTGCGACGAACGACGATATTGCCAAACGCCTTGAGCCAGTCGGCCAGGTTTGTGTTCAGGGCAAAGAGTGCAAGGGGATGGAAGTTGCTGTTTCTGCGGGTGGTGGAGATGCCAAAACCCCTGACTCAGTGATTGCAAAACATTGCAACGCTTGCCACGGCTCCGGCCTGCTGGGCGCACCGAAAATCGGTGACACCGCAGCCTGGAAGGAACGTGCCGATCACCAGGGCGGTCTCGACGGCATCCTGGCCAAAGCCATTACCGGTATCAACGCGATGCCGCCTAAAGGCACTTGCGCCGATTGCTCCGACGCCGACCTCAAAGGCGCCATCCAGAAGATGTCCGGCCTGAAATAAGCCCACGTCTTCAGCAAAAAACCGCTTTCGAGCGGTTTTTTTTGTGTGCGCCCAGCATGGGCGCAATCTTGCGGGTGTGAGTCCCGCCGTAAGCTGACCACAGCGAACGAAGTGAAGCGCAACTGCACTAGGGCGACCGAGTGTGGGGAGGAAGCGTGAATCGAAGCCATGAGCCGATGTACAAGAACCGGATGAAAGGCGAAGCCGATCAGGGCGAGCGGGCACAAAACCGCGAAGCTCTTGTGGTCAAGGATCAGGCTGCGTAAATCCGGCGGTTGTGTGGTGAAGGATTGCGTTCTTACCTGGGGAGATCTCGCTTTATGCCTGAAAGGGCGACGGCGCCAGTCGGAGCGAGAAGTCAGCAGAGGCCGTAGTAGTCTTTTTTTTGACGAAGGGCCGAACGAGAGAAAGCGCTATAGGCCATGTTGATGCGAAAGACCGGAAGTCAGATGCCTGCCGAACGCGGGGCGGATGGAGATAACGAGCGGTGAAGCCGTGAGAAGTCCTGTCAGCGACGAGGTCAATCGCCCGCAAGATGAATCCGATAACGCAGGGCAAGGGCTGCTGGAGCGGGCCTTTGCGAGAGAAAACCTGAAGCGGGCATGGAAGCGGGTCAAGGCCAACAAAGGTGCAGCGGGAGTCGATGGTCTGGATATTGAACGGACCGCCGAACACCTTCTGAGCCAATGGCCGAAGATTCGTGAGCAGCTTCTTTCAGGTGCCTACCGGCCCGGTCCGGTAAAGCGCGTAGTAATCCCCAAACCTGACGGCGGCGAACGCGAGTTGGGTATCCCGACGGTCACTGACCGTTTGATCCAGCAAGCGTTGCTGCAAATTGTGCAGCCGCTAGTCGATCCCACTTTCAGTGAGCACAGTTACGGCTTTCGTCCGGGGCGTCGTGCGCAGGACGCCGTTTTGGCGGCCCAGCGCTACGTATCTTCTGGGCGCGAAGTGGTGGTGGACGTTGATCTGGAGAAGTTTTTCGACCGAGTCGATCACGACATCTTGATGGACCGTTTACGCAAACGGATTCTGGATCGGGCGGTTATCCGACTGATTCGGACTTATCTGGACGCTGGGACGATGATCAATGGAGTGGTCGAGAAAAGCCGTTGCGGGGCGCCGCAAGGCGGTCCGTTGTCGCCGTTTCTGGCGAATGTGCTGCTGGACGAGGTGGATCGTGAGCTTGAGCGTCGAGGTCATTGTTTTGTGCGCTATGCCGATGATGCGAATGTGTATGTTCGCAGTCATAAAGCAGGGCTCCGAGTGATGACCTTGCTGAGGCGCCTTTATGAAAAGCTTCACTTGAGCGTTAACGAAAGTAAAAGTGCAGTGACGAGCGCATTTGGTCGTAAGTTTCTGGGCTACGAGTTCTGGTCGGCCCGCGGCGACGTCAAACGAGCTGTGTCCTATAAAGCGCTGAAGCAATTCAAGCAACGAATACGCTGGTACACCCGGCGCTCGTGTGGCCGTGGCTTGCAGCAGATTGCCGATGAGCTGCGACCTTACATTTTGGGCTGGAAAGCTTACTTCGGACTGTCGCAAACCCCTGCCGTCTGGCGCGAGCTGGACGAATGGCTGCGACATCGACTGCGAGCGATCCAACTAAAACAATGGAAGCGTGGAACGACGACGTACCGTGAGCTGCGAGCACTTGGCGCGAGTAACCAAGTGGCGCAGAAGGTGGCAGGGAACACCTCTCGCTGGTGGCATAACAGTCGTCTTGCGCTGAATCGCGTGCTTACTATTGCGTGGTTCGACAGGCTGGGATTAGTGCGTCTTTCATAACCTCAATCTCTCGAACCGCCCGGTGCGGACCCGCATGCCGGGTGGTGTGGCAGGGGAGCGGCCTGTGAAGGTCGCCCCCTATGCCGATGCCTGCGATTTGTGCCTGAGACTGTTCATTGCAGCAAAGACCCGGCAAGCTCGGTCCAACCCCTATTCACGGAATGTCAAGGGAGGATCAGATGGTGCAGCTGTGTTCTATCGAGCAAGCGGTGGATGACGTGTTGGCACGCCTGCCGGCGCATATCCACATGGGACTGCCCCTCGGCCTGGGCAAACCCAACCACTTCGTCAACGCGCTGTACCAGCGTATTGCGCTATTGCCGGAGCGGCGGCTGACGATCTACACCGCACTGTGCCTGGGCCGCCCTGCCTTGGGCGATGGTTTGCAGAAGCGCTTTCTTGAGCCTTTTATCGAACGGGTGTTCGGTGACTATCCGGAACTGGATTTTCTGGAGGGCCTGCATAAAGACAATCTGCCGCCGAACATTCACATCCAGCAATTTTTCATGCAGCCGGGGAGTCTGCTGCATAGTGCATCGGCCCAACAGGATTACGTCAGCAGCAACTACAGCCACGCCGCGCGGGACATCAACGCCGCCGGTTTGAACCTGGTCGCACAGCTGGTGGCCAGCCACCCCGAGCACCCGGATCGTCTGAGCCTGAGCTGCAACCCGGACATCACCCTCGACCTGTTCCCGATGATCGCCAAACGCCGGGCGGCGGGGGAGACCATCCTGCTGGTGGGCCAGGTGCACAACGACTTGCCCTACATGCCCGGCGACGCCGAAATCGGCATCGACACCTTCGACCTGCTGATCCACGAGAAGGACAGCACCACGCTGTTTTCCACGCCGAACATGCCGGTGGGCTTCCAGGACCACTTCATAGGCCTGCACGCCAGTGCGCTGGTGCGCGATGGCGGCACATTGCAAATTGGCATCGGCGCCATGGGCGATGCGCTGACCGCTGCGTTGCTGGCGCGGCAGGATGACAATGTCGGATACAAGGCGTTGCTGGCGGATGTGAATCTCAGTCAGTGGGCGCAGTTGATCGACCGCGAAGGCGGCCTCGAACCGTTCGCCAAAGGCCTGTACGGTTGCAGCGAAATGTTCGTCAACGGCTTGCTGGTGCTGTCCGACGCCGGGATCGTGCGGCGCAAGGTCTACCCGGATGTGCCGACTCAGCAACAGGCGAACGCCGGCACCCTCGATGAAGCCGCGCAAACCGATGGCATCTCGGTCCACGGCGGTTTTTTCCTCGGGCCGCGTAGCTTCTACGAGCGCTTGAGGGAGCTGCCGCAAAGCAAGCGCCTCGAATTCAACATGACCCGCATCAGCTACATCAACGAGCTGTACGGTCAGGAAGAGCTCAAGCGTTTGCAGCGCCTCGATGCGCGCTTCATCAACACCGTGTTCATCATGACCTTGCTTGGTGCCGGCGTGGCCGATCAGCTGCAAGACGGGCGGGTGCTCAGCGGCGTGGGCGGGCAATACAACTTCGTCGCCCAGGGCCATGCACTGGAAGGCGCGCGTTCGATACTGTTGCTGCGCAGCTGGCGCGAGGCGGGCGGGGAGGTCAGCTCGAACATTGTCTGGGAGTACGGCCACTGCACGATCCCAAGGCATCTGCGGGACATTGTGGTCACCGAATACGGCATCGCCGACTTGCGTGGCAAGACCGATGCGGCGGTGATCGAGGCGTTGCTCAATATTAGCGATTCACGGTTTCAGTCGGGGTTGATCGAGCAAGCGCAGAGCGTGGGTAAGTTGCCCAAAGATTTTTGCATCGATCCACGCTTTGCCGATAACAGTCCAGAGCGTTTACAGGCGATTCAGGCGCGGCACCCACACCTGTTTCCGGAATATCCGCTGGGCTGTGATTTCACCGAGGTGGAACGCGACGTGTTGCGGGCGCTGAACTGGCTGAAGAGCAAGTTCAAACTGGCCGAGATTCTGGAGTTGGGGAAAGCAGCGCTGGATGCGCCAGAGGCTTCGATGTTTCCCGAGCATCTGGAGCGGATGCAACTGACCAATCCTGAGGGATTGAAGGAAGATTTGTTGCAGCGGCTACTGCTCACCGGCCTCAAGGCCACCACGCAATAACAGCCAACACAAAACAACGGTGGGAGCCAGCCTGCTGGCGATGGGCGTCTGTCAGTCATGAAGATGTTGACTGACACGACGCCATCGCCAGCAGGCTGGCTCCCACAGGGAAATGCGGCGCTGCTGGCTATTCGATGAAGGTCACGACGCCGCCGGCCAGCGATTGCACGCGAGCCAGGGATTCCACGCGATAACCCTGCGCATCCAGTTCCGCACGACCACCCTGGAACGACTTTTCGATCACGATTCCCAAACCGGCCACGGTGGCGCCGGCCTGTTTGATGATCGAGATCAGCGCTTGCGACGCCTTACCGTTGGCCAGGAAGTCATCGATGATCAGCACACGGTCGCTGCTGGTCAGGTGGCGCGGGGAGATCGCCACGGTGCTTTCGGTTTTCTTGGTGAATGAGTAAACGGTCGCCGACAGCAGGTTTTCAGTCAGGGTCAGGGACTGCTGCTTGCGGGCGAAGATCACCGGTACGCCGAGGTTCAGACCGGTCATGATCGCCGGTGCGATGCCCGAGGCTTCGATGGTGACGATCTTGGTGATGCCCGAGTCCTTGAACAGTGCAGCGAACTCGTCGCCAATCAGCTTCATCAGCGCCGGGTCGATCTGGTGGTTCAGAAAGGCGTCGACTTTCAGGACCTGATCGGAAAGCACGATGCCTTGTTCGCGAATTTTCTGGTGCAGTGCTTCCATGAAGCTTTCCTCTACTGACGCCATGTGCGTCTAGCTTGTAAATAGTGTTCGGTTAAAAAGTAGGCAATTCTAGCGCTTTAACATCGCCCGTATATCTGCCAATGCGGTATTTCCGCGAACGGCTTTGACTTCAACGGGGGTGTCGTCATTACCTTCCCAGGCCAGATCGTCCGGCGGTAGCTCATCGAGGAAGCGGCTTGGCGCGCAGTCGATGATCTCGCCGTATTGCTTGCGCTTGGCAGCGAAGGTGAAGGCCAGTGTCTGACGCGCTCGGGTAATCCCGACGTAGGCCAGACGGCGTTCTTCCTCGATGGTGTCGGCTTCGATGCTGGAGCGGTGCGGGAGGATTTCCTCTTCCATGCCCATGATGAATACGTACGGGAATTCCAGGCCTTTGGAGGCGTGCAGCGTCATCATCTGCACACCTTCGGCGCCGTCTTCCTCTTCCTGCTGACGTTCCAGCATGTCGCGCAGGACAAGTTTGCCGATGGCGTCTTCGACGGTCATCTCGCCTTCTTCGTCTTTCTCCAGGGTGTTTTTCAACGCCTCGATCAGGAACCAGACGTTCCCCATGCGGTAATCGGCCGCCTTGTCGCTGGAGCTGTTGGTGCGCAGCCAGTTCTCGTAGTCGATGTCCATGACCATGCTGCGCAGCGCCGAGATCGGGTCTTCGCCGGCGCATTGCTCGCGGACCCTGTCCATAAAGCGCTTGAAGCGCGACAGGCGATCGGTGAAGCGCGTGTCCAGATGCTCGCCCAGGCCAATTTCGTCGGTGGCGGCGTACATCGAGATTTTGCGTTCGGTTGCGTAGTTGCCGAGCTTCTCCAGCGTGGTCGAGCCGATTTCCCGGCGTGGGACGTTGATCACCCGCAGGAAGGCGTTGTCATCGTCCGGGTTCACGATCAGACGGAAGTAGGCCATCAGGTCTTTCACTTCCTGACGCCCGAAAAAGCTGTTGCCGCCGGACAGGCGATACGGAATCTGGTGGTGCTGCAGCTTCAACTCAATCAGCTTGGCCTGGTAGTTACCGCGATACAGGATCGCGAAATCGCTGTACGGCCGGTCTGTGCGCAGGTGCAGGGTCAGCAGTTCGACGGCCACGCGCTCGGCTTCGGCGTCTTCGTTGCGGCAGCGGATCACGCGAATCTCGTCGCCGTGGCCCATCTCGCTCCACAGCTGCTTCTCGAATTCGTGCGGGTTGTTCGAGATCAGCACGTTGGCGCAACGCAGGATGCGGCTGGTGGAACGGTAGTTTTGCTCCAGCATGACAACTTTCAGGGACGGGTAATCGTCCTTGAGCAGCATCAGGTTTTCTGGACGCGCGCCACGCCAGGCGTAGATCGACTGGTCATCGTCGCCCACCACGGTGAATTGGTTTCGCGTGCCGATCAGCAATTTCACCAGCAAATACTGACTGGCGTTGGTGTCCTGGTATTCGTCCACCAGCAGGTAGCGGACTTTGTTCTGCCACTTTTCGAGGATGTCGGCGTGTTCCTGGAACAGCTTCACCGGCAGCAGGATCAGGTCGTCGAAGTCCACCGCGTTGAACGCCTTGAGCGTTCGCTGGTAGTGGGTGTAGACGATGGCGGCGGTTTGTTCTTTGGGGTTGCGCGCATTTTCCAGGGCTTCGGCGGGCAGGATCAGGTCGTTTTTCCACGAACCGATCATGTTCTTGATCTCGTCGACGCCGTCGTCGCCTGCGTATTCCTTTTGCATGATGTCGGTCATCAAGGCTTTGACGTCAGTCTCGTCAAAGATCGAAAAGCCCGGTTTGTAGCCCAGCCGTACGTGTTCTTTGCGGATGATGTTCAGGCCCAGGTTGTGGAAGGTGCACACCGTCAGGCCACGGCCTTCGCCGCCCTTGAGCAGGGTACCCACCCGTTCCTTCATCTCGCGCGCCGCCTTGTTGGTAAAGGTCATGGCGACAATGTACTGGGCGCGGATGCCGCAACTCTGGATCAGGTGCGCGATCTTGCGCGTGATCACACTGGTCTTGCCGGAGCCTGCGCCGGCGAGCACCAAAAGAGGGCCGCCGACGTAGCTCACGGCTTCTTGCTGCCGGGGATTGAGTCGGGACATACAGAATTCAGGGAGTCATTTTGTGAAATGGGCCGGCATTTTAACAGGCTCAGCGAATTGTGCTGCTCTGTCCGACTTGTGACGCAACATGCTTTCTCTAATTGCCGGTTTAGATACTTTCAAGCAGGATGCGCGGTGAATGTGCGGCTAATGTTCGGATTCCAGACACAATTGCGCGTTTGATAACCGATGTCATTTGGTCATTGGTAACCGGCGCGGCATAATGCCAGCCGCCTACATCCTTGCAGAGTCTAGGGAGTCAGCTTGTCTACGCCTGTCGAACCCTTGCGTTTGCTGCTACTGGCCGAAGAGCCAGCGTGGGTAGCGTTGTTGCGTGAGTGTCTGGCTCCGATGGGGAGCTCGGCCGTGCTCATCTGCGCGCCGAGCTGGGACTCGGTCAGCAGTTTGTTCGATGACAACCGCAACGCGGTGTTATTGACTGTTCCTGGACTTCAGCCGCTGCCTGGCCGTTGCAATTTACCGACGGTGTTACTGGTCGAGCATGAGCCCCTGGTGACGCCCGATGGCGTGAGTGACTGGCTGGTGCGAGATCTGCTCGATGCCGGCATGCTGCGCCGGTGCCTGCGGCATGTGCGGGAGCGTGGCCTGCTGGAAAACACTTTGCAGCGCCTGGCCGAGCAAGATCCGTTGACCGGCATTGCCAACCGCCAGGGATTTCAGACCCTGCTGGCAGCGCGTCTGGCGGAAAACGACGGCCGCGGCCTGGCCCTTGGTCACCTTGATCTCGACAACTTCCGTCACGCCAACGATGCCCTCGGCCACCAGGCCGGCGACCGCTTGATTCTGCAAGTGGTCGCACGGTTGAAAAGCCAGCTTGAGGCCGGCGATCAACTGGCGCGCCTGGGCAGTGATGAATTTGCCTTGCTGATCGACACCCGCCGTGCGCCTCAGCGCGCCGAGTGGATGGCCGAACGCATCACCGAGGCGCTGGCTGAACCGTACTGGGTCGACGGTGAAAGCCTGTTGATCGGTTCCAGTCTGGGCATTGCCCACGCCCGGGCTCAGGCCGGCGCCGACCCGCTGATGTGGCACGCGCACATCGCGATGCAGCAAGCCAAGAGCACGCAAGGCTGCACTTTTCATATCTTTAACGAACGGATCAACCGCAATGCCCGCAGCATGGCCGACCTAGAAAGCGAGCTGCGCCGGGCCTTGCGCCGTGACGAACTGGAACTGCATTACCAGCCGCGGCTGAACCTTGCCGACGGCCAGATCGTCGGTCTCGAAGCCTTGGTGCGCTGGCGCCATGCCGAGCGCGGTTTGTTGCCACCGAGCGAATTCGTCCCGCTGGCCGAGCAAAGCGGTTTGATCGTGCCGCTGGGTTACTGGGTGATTTCCCGGGCGCTGCGGGACATGCAAGCTTTGCGCGAACTGGGTTTGCCAGCGTTGCACATGGCGATAAACCTGTCATTCCGCCAATTCCAGGACAGCCAATTGCTCTCCACGTTGAGCCGGTTGATTGCCGAACGCGGCGTCGAAGCGCAGTGGCTGGAGTTCGAACTGACCGAAACTGCCGTGATGCGCCGCAGCGATCTGGTCAAGCAAACCATGGACGCCCTCGGACGCCTGGGCGTGCGCTTCTCGCTGGATGACTTCGGCACCGGGTTCTCGTCCTTCGTGCACCTCAACAGCCTGCCAATTGCGCTGCTCAAGGTCGACAAGAGTTTTGTCGGCGGCATGGAAGAGCGTGAAGAGAATCGCAAACTGGTCCACGCGATGATCAACCTGGCGCACAACCTCAATCTTGAGGTGGTTGCTGAGGGGGTCGAAACAGCGGAACAGCTGGATTTGTTGCGTGGGTTTGGCTGCGATCAGGTGCAGGGTTATCTGATCAGCAAGCCGTTGCCGCTGGCGGAGTTGGTTAAATATCTGACCTTCGACAGTCGCCAGCAGCCGATGCTAGAAGTGGTGAATTAACCACAAACCAATGTGGGAGCGAGCCTGCTCGCGAAGGCGGAGCGTCAGTCAACGTAGAGGTCGACTGACACGGCCCCTTCGCGAGCAGGCTCGCACACAGGGGATCTCATTCTGGCTGGGGGACCTGGAACCGCTGCTGCAACGTTGGCTCTCGCCGAATCATCCGCTTCATCTTCCATTCAAACGCCAGCGTCAGACTCACCGCCGCGCACGCCAGCCCAAGCGCCAACCCCCACCAGACGCCCGTCGCCCCCCAGTGCATATGAAAGGCCATCCACCACGCGGCCGGTGCGCCAATCAGCCAGTAGCAACCCAAGCCGACCAGGAATGTGGTCTTGGCGTCCTTGAGCCCGCGTATGCAGCCCATTGCGATGGTTTGTGTACCGTCGAACAGTTCGAACCAGGCCGCCACCGCCAACAGGTTCACGGCCAGTTCAATGACCGGGCGAAACGCCGGGTCGTTGTGATCCAGGAACAAGCCGATCAACTGATTTGGCAACAGCCAGAAAACCATCGCAAAACCCAGCATCGCCGCCGCGCCGAAGGCAATGCCGACTCGTCCGGCCAGTCGCGCATCCAGCAACTGCCCGGCGCCATAATGCTGGCCGATCCGCATGGTGATCGCGTAAGAAAGCCCCGCCGGAATCATGAACGCGACCGATACGATTTGCAGGGCGATCTGGTGAGCCCCCAGTTGCGTGCTGCCCATGGTGCCCATGCACAGCGCGGCGAACGCAAACAACCCGACCTCCACCGCATACGTGCCGCCAATCGGCAGGCCAAGACGCCACAGCTCTTTCAAGTACTGGCGGTTTGGCCGTGACAGGCCCTGGCGCAAGGGATAGGCGTCATACGCCGGATGCCGACGAATGTGCAGCGCCAGCGCCAATGCCATCAGGTTGGCGACAATCGCCGTCACCAGCCCGATGCCCATCAGGCCGAGTTTCGGCAGGCCGAACATCCCGGTGATCAACGCATAGTTGAGCAGGAAGTTGGCCACGGTGCCGCCAAGGCTGATCACCATGACCGGCGTGGCGCGGCCAATGGCGCTGGTAAAACCGCGCAGGGCCATGAAACTCAGGTAACCGGGGAGGGCGAACGGCAGAATCAGCAGAAACTGCCCGGCCGCTTGTACGTTGCTTTCTGTCTGACCGAACAGCAGCAACACCGGTTTGAGGTTCCACAACAACAGCCCGGCCACCAGCGCCATCAACCACGCCAGCCACAGTCCGGCCTGGGTCAGCCGCGCAGCGCCGACGGTATCGCCCGCGCCCTGACGGATGGATACCAGAGTGCCAACGGCGGCGATAACGCCTATGCAAAAGAACGCTACAAACGAGTAGGTCGCCGCGCCCAGACTGCCGCCGGCCAGTGCTTCGGGACTCAGGCGTGCCATCATCAATGTGTCGGTGAGGACCATCAGCATGTGCGCCAACTGCGAGGCAATCAACGGCCCCGCCAGCCGCAGAATGGCCCGGAGTTCAATACGCGCTGGATGCTTCATGATCATCACGCTCGATTATCAAAGAGAACAGGAAAGCGTCGATTCTCGGCGCTTCACGGGGTTTGCACAAAGGGATAAAAAGGATGGGTCGCATGAGTAAGACTCATGCTGAAGAGTTTCTGCTACGGTAGCCGGATTGCGCTATAGGAGCTTTCCTCATGTCTCGTCGTCTTCCTCCCTTATATGCCTTGCGTGCATTTGAAGCGGCAGCGCGGCACAGCTCGTTTACCCGCGCAGCCGAGGAGCTGTCGATCACCCAGAGCGCGGTCAGTCGCCACATCCGTACGCTCGAAGAGCATTTTGCCTGCCGGTTGTTTCACCGCAGCGGGCGCAACTTGCAACTGACCGAGTCGGCACGGTTGATCCTGCCGGGCATTCGTGACGGCTTCACTGCCCTGGAGCGCGCCTGCAATACCTTGCGCGCCGAAGACGACACCCTGCGCATGAAAGCCCCGTCGACCCTGACCATGCGCTGGTTGCTGGCGCGGCTGAGCCGCTTCCGGCACCTGCAAGCGGGCAATGAAGTGCAGCTGACCAGCGCCTGGATGGACATCGACTCGGTGGACTTCAATCAGGAGCCGTTCGATTGCGCGGTGATCCTCGGCACCGGGCATTTCCCGCCGGACTGGGAGGCCACTTTGTTGTTTCCGGAAGAGCTGATTCCCGTGGGCGCGCCGAATCTGCTGAACGATCAGCCGTGGGACGTCGCGCGCCTGGCCAGCACCGAACTCTTGCACCCAACGCCCGATCGACGTGACTGGCGCAGCTGGCTGGAACGCATGGGCCTGACCGATCAGGTTTCGCTCAAGGGTGGTCAGGTGTTCGACACCCTGGAGCTGGGCATGATCGCCGCCGCCCGAGGCTATGGCGTGTCCATGGGCGATTTGTTGATGGTGGCGGAGGATGTGGCGCAGGGGCGTCTGAGTTTGCCGTGGCCGACGGCGGTCGCCAGCGGTGAGAATTACTACTTGGTCTGGCCGAAAACCCGCCCCGGAGGTGAACGTTTGCGCCGGCTCAGCGATTTCCTGTTGGGAGAGGTTTGGGCCATGGATCTACCGGCGGTGGAGCACCTGCGCTGAATCGATAGAGCTCAAGCAATAGAGGCCTTGAGCTATATCCCGGTTAATTACTCAAGTATTCGGTTCAACCGCCGAAAATCTGCAAGTGGAACCTTCGTACGGGTTCGCCGTTTTTGCCCATTACTAGAACATTTGCTGAGCGTTGAGCCGATCAAACCGGGTCAGGCCGTTCGGCCAGGAGCTGTCATGTCTCAACCCCGTGCCCGGATCGCCTCACAGCTTGGACTTGCGCTTGCCGTTATTCTGGCAATTGTCATCACTGGCAGTACCGTGTTCGCCCTGCGCTCGCTGGACACCGCCAACCTCGCCACCCGCGAAGAGCATCTGGCCAGTGAAGCCCGGCTTCTGGCCGATCAGTTGAGCACCTTTCACGGCACCTTGCGTGAAAGCACCCAGCGTCTGAGCGGTCTGTTCGAGAAGCGTTTCAGTACCGGGTTGAGCCTGCACCCGGAGGAACCGGTGACGGTGGCGGGTGTGCAAACACCGGGCTTGCATCTGGGCAGCGACGTGTTGAACAACAACTTCGAGGAAGTGGACGGGTTCAAGCAGATGACCGCTGGCGTGGCGACGTTGTTCGTGCGCAGCGGCGAAGACTTTATCCGGGTCAGCACCTCCGTGACCAAACAGGACGGCAACCGCGCCATCGGCACGCTGCTCGATCATGCTAACCCGGCTTATGCACGCTTGATGGCGGGGCAGAGCTACGTCGGTCGCGCCTTGCTCTTTGACCGTTCCTACATGACGCAGTACACACCCGTACGCGATGGCGGCGGCAAGGTGATTGCCGTGCTGTTCGTAGGATTCGATTACACCGATGCGCAGAACGCTCAGTTCGCCAACCTCAAACGCTTCCGCATCGGCCAGACCGGTTCGCTGGCGTTGCTGGATGAACAAAGCAAATGGCTGGTACCACCTGCGGGTGTGCAAGCACTGGATCAAGCGACTCCGGCGATTGCCGGTCTGGCGAAAGCGCCGGGCAAAGGCGATTTCTGGAGCGACAAAGCCGAAGATTTCTTCAGCGTGGCCGTTCCGTTCGATGGCGGTCCATGGTCGGTCGTGGCGAGCATGCCAAAAGCTGAAATCCGTGCGGTGACCTGGAGTGTCGGCATTCAATTGGCCATCGGCAGTTTGCTGGCGATGTTGATCGCGGTCGGTTCGGCGGTCTGGTTACTGCGCAGCAAACTCGCGCCGCTGGGTGATCTGGTACGTCAGGCCGAAGCCTTGGGCGCCGGTGATTTGAGCGTGCGCCTGAACGTGGCGAGCAACGATGAGATCGGTCAACTGGCCCGCGCTTTCAATCAGATGAGCCAGGCCCTGTCGACCATGGTCGAGCACATCCGAAAAGCCTCGGTCGAGGTCAACAGTCGTGCCAAGGCATTGTCGGGTCTGTCCGGTGGCGCTTACGAAGGAATGGAACAGCAGTCCGGCGAAATCACCAGCATGGCCGGCGCCGTGGAGGAGTTCAGCGCCACGTCCCTGAACATCGCCGACAACATGGGCAACACCGAGCGCCTGGCTCAGGAAAACGCACAACAAACCCGGATCGGTCGTACCTCGATGGACGAAGCGTCGTCGTCGCTTGAGCAAATTGCTGGCGCGCTGAACAGCACCGCGACCGTGATCAATACCCTGGGCCAGCGTTCCCAGGAAATCGGCGGTATCGTCGGGGTGATTACATCGATTGCCGAGCAGACCAACCTGCTGGCACTGAACGCCGCCATCGAAGCGGCCCGTGCTGGTGAGCAGGGCCGTGGTTTTGCGGTGGTGGCCGATGAAGTGCGTAACCTGGCGTCGCGTACTCGTCAGGCCACTGACGAAATTTCCGGAATGATCAGCAGCATCCAGCAAGAAACCGGCAACGCCATCAGCACCATGGAACAGGGCAATGTGCTGATGCAGGAAGGGTTGGCGCGTAACGCCAATGTGGCCTCGGCCCTGGCGCGGATTGACGAGCAGAGCCGTTCCGCCGGTCAGCAATTTGCGGCGATCACCACCGCGACCCAAGAGCAAAGCAGTACGGCGACGTTGCTCAGCAGCAACCTGCAAAGTATTGCACTGGCGAACAGTGAGCAGCGTGAAGTGGTGTCGAACCTGGCCGTGACTGCCAAGGAGCTGGAAAGCCTGGCGGCGGGCTTGCGGCATGAGGTTGACCGGTTTCGTTGAGGCGCCTTTGAAATAGCTATCGCGATGGGCTCACCTCAATTGCGGATCAGTCCCCAAGCTAATCGCACTTGGCACTGCTGGATACTTCCTTGCTCGCCTGTTTCAACAGGCTGCCCAGTTCAGCCGCATTGGTGCTGTTGTAAACCCGGCCGCCGGTGTTTTCAGCGATGCAGCGTGACGTGCCGCCAACACCGATTTTCACCACGTTGACGCGCAGGCGGGGTTGTTGTCTGGCGATTCGACGAGATACTGCGCAAACGTCCTGCCCGCAGCCGTCTTCTCCGTCGACAAACATCACGATAACCGCATCGTTATTGCGCCCGTCGACGGTACTCGCCGCGTGGGCCAGGCTGTCGGCCAGCGGTGTGCCGTCGTCGGGAGCCAGACCTCGAATCCCGTTGATCAGTCGCGGGCGGTCGCCGAACTTGAACACACCCCGGTCCGGTGTTCTTTCGCAGCCGGCGAAGGTGATCAGACGTGTGTCGATCTTCGGGTCCAGCCCGTTGATCATGCCGGCCAGCGAGTCCTTGGCGACGTCCATGCGGCTGGGTTTGGCGGTGAGACGCATGTAGCGATTCGGGTCCAGGAGCTTGTTGAGGTCACCACCACCGTAGAACCAGTCCTCGTCGGCTTTCACTGACCTGATGTTCAAGTTCATCGAACCCGAGGTGTCGAGCACCACCACGAATTGCGGGACCTCCGCGGCCGGCGCATTTTTACGGCATGCGAAGTTGTCCAGCGTCGGGGCTGGTGGCGGGGCTGGAGGTGGAGGTGGGGCAGCCACTACCGGTTTTGGCGGTGGAACCGGTTTTGGTGGCGGGACCGGCTTGGGTTCCGGTGCCGGTTTTGGCGGCGGTACCGGCTTGGGCTCCGGTACCGGTTCTGGTATGGGTTCTGGTGCCGGAACAGGTTTCGGTTCCGGTTCCGGTTCCGGTTCCACGACAGGCTCGGGGACAGGCTCGACCGGTTTCTCAACCGGTTTCTCAACTGGCGCTACCACCGGTGCCACAGGCGCTACAGGTGGAGCCACGACCACGGGCTCACGGTGCAGGAACCACCAGAGCCAGAGTGCCAGAAGCAGCAACAGCAGCGCGAGCAAGGCTGCCGCGATCCACCAGCCACGGCGCGAAGGTGGTACGACCGGCACCACCGGAACCACTGGCGGCACGATCGGTTTGGGCGGACGCAGGTTCCAGCGCACCACCAACGGCTCACCGTTGAGGCTGTAGAGTTTGTCCAGCTCAGGCGCGCCGAGCAGGCTGCGCAGGTCATCCGCTTCCGTCGGTTGACCGCGTTTTTGCAGTTCATCCGCCAACTGTCCGAGGGACGTCTGACGCACTTCATAGGTTTCCAGCAAGCGTCGCTGCGCGTCCTCGTTGAGGTCGGCATAGGGCGTGGGTTGGCCGCCCAGTTCGGTCCACCATTCCAGCACGTCGCCGCTGCCCATCCGCGGGATAGCAAACAGACTGGCGACGGTCGGCGGAAAGTGTTTCTGGATGAGGGCGACTTTGGCTTGCAGCGCACTCATCCCCTCCGATGTGGCTTGCGCATCCCTGATGACCCGCTGCATGACGACGATTCCTGAAAAAGTGCAGGCATCCGTCGGGATGCCCTGCGGGGTGAAAAGTTACTCTTCGTAGCCGAGGCTGAATTGCAGCTGATTGACCTTCTTCTGCAACGCCTTCAGCTCTTGCTGCTTGGCCGCCAGCGTCGCGGGCGTTGATTTGGTCGTTGGCGCCGCTTGGGAAGCCTTGAGCTGCTTCTCGAGGTCGGCGATCTGCTTCTGCACCTGGGCTTCATTGCCGCGCCGGGCCTTGAGCGAGGTCAGCAGTTGCGCCAGCGACTGATTCAGCGCCGCCTGGGATTTCTGCTGGCTGGCCAGATCGGTCTTGGTGCTGAGCTGCTGGGCCTGAATGTTCTCGTACACCTGATGGAACATTGCGTTTTGCTGCCGGGACTCGCTTAGGGCCAGCTCCTTCTGCTTGACCTGTTCGCTGTAACCACCGGAGTAGTCGCAGTTCATCTTGGTCAGCATGCTGCTGTCGCGATTGGTCGCATCGCACTCGCCCGGGTTGGTTGCGCAACCGCTCAAGGTCAGGACGGCAGTGATGACCACCAGTTTTTGTAGCGTCATGTGCTTAACCCAGTGTGATTGCGGAACGTTGGCTGTACAGAGCATCGACTTCCTTCTGCAGGCTGACGACTTTCTGGTTCATCCTCTGAATGTTCATGTCCACCTGCCTGATCTCGGCGCTGGTGCCTTGTGAGCGCTCGGCGTCTGCCACTTTGCTGTACTCGGTGACTTTGGTACGCATGTTGGCCAGGTCTTTACGCAGGCGCGCGATGTCCGAATCGATCCCGGCGATTTGCGCCTGTGCCTGGCTCTTGTTGACTTTTTTGTTGGCGATGTCCTTTTTGATCTGGGCGATTTGCGCCTGGTCATCTTTGATCACTTGTTGAGCGGTCTCGGTACGGGCGATCACCTTCTGCGTGTCTTGTTCGACGTCGCTGTTCATCTTCGCCAGACGGGTGGTGGTGTCGGCGTATTCGGCACGACGTTGATCCAGGTAATAGTTCGCGCCCATGGCCACGCCACACGCGGTAATACCGGCGGCGATGACGCACACGGTTTTGTTGCTGCTGTTGGACAGCGCGCAAGCGAGGATGCCGACACCGGCGCCGACGGCGCAGGCCTGGTATCCGGATTTGCTGAAGAACTCTGCGTCATTGCCCTGGGTCAGGCGCGGGTCGGCACCGTCGCCTTCGCCGAGCATGGAGCTGCCGGTGTTGGCGCAACCGGTCATTAGCAGGCTGCCGGCGACTACGAAAGCGATCTGTAGCTTGAAGCGAGTCCAAAGGCTGCGCGACATGGTGAAACTCCTACGTAACGGTGTTGACGCGTTGTTATTAAGGTGAGTTATTGAGTGACGGTTTTGCAGCTGGTCAGCCAGGCTTCAGTGTCGATTTTCTGCTTTTGCAGGAACGCCTTCTGATTGGCCCAGTGGGTGCGCAAGTAAGGTTTCAGATCTTGCAGCTGTTTGTTGCGGCTGATGATTTCTTCCATCACCGGGACTTGCGTTTCAAGCAGTGGCTGGCCGTACAAGGTAGCCGATTCCACCAGGCTGCTGGCGTAGTAACGGCTGAGTTTGTGCAGGCGATCCTTTTGCTCTTCGAGCTTGCCTTTACGCATGTCGCAACTGGCGTCTTTGTCCGCGGCTTCGCAATTGAGCTTGTAGTTCTTTTGCAGGAAGTCCACGTACTGGCCATCGTCGAGCATCTTGGTGCACAGGAATGCACCGAGGTTGAGGCTGGCACGGATTGCTTGGTCGCGGGTTTCTTCCTGCTGCTGGTTGCTGGCGCGCAGCTGGTTTTCCAAGGCCTTGAGCTTATCCTTGAGCGCTTTGTCTTCGACACCCGAGGCCAGGCTGTTCAGGGATTGAACCGTGCCTTTGTCGGCGGATTCCGCTTCCTTGCTGCCGGTACCGAGTTTCTTCCAGCTGTCTTCGATGCTGGCGACCCGCTCGCGAGAGGTAAGGGTCGGGGAGACCAGCACCAGTCGCAGGCCGGTGGTTTTGTTTTTTACCTGGCCTTCGGCATTGTAATACGGCTCTTCCTTACGCAATGCCGTATGCAGGTCGGCCTGCGCGGTCAGGTAGTTGCCGCCACGGACGACGTAGCCACCGGCCTGACCGTGCTGGCGGTCGAGTTTGTTCAGGCGAAACGGCTCGAACATCATTTCGTCGACGTTCCCGAGCATGTCATGCAGGCCCAGCGGATTGGGCTTTTGCAAACCGGACAATTGCACTTTGCCATTGGACGATTGCGCCCCGGCGAACCACTCATAGGCGTTGATGCCTTCCGGCATCGGGTAGTGCGTGTCGCGGAATTCAGCGGCACCGACTTCCAGCCCACCGCGCGCGGCGAACTCCCATTCGACCTCGGTCGGCAGGCGCAGGAAGCCTTGCGCGCCGTCTTCCTTGGGCAGCTTGCCGGCGGCGTTTTTGCGCAGCCACAGGTTGTATTTGTCGGCGACGTCGATGGCTTGCACCCAGCTCACCGCCGTTTGCGGCAAGCGCATCTTGGTGGCGGCGGTGGGGCAGGTGGCTTCGGTCAGCGCGGCGTATTGCAACTGACTCATCTCGTACTTGGCCATCAGGTAGTAGCGGGATTTGTCGTTCTTGGCCCCGGTAAAGCTGCCGGCGATAAAGGTTGGACGGGTCTGTTCGACGTAGCCGTATTCCGCGCCGTCCTGACCGATGTTGATCGGGTAGTCATCCAGCGGACCGGCGACCGGAATGAACACCTTGCGAAACACCATCGAGCCTTCGCAGGGCATCGGCAGCACCACGTCGGCGGCGTCTGGCATCGGGTTGTAATACTTCTCTTCCCAGCCCGCCGCCGAGGCGTCGAGCACGTAGCCGAGGCTCAGGGGCAACAGCAAGCCAAAACGTTTATAGCTCACGCAGACTCTCCGCAGGTTGGATGTTGATCGCTCGCAGGGCGCCGATCGCGGCCACCAATGCAGCGACCAGGAAGGTCAGGAGCAGGGCGGCAACGCCGTGCCAGGCGGTGATGTGGCAAACGAAGGTGCCGGTGGTCTGGCTGCTGCCGAGCAGGTAGTCGAACAAATGGCTGCCCACCGCATAAAACCCCAACCCACCAATGTAGCCGGCAAGGCTCAGCACCAGCGCTTGCAGGACCACGAAACCGCCAACGGCCCGGCGTTTGAAACCCAGCAGGCGCAGGACCGCCAGGCTTTTGCGTTTACGGTCGATGTTGGCCAGGAACGCGCCGACCATCGACGCCACGCAGCCGATCAACGCCGCCATGGCGATTACACCGAAGATCAGCCCCAGCACATGGTTGATGGCTTTGACGTTGTCGATGTCGGCCAGTCGGCTGGAGGTTTCGATATGTTGTTCGTTGAGCCAGTGTTCCAGCGGTGCGACCTGATCAATGTCGCGCGCATAGACGCGGGCGCGGGCATACAACGGTTGCAGATTACCCTGAGGCTTGCCGGTGTCAACGCCGAACCCACTGACCTGATAACCGTCGCGAAAGCGCTCCAGATCCAGCAGCAGCGGCGGGGCGACAAACCCGGCCGCACGACCGAAGCGGGCAGCGTCGAGCACGGCCAGTACCGTCAGCGTCATCTCGCCGCGTTCATTGACACCGTCCAGGCGACGCATGGCACGCAGTTGCACGCTGTCGCCAGCCTTGGCCTGCAAGCGTTGTGCTGCGCTGGCGCTGAGGATCACTTGATTGCCGACGGGGTTGAGTGACGCCAGGTTCAGTAGTGGGTCGCCCGGCTCGGTGGCGATGATTTCCGCGCCTTCGACAAACCGTTGCATGCCGATCAGCAGATCAGCCTGGGTATTGAGCGAGCGGGTTTGGCCGAGGGCAAAACCGGTCTCGGGGCGCTGGCGCAAACGCTCGATCCAGGCTGTGTCGTAGTTGCCGTTGCTGAGCATCTTCACTTCAAGGTTGCGCGGGTCGCGCAGCAGTTCGTCCTGCAGCTGGCTGACCACCCCGTGTTTGAGCCCGAACAGCAACAACAACGGCGCAATCACCGCCACCAGGGACGCGGCGATGCACAGCGAGACCTTGCGGTCGTGCCAGAGGTCTTGCAGCGCCAGTGATCCCAGCAGGTGCAAGCGATCAGTCCATCGGTTCAAACAGAGTCTCTCCCTGGCGGCTGATAGCGCCGAGTCGCGGCAAACCGAAATCCTTCAGCAAGGCCCAGTCATGGGACACAACGAGTGCACTCAGGCCCATGCTCGACACCAGGCTCAGCAGCAACTCGAACAAACGCCGGGCACTGTGAGGGTCGAGCGCGGCGGTCGGCTCGTCGGCCAACAGCAGCAACGGTTCATGGGCAATTGCCCGAACGCAGGCCACGCGCTGGCGTTCACCGATCGACAAGGCCTGTGGTTGTTTATCCAGCAATCCTTGCAGGCGCAACACGTCAACGGCGTGGTCGATGTGCTCGCTCTTCGCCGGCATCCCGAGCAAGCGGCGCGGCAGGCTGATGTTGTCCCGCACGCTCAGGAATGGCAGCAAGCCGCCGCTCTGCAAAATGAATCCCAAATGCCGTGAACGCACCGCTGCCAGAGCAGGCTGGTCGTCAGTCGCCAACAGATGGGCGATATCCTGAGCGTGCGCCGCGCCCAGCCGAAAGCGCTCGAGTTCCACCGGCGCGAGCAACAGGCCGATGGCTTCGAGCAACGTGCTTTTGCCACTGCCGCTTTCGCCGGTGATGGCGAGGATTTCCCCGGCGCCAACCTGCAAGTGCGGCAATCGCACGTGATGAGCCTGTGCGCCTTCACCACGGCGCACCAGCAGGTTCTTGATATCAAGCATGGGCGTCTCGTTAAGGCATCATTTCCAGTGGTACGGGGTAGACGTTATCCCGCGCATCACTGTCTTTGGCCAACGCTACCCAACGGTCGACATCGGCGTTGTAACGCTGGTAATGCCGCAGTTTGGTGTTCAGCGTGCGGATGAATTTCTCTTGCGCCAGACCGTCCCAGCTCTTCCAGGTCTCTTCATCCAGGTTCAGCACTTCACTGTGATAAGGCAGGTCTTCGAGGTACTCGCCGAGGACGCCCATGTCCGCCAGTTTGGCGTTGCTGTTCTGCTTGAGCTGATTGGGATCGGCGCCCATGGTCGCCGCCACGGAACGCAGGCGATCGAACATTTCCGTTGGCGAAATCAGGCCTTCGTTGGCGGCATCGAGAATCTGCTTCATCACGTCGCTCAAGTCGCTGAGCTGGGATTTGGTCAGCAGCACCCGCACGTCGGTGGTCGGGATGTTCTGCTTGATCAGGTCGCGGTCAGTGATCCATGCCTTGAACACCGGCGGGGCCTTGCTGTTGGTCTTCTCGCCGAGATAGGCGAGTTGCATGGCGTGGCCGATCAGCGCCGCGTCTTCGAGCATTTTCTTCTCGGCCGGGTCCTGTTTGGCGTTCGCCGCGCTGCCGATGGCGTCTTCGCCCATGTAGGCGGCTTTCACTTGTGTCGTGATCGCCCCGGCCAAGGCGTCAACCTTGCGCCCGAACTCTTGCACATCGCCAGCGTTCACCGGGTAGTACAGCGAGGTGTTGGTGCCCGGGTAGGTCGACAGGTTCTGGTATTGGGCCTCGGCCTTGGCGTGGTCCTTGGCGCCGGCCGGGGTTTTCAGGTGCAGGGTGTAAATCGCCACACCCGGGTTGGCGGCTTCCATACGCACCTGTGCGGCGCTCAAACCGGTCTTCGACAGCTTGTCGTCGCCTTCGATGGCGCCAGCATCCGTGATCAGCACCACGTAGCGTGCGCCGAACTGGTTCCAGTCGACCTTGTCGATGCTCTCCATGACGCCGGCAAACGAGTCTTCATCGAAGCTGCTGCTCGACACGGTAGCCTGCTTGAGGTCGGCGATTTTGGCGAAAAAGTCGGCGCTGTCTTTCACCTTGGTAGGGTCGGCGTACATCTTGGTGGTGTATTCCAGCCCCGGCACCGCCTGGGTGTTGGAGCGGAAAGCCACCAGGCCGAATTTGACCTGCTTGCCGAGATTCTGCGCTTCGATCTTCTGGTAAACCTTGCGGATCGCCTCGCGGGTGCGGTCGATGTAGGGGTCCATCGAGATCGTCGAGTCGATGACAAACACCACGGCCGCACTGAATTCCTTCAGCTGGTTGGCCTTTTTCTCTTCGGCTTCCTTGCTGCCGGCAGCGCTGCTTCCAGCACCGGCCTTGGCGTTCTTGTCATCCGGCTTGCTGACGGAGGCGACGTTGAGCAGGCGCGTGCGGAAACCGCTTTCGGTCATGACTTCTTCGCCACTGAGCACCGGCAGCAGGTAGAACTGCTTTTGCAGGTCGACGAAGTATTCAGGTTCTTCAGCCAGTACGCCCGGTGCTTGCTGGCCCTTTTTCAGCGTGGCCCGCAGCGGCGCGACTTTGCTGACCGGGTCCGGCGCATCAAGGATGCCTTCGACGGTGGCGCGGTCCTTGAAGAACAACAGCCGGTCGCGGTTGGCCGGGTTGGTGAACGCCAGCGTCAGCTGCATCTTCCAGTCGGTGGTGCAGCTGGCCGGCAGCCAGCCAATGGTTTTGCCATAACTGTCGGGGCCGACTTTCAGCCATTCGGCGTTCTTCGCTTGCGCACGTTCGTACACATAGAAGCGGCTGAAGACCGGTTGTGCGTCACCTTCGGCACCACCCGCCGTCGGGCTGATTTTGCAGCCCGGGGTGGTCAGCACGCGTTGGAACAGGGTCTTTTTACCAGCCTGGATCAGCGGTTTGTCATCGGCCTGGGACAGCGGGCTGATGCACAGCGCGAGCAAGGCCGCACCGCTCAGCAGGAATCGACTCATGGGGGAACGCATCACTTCTGCAACTCCTCGAAGCGCTGCTTGGCTTCGGCGTTGTTCGGGTCCTGAAGAAGGATGGTTTCATACCAGTAGGCGGCGGTGGCGTTGTCCGCGGCCGGGAAGCACTCGCTGGCCTTCAGGTATTTAGGGTCGTATTCACGGGCATAGGCGTTGGCGATCAGCGCGTCACCGGCCTGGGCACGGTTGGCGTACAGACGTTGGGCGACGCCACAGTGTTTACTGGCCTTGGCCTGGTTGATGATCTCCAGCAACCTGGCGCTGTCGGGTGCCGCCTTGATGCAGGTCTGGACGAAGGTCAACTCGGGCAGGCTGTTCATGCTGTCGAGGGTACAGGCTTGAGCATCGGCGCCCGCGGGTGCGGCGGAAGTGGCTGCAACCGCAGGGGCCGGGGTGCGTTTGTAGAACCAGAATCCGGCGCCCGCTGCCAGCAACAACACCACAATCAACAGGCCGATCAGGCCTTTGTTGCTTTTCTTCACTGGCGGGGGAGGCGGCGTGTAGTCGGTCTCGGTGAGCACCGACTCCAACTCCAGTTCTGGCTCGGCGGTGGACAGGACCAGTTCAGGCATGTCCGGAATTTCCGGGATGTCCGGCGCCGGTACGCTCGGCGCTGTCAGTTCAGTGCCGCCGTAGGTCGAGCGCGTCTGGCCGCCGGCCATGGACGGCAGCACGCCAACGCCAGGGCGAACCACGCCTTTGTCGGCATGACCGTGGTTCTGTTCACGCAGTTCGATCTGGAATTGCGCGTTGGCGCCGCCTTCCAGCAGCGGGTCGACCACCTCCGGACCGACCTGCGTTTCCAGGGCTTCGCCGTTGGCCGTCACGTTGAAACGCGAGACCTTGAACCAGAATGGATTGTTGCTCCAGGCCTTGTGGTCCTGGAGGTAAAAACCGTCCTGGTTACGCTGAAGGGAAAACTCCAGCTGTTCCTCGCCACCCTGCCATTTCTTCACAGTGAGGCGGGCCTGGCCAGGCAAATTGGGCTCTAACGCGAGCAGGTCGACACGAATGGGCATTGCTTATCTCGCTGCGAAGGCTGTGAGCACTTGGCCCAGCCGTTCGTTCTGTTCAGGGGTGATTTCACGTCCGGCACCATGGCCGGCATTGTCCTGCGTGATGTAGGCCAGGCCCGAGAGCCAGTCGCCCAGATACCGCTGTGCCTGATTCGCCGGTTGCGCTGGCAGCACCGGGACTTGTCCCGGGCCAATGTCGGTGTAGAACGAAAACAATGGCGCCTTGGTACCGGCGCGGCTGTTCGGACGCTCGCTCACCGGTTTCTGGAGGTAGCCGAACCAGGACACGAAATCGCGCAGCACCCGTTGCACTTCCAGCACCTGGCGCTCGACCAATTGGTCGCGCCGCGCGCCGCTTTGTGCTCGTTTGAGGACGGCGCGGCTCAGTTGCCCCGGCAAGTCCTGGCGATAACCGGCGGTGATCAGCTCATCGACCACCGCTTCCAGCAAGGCCTTTTCCAGCCCCAGCAGGTTGAGCAGGCTCTGCCGGGTGGTCAGTTCACGCAGATGTGCGATCCAGGCCTTGAAGGCCGCTTTGGCAAAGCGGTGCTCGTTGCTTTGCAACTCGGGCGCCGGGGCGCCGGTTTTGCTGCTGACCGGTGCTTCGTGGCTGAGGTCGTCACTGAAATCGAAATCGAAACCGGCGTCGTTGCCATACAGGCTCTGGCTCGGTGTCGGGGCGATCGGCTCGTCTTTCGCGGCCGGCCCGTCATCGGTTTCGTACACGCCGCTGAGGTACAGGTCGCGCACCTCTTCGCTCGGAATGTCGAGTTGATCGATCAACTCACCGAGCACCGCCGGACGACGCCCCAGGCCCGTCAGAATCATTTGCGCCTTGGCTTTCTTGGCGGCTGCGGCGCTGTCGTCGTCAGCGTGGTACCAAGTGCTGAGGCCGTGAGTGGTCAGGCCTTCGAGGCATTCGCTCAATTGCTCGCGGATGCGCTGCAATTTGAATTCGATATTGGCCACACCTTTGAAACTGCCGCTGAAGTGGCTGATGCCACCGTCATCGTTGCGCAGCATTTCTGCCCAGGCGTTGGCCGGGTTCTTGATGTGTTTGCACACCAGGGCGTTGCTGGCAAAGCTGGAACCCAGTGCGTCGACACGGTCTTGATAGATGGCGTTGAGGCCGGTCTCCGCACCGGTCGCGTCTTGCCCGATGAATGCAGCGTCCATACGCGGTTTGCGCACCAGATAGGTGTTCTGGAACGGCGTGCCGGCCCAATCATTCATCCAGCTCAAGCTGCCGAAGCGCTCCAGCATGGTCAGCTTGACCATGCCGTTCCAGCTCTCGTCGTACTGATCGGGTGTCAGGCTCAGGGAGTTGGTAATACGCAGGTCGAGCATGGTCAGCGCCCAGATCAGACCGGTGTCGCGTTTGCTGCGAGCGGCCGAGTCGGCGCCCTGGGTTTTTTCGATCCAGCGGGTCAGCACCGGGCCCACGTCGTTGACATCGCTCTGCTTGGTCGTGCCTGTGCAGACTACAAGCGCGTTCATTTCCTGGTTGTCGGTATAGCGTTCGAACAGATAGGCGACCTTGCCGCGCAGGATCAGCTGGGAAACGGAGTTGTCCTTGGCGGTGGATTGCGGGTCGGTGGAATCGGCGATCTCGTGCAGTTTCTGGCGTCCGCGATAACCGGGGAAGTCCAGCAAGTCGACCTGATTGACGATGTCATCCACCGGCGCTTCGATCAGGCGGAAGGTCATTTCGGCGGTCAGTGCCGCCAGTTGCGCGACTGCAATCGCCTGACTGTTTTGCAGGCGATCGCCCACCAGCGGTCGAACTTCGATCGGTAAATCCAGCGGGCTGCCGAAGCGTTCGAGGATGTCGACGTTCATGATGCTGTCGCGCTGGCTGTAGCTGTCGTCTTCGAAACTCACCAAGGCCTTCAACGGCGCGAACACGGTCTCGGGCAGGCCCAGCTTGTGCAGCGCGCCGGCCAGTTGCTGGTACACGCGGGTCAACTCGCGTTGCTCACCCCAGAGGATCGAAAACAGCTCGGCCCGTTCCTGGAAATTCAGGCGTGGCGCCAGTTGCAACGCTTTGGGCCAGTACAGGTGCTCAAGCTTCTTCACCGAGTTGCGGAAGTTGTCGCGCAGGTAATCCCACAGCGACACCAGATCGTCGGCGTTGACGCCCGCTTGCATCGGGCCGCTTTCGCGGCCTTCGAACGGTTTGAGTGCGCGCTGGATGCGCTCTTCGTCGATCTCGTAGGAAATCCGCTCAAGGTCAAAATCCTTGAACCAGGCGTTGGCGAGAATCTTTGCCAGCTCGATTTCCTTGAACAGCGTGAGTTCTACCGGGAAGTCCTTGTCCTGACTTTCCGTCGCCCGACGGCTGAAACGCGTCACCAGGCCGGTGGCTTCCTTGCCACCACCCACCGGGTTGATGTGCTTGATGAAGTCCAGGCGGTGGTCGCCGAACTCGGTTTCCAGTTTGCCGTTCTGACCGGCGGCGAGGGCCGAAATCAGGTAGGACTTGCCGGCCTGGGACAAGCCGAAAAAGCCAATGGTCATCGGCGTGCAGGCGACGCGACCGAGGCTCTGCGCCAGATTGCGGGCGCGGTGCAGGCGGATGTTGAGGTTGTCGGCTTCGCTGTCCAGGCGCGGCGCATTGCCGCGCGTCTGGTCAATCCAGTCCAGCGCCTGACCGGCGCCTTCATAAACAGCGGCCCAACTGGCAGAGAGCTGAGTTTGATCGGGGGTCAGGTCTTTCATTTGCGTTTCACACTTCCACTGTCGAGCCAGTACTTGGTCTCGCTCAGGCCGGCGTCGAGCATGGTGTTGAGTTCCAGCTCGAGGTCGCTGCGCGGGTTGAAGTTGACGTTGTTGCTGTTGGATTCGATGTCGCGAACCGAGAGGCGGTCGCTCACCAGATCCTGCTTGCGCGTGTATTTGTCCGCCGGCTTGACCTCGAACCGCACCTTGAGCAGCGGCGCGCTGCCGTTTTCACCGATTGCCCGGGAAAACTTCTCCCGACCGGCCTTGGTGAACCGCAAGGTGTACAACGGCGAGGCGGCCCAGCGGTCGGTGGCCAACTGGCGGAAACCGAGGCGCAGATCGCCGCGCATTTCCAGTTGCGGCGTGTCGGCGGCATCGCCAACGCCGATTTCCGGCAGCTTGATTTTGTAGTCCTCGGACTGGATGTCGCGGTACAGCACGTCCGCATCCTTGATCACGTTGTTCAGGTCGATGACGCCGATGTGCTTGACCGTCGAATACGGCTTGAGCGCCGACGCACGGAAGTAGAAGTTCGGCACGCTGTGGTTGGCGCACAACAGGCAGAGCATGGCGCCGACCGAGGCGGTGCTTTTCGGGTCGTCGATCCGGCCGTTCTTGTGGAACGGGTACCAGCCTCCGGTGCGGTAGTTTTGCAGCGCCAGAATGCGCCCCGGTGGCAGCGGCAATACCTTGCGAATGAACGCCTGGATGCCGGGCAGGCGCGAAGGACGGCCGGTCAGCAACAAGACATCACACGGGTAATGCGCGACCACTTCACACAGCGCACCCAGGATCTTGGTGATGTTGATCTGATCGTTGAGGAACGCGGCGTGGAGCTTTTGCAGGTCGAAGCTGATCGGCGCGGCATACAGGTCGAAAGCACTCTGACCGCCGACATCGCGGCGCACGGCGGCGTTGACGTAGTCGAGCACGGTTTTGCTGATCGCGTTGTCACCGAGTAGTTGTCGATAACTTTGCGGTGTTACTTCTTGCGGGACCTGCGGATCGTAATGCTCGTACGCCTTGAGCAGCGCCAGGCCCAGCGGTGCGAACACCTGCAGGTTCAATTGCTGGCGCAGGATCATGTCCTGGGCGCTGACCGATTCATCGCCACACAGCCGTGACATCAGCGAATCCGCGGCTTTCACGCCAGCGTTCTGCAAGGCTTTTTCGAAACTCGGCAGGACGAAGTCCTGAATCACGTCCAGCAGGATGTCGTCGCCGGCCACTTTGAAACCATCGCGAAAGCGCTGCTCGGGCACGATGTGCACGTTGCTGCCGCTGCCGGTATTGCCCGCGCGGTCGAGGCGATAGTCGGTGATCACCAGGTCGGTGGTGCCGCCGCCGATGTCGATGGTCGCGAGGGTGATGCGTTGGCGGTCGGTCTTGTCCGGCCGGGCGATGGTGTCGAAAAACTCTTCCGGGTGACCGGCAAAATTCTCGTTGACCTCGGTGTACAGGTACACCAACTGGCCGCAGGACGCTTCGTCCCATTCCACGCGGATACTCGGAATCGGCGTGCGCGGGCTGACGGCCTGATCCTGATGTGGATCTTCCTCGCCGGCATGCCAGCCGAGGCTTTTCCACACCAGGCCGATGGCTTGCAGCATGCGTTCGTTGAGGATGCTGCGCTCGGCCTGCGGCATGCCCGGCGGCACGGTCAAGGTGATGCTGTTGAGCTGGCGCGGCACGCGGGTGTGACCCTGACGCGAGCGCTGGGCCGGGCTGTTGATTTGTGACAGCGCCTGGGCCAGTACTTCGGCGAGCATGAAGGTCATCAGCGAGCTGCGTGAATATCGCGGCATGAACACTGGCAAACGATCGTCTTCTTCGAGGCTGTACAGCGCCTCGCCGGTTTCGTTAATCAGGTGCGAGAACGGCGCGGCGGTAGCGTACGGCTCGTTGTCGGTCTTGATGTACGAGCAGTTGAAACGCCAGCCGTGGCCATAGGCGTTTTCGTCCCACAGATAGCGTTTCGGGCTGGACAGGCCCGTGGAACCTTCGGTGCCACGGCGACGGCTGGCCAGACGGCTGGCTTCATTGCCGACACGGGCAATCGTCGCCCATTGGAACGCATCGTGACGGCCGCTCTTGACCGAGCAGTGGTCCTTGCCGAAGTACGCCTGGGCGAATTCCACGCGGCTTTCGAACGGCAGGTTGTAGGTGTGTTCGGGGGTGATCAGGTCGCGCAGTTCCAGCACGTAGTTCTGCTTCAGCCCGGAGCCGGCCTGGCCGTGGTTTTCGATCAGGATGCCGCAGGTGCGCGAGTTGCCGACGTCCAGCACCAGGTCCACCGGAATCGGTTTGACCAGGCCATTGCTGTCGTTGGCGACCACTTTGAGTTCGGGGATTTCAACTTTCGCCCGGGCCGTCGACTGCTGGGCGGCTGACGGCGTACTCAGCAGGCTGAGCAAGTTGAGGTAGTGCGCCAGGTGATAGCTGGCGCGGATATCGGTGTCCAGCTCTGCGCGCGAACGGTGGGCATTGCCCTCGTTGAACACTTCCAGCAGCCACTCGTTGACCCACGGCTGCGCCAGGAACCAGCGGGTTTCGCTGGCCTTGGTCGCCAGTTTGAAAGACACGCCGGAACTGATGTCTTCTTCGTTTGGCGCCAGGTAAGCCGTGCCGTCACGCTTGGGCATCACGCGGCTGTCGAACGCCATCGTCAGGCGGTGGGTGTTACCGTCGATGTCGGGTGTCGCCAGTTTCACCAGACGCATGCGCGACCAGTTCGTAGGGCCCTCATCGAAGCGATGGGGCGGCATGAAGCGGAAAAACGGGGTCGGCAGCCAGATGCCGTCGAGCAAATCGAGACTGCTTTTCATGTCGACGCTGAACGCAGGTTTGGCTTTTTCGACCTTTTCCGGTTCGGGCTCGTAGAAAAAGAAGTCTTTCTCTTGGTTGTACGCCAGGCGGCAGATCAGCCCACTGATCATCGGTGCAAACTCGCCCGCCGGTTCCTTGCGGGGATCCAGGCGCAGGGCGAAATCCATGAACTGGATGCCGGTGTCGCTGACCAGCGTGACGGTGTCTTCGAATTGAGTGACTTCAGGCAACATGTCGGGTTATTCCGTTTTTTCGGCCGCTTGCCGCATGGACATGGGGAATTGTTCTGTTCCGTAACCGCCAGTGCAGTCCGCGACCGTGGTCGCCCCTGGGCGGCAGTTGACCTTGGGCATCTCGTAAGTGCTGCCATCGCCGCACACGGCCTGGCCTTGGCTGTCGATGGCCAGGCTCCCACCCTTCATGGTAGCGCTTACCGGCCCGCTGCATTTCGAACCGTCGGCCTGGTGTACGGTGACTTGGCCCTTACCGTCCTTGAGCTGGTACTCCAGACGCAGCGGTTTGCCGGTCCGGCGGTCCTGTATCCCGGCGCCTGCGTTGTACTGTCCGTCGAGAAACTTGGCGGCACCGTCGGCGGCGTCTGGCGGAATGCTCAGGGGAGGGCCGGCTTTTGCGGCGGCGGATTTTTCGGCCTCGGGCGATGTGACATCCGGCGGCGCGGTTTTGTTTTCGGGTGGCGCGGTTGGGGATTCGGCAGCCGGGTCTTTGGCTGGGTCTGTGGAAGGGGTTGTGGAAGGGTCCTTGGACACGTCGGCGGGTGCCGCGTCAGCCTCGTTACCCTCGACGCCGGGCGTTTCCAAACCCTGTGTTCCGGTCACGGCGGTGCCGGTTCCTGTGGTGGAGCCGATAACGGTGCCTGTCACCGGCACGCCATTCAACGTCCTGACATTGCCAGTCAGTGGTGGCTCTTCCAGCTGTTTTTCCACCGGCACGACGCCCTTGGGCAACAGGTCTACCGCCACCAACGGAAGCGGGACGCAACCGCGCAGGCCGAGCAATAGCCACAAAAGCAACAGCAGGAGCGGCAGCAGCAACAGCCACCACCAGTGCCGCCACCACGGACGGGCAACCACCGGTGCGACGGGCGCAACAACAGGCGCTTCGACCACGGGGGCCGGCGTCTGATAGAGGCAGTGCAGGGGATCGCGATTGAGGTCGGTACCGGCGTGCTCGAAACCCCAAAAGGTCAGCACCGGTTTGCCTTGCACCAGGTAAACGAAGTTTTCGTCAGGGATATGAATCACGCGCTTGAGCAACTTGCCGAACACGGCTTTGTCGCCTTGCTGCTGTTCGCCGGATTCAGTGCTCAGGAAACGCTGGCTCAATTCCTCCAGCGCGGTCTTGAGGGCTTCAAGTTGGCGGCGGGCAGGGGCGCGTTCTTCTTCGGTCGCGCTGCTCCACGGGATCACATCGCCGTCGAGGGCGCTGTACCAATCGATCTGGTTGCCGAGTTCATCGCTTTGAGGGATGGCCAGATGATCGACCAAATCGGGGTTCTTGCGGCGAATGGCTTCGCGCAATTGAAGGGCTGCCCGGTAGACCGGTTGACCTGTTTCGCCGAGGGCAGTGAATGACCCGCTCTTACCGCTGCGTAATAGTGCCCCGCGCATTCAAACTCCATACGATCCGTTGCGCAAAAATGACAGACAAAACTGTCTGTACCTGCTCCTGCAGTTAGCGGGCGACCTTAATGTCATCATGATATCGCCGTCAATCTGCCGGAGGTTTAAACCTCATGAGACTAACGTAAGCGTGCGGAGGTTGCATGAGGTCAAATTTAATTGGGTTGGGTTCGCTCGGGAGTACGTTTTTTAAGCTTGCTGAATCGTTTCATCAGCGCTATAAAAATGCACAACTCCAAGAAAGGCTTTCCCCATGACCCCACTCAAACTCGTCGTCGCCCTTGGCGCGTTGTCCGCCTCCCACGCCATGGCCTGGGATTACGTCCTGCTCGACAGCGACAAAGCCGCACAAAACTGGCAGATCACTAGCCAGCAACTGGGTGTGAAGACTGACCAACCCTTCTCAGTGAGCCTTCGTACCTTGCACGGCGGTCGGCAAGAGGGCGTCAGCATCGTCGACATCGATAACGGCACGATGAAACTCTCGGTAGTGCCGACTCGTGGTATGAACGTCCTGCAGGCGTCGGTCGGTCATGTGCGCATGGGCTGGGATTCGCCGGTCAAGGACGTGGTCAATCCGTCCTTCATCGAGCTCAACGGTCGTGGCGGCCTGGGCTGGCTGGAAGGCTTCAACGAGCTCGTCACTCGCTGCGGCTACGAATGGGTCGGTCATCCTGGCATGGACAACGGCGAACTGCT
The DNA here is from genome assembly GCF_031456105.1 of Pseudomonas sp. BE134. Lineage (NCBI taxonomy): Bacteria > Pseudomonadati > Pseudomonadota > Gammaproteobacteria > Pseudomonadales > Pseudomonadaceae > Pseudomonas > Pseudomonas sp. BE134. Next base: position 227,702 of record NZ_JAVDUA010000002.1, on the reverse strand, counting down.
GACCCTGCATGGCCGCGCCGCCAACATCCCGGCCAGCAAAGTTACCCTGCATATCGATGAAAAACCGCCTTACGCGATCAGCCTGCGCGGCGAACTCAAAGAGCAGGCGTTCAAGAAAGTCGATTTCTCGGTGATGACCGAACTGGTCACCGAGCCCGGTAGCGTAGCGTTTACCCTCAATGACACCCTGACCAACAACGGTGATTATCCGAAGGAATACCAAGCGCTTTACCACAGTAACTTCAGTACGCCGTTCCTTGAGCAGGGCGCCCGATTTGCTGCGCCGGTGAAGCAGGTGTCGCCGTTCAACGACAAGGCCAAAGGGGATCTGGCGGATTGGCAAACCTATCGCGCGCCGACCAAGGACTATGACGAAACGGTTTACAACGTTGTGCCTTATGGCGATGCCAAAGGTGACACGTTGACCGTGCTGCATAACAAGGCAGGCAGCCTTGGGGTGTCGGTTGGGTTTAATACTCAGCAGTTGCCCGTGTTCTCGTTGTGGAAGAACACGGATACGCAAGGGCAGGGATATGTGACGGGGTTGGAGCCCGGGACGAGTTTTTCCTATAACCGCCGGTATCAGCGGCCACTCGGTTTGGTGCCGACGATTGGGGTTAAAGAGCAGAAGCAGTTTCAGATCAAGTACAGCTTGCTCGCGGATAAGGGGGCTGTGGATAAGGCGTTGAAGCGGGTGAGTGATATTCAAGGTGGGCGGGAGACTGAAGTTCGGCAGGCGCCGTTAGTTGATCTCACCAAGGAGTGACTCTGGTCAGTTTGTGCTTGGCCGATACTGCAATGCCTCAGCCAGATGTTCGCGGGTGATGCCATCGACCTGTTCAAGGTCTGCCAACGTGCGTGCGACCTTGAGCAGTCGATGGGCTGACCTGAGTGACAAGGTCAAACGCTCGCAGGCGGTTTCCAGCCAGGCTTCGTCGGTTGTGGATAACTTGCAGTGACGGCGCAGTCCTGGCAAATCAAGGAATGCGTTGGCGCAGCCTTGGCGTTTATGTTGCCGCTCCCGGGCGTTGGCAACCAGCACCGCAGCAGTGGCGGTGTTATCACCGGGTTTGAGCGCAGGATTCAACGACGTGGCTTCCCGCGCGACGGTCAGGTGCAGGTCGATCCGATCCAGCAGCGGTCCCGACAGTTTGTTGCGGTAACGCTGGACCATATCCGGTGTACAACTGCATTTGCCGCTGGGTTCGCCAAGATATCCACAGGGGCACGGGTTCATCGCGGCCACTAATTGGAAACGGGCCGGGAAGCGGACACGGTCCTTGGCGCGGGAAATCACGATGTGACCGGATTCCAGCGGCTCTCTCAAAACCTCCAGCTTGCGATCGAATTCCGGAAGTTCGTCGAGAAATAGAACGCCATGATGGGCGAGGGTTATTTCGCCGGGTTGCGGTTTCGAGCCGCCGCCGACCAATGCCGGCCCGGAAGCGGAGTGGTGGGGTTGGGTGAGCATAGAAACCGGAGGCATTGCGGCGCAATCGGACGGCGGTGGTTTTCTTGTAGGACGTTGCCGGGACTGTTGCGGGCTGAAGATCAAAAGCTCGCAGCCCTCGGCAACTCCTACAGGTAAATCTGAAGGTCGTTCCGACCTTATCGCGAGCAGGCTCGCTCCCACAGTAGATTGGGTTCCCACAGTGGATTGGACTTCACTGTGGAATCGCGGTGTTACTCGGCAGGCGGATTCAGCTTCGCTTCCAGCTCCGCCACCTTCGCCTCAAGACTCTCCAACCGTGCGCGGGTGCGAGCCAGCACAACCATCTGGCTATCAAACTCTTCCCGGCTCACCAGGTCGAGCTTGCTGAAGCCGCTCTGCAGCAATGCCTTGAACTGGCTTTCGATTTCGCTTTTCGGCAGCGGGGTATCGCCGCTGAAGAGGCGGGAGGCGGTGCCCGTCAGGGCGTCTAGGAAGTCTTTGGGCGCGAGCATGGGAAAGGTCCTGGAAACATTGGCGGGCAGTGTATCACGCAGTGTCTATAGTCAATTCCGGTAGCCAGGTGGCGCACGTTTTTCGCGCATGCGGACGGACGGCGGCGCACTGTTGTTGTGCGTTAGTTCTCGGGTAAATCAGGGTGGCGGACTGCGGTATTGGCCAAGGGATTGAATTCAGTGGGTTTTGTCGAGATGGCAAGCTTTCTGCTTAGTGACAATCAACCCATGCACTGATGCAGTCGCTGTGTCGAATGCAGTGCGCCAGGCGAAACGGGGGGAAGTGTTTCGTACGGAGTGGTTAGCTGGAATCGGACGGGCATTCAAGGCCGACGATGCGTTACAAAGCCAGGCACTGCGCTTAGACTTGAGACGGGTTTGTTTTCCTGGGGCAAGTCCACCAATTCGGGAGAGAGTTTTCATGAAGCTAGTCACTGCCATCATCAAGCCGTTCAAACTGGACGACGTGCGCGAGTCGTTGTCCGAGATCGGCGTGCAGGGCATTACCGTTACTGAAGTCAAAGGCTTCGGTCGGCAGAAGGGTCACACCGAGCTGTATCGCGGCGCGGAATACGTGGTCGATTTTCTGCCAAAGGTGAAGATCGATGTCGCCATTGACGACAAGGATCTGGATCGGGTTATCGAGGCGATAACCAAGGCGGCCAACACCGGCAAGATCGGTGACGGCAAGATCTTCGTGGTCAATCTGGAACAGGCGATTCGCATCCGTACCGGCGAAACCGATACCGACGCAATCTAAGCCGCCACAAACCCAACGCCCCAGGAGAAAACAATATGACTCTGCGTAAATTCGCAGGGCTAGGAGCCCTGTTGTCCCTCGTAATGCCCGGCCTGGCTTTGGCGGCAGACGAAGTGGCAGCCCCAGTCCTGAACTCCGGCGATACCGCCTGGATGATGACCTCGACAGCCCTCGTGCTGTTCATGACCATTCCTGGTCTCGCGCTGTTCTATGGCGGCATGGTTCGGTCCAAAAACATTCTTTCCGTGATGATGCAGTGCTTCGCCATTACCGGTCTGATCAGCGTCCTGTGGGTCATTTATGGCTACAGCATCGCGTTCGACACGACTGGCATGGAGCAGGGCGTCGTCAACTTCAACTCCTTCGTCGGCGGCATGGGCAAGGCATTCCTCGCCGGTGTCACGCCATCGAGCCTGACCGGCCCTGCGGCGCTGTTCCCTGAGGCGGTGTTCATCACCTTCCAGATGACCTTCGCCATCATCACCCCAGCGCTGATCGTCGGTGCCTTCGCCGAGCGGATGAAGTTCTCCGCCATGCTGGTCTTCATGGGCGTGTGGTTCACTCTGGTTTACGCACCGATTGCGCACATGGTCTGGTCCGGTAACGGCGGCCTGATGTGGGACTGGGGCGTGCTCGACTTCGCCGGCGGCACCGTGGTGCACATCAACGCCGGTGTGGCCGGCCTGATTGCCTGCCTGGTACTGGGCAAGCGCAAAGGCTTCCCGACCACCCCGATGGCTCCGCACAACCTCGGTTACACCCTGATGGGCGCCGCGATGTTGTGGGTCGGCTGGTTCGGCTTCAACGCCGGTTCCGCTGCGGCGGCCAACGGCACGGCCGGTATGGCGATGCTGGTGACCCAGATCGCAACAGCCGCTGCTGCACTGGGCTGGATGCTCGCCGAGTGGGTCACTCATGGCAAACCAAGTGCACTGGGCATCGCCTCAGGTGTTGTTGCCGGTCTGGTAGCCGTCACGCCAGCGGCTGGCACCGTGGGCCCGATGGGCGCGCTGGTCATTGGCCTGGCAGCCGGCGTGGTGTGCTTCTTCTGCGCCACGACCCTCAAACGCAAACTCGGTTATGACGATTCCCTGGACGCTTTCGGCGTGCACGGTATCGGCGGTATCCTCGGCGCGATCCTGACGGGTGTGTTCGCTGCACCGTCCATGGGTGGTTTCGGCACCGTCACCGACATTGCCGCACAGGTCTGGATCCAGTGCAAAGGCGTGGGCTTCACGGTGATCTACACCGCGATCGCCACCTACGTCATTCTCAAGGTCTTGGACGCCGTCATGGGCCTGCGGATCTCGGAAGAAGAAGAGGCGGTCGGCATCGACCTGGCACTTCATAACGAACGCGGCTACAACGTGTAAGACGCGCACAAAAATTTGCCCGGCTTGCCGGGCATTTTTTTGTCTGGCGTTTGTCAGTGAAGGAACTGCTGAAAGGTTTTTTCGTACACGTTCAGGGGCGTTTACGACGGGCGTTTTTCTGCGGCCGATGGCTTACATGATTGAAGGAATATTAGGGCCTTTGTTTTTTCCCAGAGCGCGCTAGAATGCGCCCCGAACGTGCGGAGAACTGTATGTGGCAACAGACTCTGATTACCCTGCGGGCAAGGCCCCGGGGCTTTCATCTGGTAACGGACGAGTTACTCGCCGGCCTGCCTGAACTCAAGGCGTGTCGGGTTGGTCTGTTGCATCTGTGGCTGCAGCATACCTCGGCGTCGTTGACCATCAACGAGAACGCCGATCCGGCGGTACGTCGTGACTTCGAACGGTTTTTCAATCGTCTGGTCCCACAAGGAACAGACGGCTATGAGCATAACGACGAAGGCCTGGACGACCTCCCGGCGCACTTCAAGGCCAGCGTGCTTGGCTGTCAGCTCAGTTTGCCGATCTCGGCAGGCCGACTGGCGCTGGGGACCTGGCAAGGTGTTTATCTGGGCGAGCACCGTGATTTTGGCGGTGCCCGTAAAGTCCTCGCCACCGTACACGGTGAAGAGGCATGAACCGCTGGTCACCAGCGGTTATTGAATTTTTTCCGGCGACTGTCGACAGACGGTGAAGCTGGGCTATAACTAATCTGCTTTTCGCAAGTCATGAGGTAGAACATGAGCGACGATGATCTGGAAAACGACGACCTCGAAGTAGGCGACGACGACGAAACCGAAGAAGGTCTGGAAGCAGCGGCCGAAGACGTCGCTGAAGACGATGGTGGTGAAGCGCCCGTTCCGACCGCCAAGGGCAAAGCCAAGGCAGCGGTATCGGTCGACGAACTGCCGAGCGTTGAAGCCAAGAACAAGGAACGCGATGCACTCGCGCGGGCCATGGAAGAGTTTTTGGCCAAGGGCGGCAAGGTGCAGGAAGTGGAGGCCAACGTGGTCGCCGATCCTCCCAAGAAGCCTGATAACAAGTACGGCAGCCGGCCTATCTAAGCGACTGCCCTTGCTTTCTGAAAAAGCCCGCCGTCGCCGCGGGCTTTTTCATGGGTGGTACAAAAATCTGACTTGCACCGCTCCCACAGGGGGGGTGTGAATTCAAAGTCAGTGTTGGGAATTCCAGAGGGCCAACAATGCCGGCAATTCGGTCAGGCTACGAATCTCCGCGTCAGGCAGGCGATCAGCTTCCCACACCTTGCCTTGCGGGTTAAACCAGACCGCCCGCAACCCTGCTTGCTGCGCCCCGGCAATGTCGTCACCCGGATGATCGCCAATATGCACGGCCGTCTCGGGCGTCGCCCCACCCCGTTGCAACGCCTCATGAAACAGGCGCGCATCAGGTTTGGCGATGCCGATATCTTCGGCGCACAGGGCAAACTTGAAGTAATCCGCCAGCCCTAACCGGCGCACGTCGGCATTGCCGTTGGTGACCACGCCCAAGGCGTAGTGCTTGGCCAGTGTTATCAGGGTCGGCTCGACTTCAGGGAACACTTCGATCTGATGCCGCGCATGCAAAAACACTTCAAAGCTTTTGTCGGCGAGATCGTTTGCCTGGTTATGGTCGTAGCCCGCCTCTTCCAGCGCATGGAACAGCACCCGACGGCGCAATGCGCTGATGCGATGTTTGAGCCCCGGTTCGCTGCTCAGGATTCGCTCCCGAATGGTCCACAAATGTTCTACCGGCACGCCCCCAAGGTTCGGCGCGTGCTCGGTCAGCCATTCACGCAGGACGGCTTCGGCGCTGAGGATCACCGGGGCGGTGTCCCACAGGGTGTCGTCGAGGTCGAAGGTGATCAATTGGATGGTCATGAGTCATCGCCCTTAATGCGTTTGGCCCGTGGATGAGCGCTGTCGTAAACCGTGGCCAGGTGCTGGAAGTCCAGGTGGGTGTAGATCTGGGTGGTCTTGATGTCTGAGTGGCCGAGCAGTTCCTGCACCGCGCGCAAGTCTTGCGAAGATTCCAGTAAATGGCTGGCAAAGGAATGCCGAAGCATATGCGGGTGCAGGTTTTGCCCCAGCTCACGCTCTCCCGCAGCCTTGACCCGAACCTGAATGGCCCGTGGGCCGAGGCGCCGGCCTTGCTGGCTGACAAACACGGCGTCGTCCGCCGGGTTGGTCATGGCCCGTAGCGGCAACCAGAGTTCCAGCGCTTCGCGTGCTTTTTTACCGACCGGCAGCAGACGGGTCTTGCTGCCCTTGCCCAGAACTTGAACCATGCCGTCGGCCAGGTCCAGTTGATCCAGATTGAGCCCGGTCAGCTCCGAAAGACGCAATCCCGATGAATAGAACAGCTCCAGAATCGCCTGATCACGCCGCGCCAGGAAATCATCTTCCACCGCCCCTTCCAGCAGTTGCAGCGCACGGTCGGTGTCGAGGGTTTTCGGCAGGCGGCGCTCACCCTTGGGTGGCGCCAGGCCATTGGCCGGGTCGTGGTCGCAAAGACCTTCGCGATTCAGATAGTGATAAAGCCCGCGCACCGCCGATAGCAACCGCGCCAGGCTGCGGGACGATTGACCTTGGGAATGCAGGCGGGCGATCAGGCTGCGCAGGCGCTGGATATCCAGTGCGGCCCAGCTGTCGATGTTCTGTTTGACGCACCAGCCCAGCACTTTGTCGAGATCGCGGCGGTAGGCGTACAGCGTGTGAGGCGACACCTGTCGCTCACTGCGCAGGTGTTCGCAGTAAGCGTCCAGTTGCCGTTCCATGGTCAGCGTACCGAGCGCAGGGAGCTGTTGACCCGTGGCAGCACGCGGCCCATGACCTCGGCGATGTAGCTCAGGAACAGAGTGCCGACCGAGCTTTTGTAGTGCTGCGGATCACGGCTGGCGATGGCAAGGATGCCGTGAATGCCTTGGTGACTGATCGCGACGACAGCGGTGGAGCCGATCTGCTTGCGCTGTTCTTCGCCGAACAGGAAATCCAGTTCGTGTTCACGCAGGCTGCCGCTGACGCTTTTGTCTTCCGTCAGCAAGCCGCCGATGGCCGTTTGCGCCTCGGCGTGAGTGACCCAGCGGCCCACCGGCATCGGGTTGTCACCCAGCAGGATCAGACTGACAAAGGGCACCTGGAAGTCCTGGCGCAAGCTGTCTTCGACACTGATCACTACATCTTCCAGGCAGGTGGCGTCCATCAGCGCGAGAATCAGGCGGCGGGTTTTATCGAAGAGGCGGTCGTTGTCGCGGGCCACGTCCATCAAGTGCGAGAGACGATGACGCAGCTCGATATTGCGGTCGCGCAGGATGGTCATCTGGCGCTCGACCAAGGACACGGTGTCACCGCGCCGGTGCGGAATGCGCATGGCCGGGAGCAGTTCTTCGTGTTCGACGAAGAAATCCGGATGAGCCTCCAGGTACGCGGCAATCGCCGCCGCCTCAAGGCTTTCGCTAGGGGCTTCGTCGGTGTGCAGGGCGGGAGCCTGGGGCTTATCGGTCATGGATTTCGCTCACTCAAAGACGCACTTGTCCTTCATATACGCGTACTGCCGGGCCAGTCATCATGACCGGTTGGCCAGGGCCTGCCCACTCAATGGACAAGCGCCCGCCAGGCAGGTCGATCAATAGCGGCGAATCCATCCACCCCTGGCTGATCGCGGCCACTGCGGCTGCGCAGGCGCCGGTTCCGCAGGCCTGGGTTTCCCCGGCACCACGTTCCCAGACGCGCAACTGCGCACGACTGCGGTCGATGACCTGAAGAAAACCGACATTGACCCGCGCCGGGAAGCGCGGGTGGTGTTCGATTTTCGGACCCAGTTCATGCACCGGTGCATTGTTGATGTCGCTGACCCGCAGCACGGCATGGGGGTTGCCCATGGACACAGCAGCCAGTTCGACCGACGTGCCATCGACGTCAACCGGATAGCTCAGGGCCTGTTCCGGGGCCGCAAACGGAATGTCGGCCGGCACCAGGCGCGGCGCACCCATGTTGACACTGATCTGGCCATCGCTACGCACATCGAGCTCGATGATGCCGCTTTTGGTTTCGACGCGAATCTGCCGTTTTGCGGTCAGGCGCTTGTCGAGCACGAAGCGGGCGAAACAGCGCGCACCGTTGCCGCACTGTTCCACTTCGGAGCCGTCGGAGTTGAAGATCCGATAACGAAAATCCACGTCCGGGTTGCTCGGCGCTTCGACGATCAGCAACTGGTCGAAACCGATACCGGTGTGCCGGTCGCCCCATTGCTTGGCGTGCTTGGGCAGAATATGCGCGTGCTGGCTGACCAGGTCGAGGACCATGAAGTCATTGCCCAGGCCGTGCATCTTGGTAAAACGCAGCAGCATGGGGTTACTCCGGCAGCAGGCTTTCGCCAGCAAACAACTCGGCTACCGTCTCACGGCGACGCACTTCAACTGCCTGATCACCGTCCACCAACACTTCAGCGGCGCGGCCGCGGGTGTTGTAGTTGGAACTCATGACAAACCCATAAGCGCCAGCCGAATGCACGGCCAGCAGGTCGCCTTCTTCCAGGGCCAGCTGACGGTCCTTGGCCAGGAAGTCTCCGGTTTCACAGATCGGGCCGACGATGTCGTAGGCACGAGCCGCCGTATCTCGAGGGCGCACAGCGGTGACGTCCATCCAGGCCTGATACAGCGCCGGGCGGATCAAGTCGTTCATGGCCGCATCGACGATGGCGAAGTCTTTGTGTTCGGTGTGCTTGAGGTACTCGACCTGCGTCAGCAACACGCCGGCGTTGGCCACGATGAAGCGACCCGGTTCGAACACCAGCGCCAGGTCGCGACCGTCGAGACGCTCGCGCACGGCCTTGATGTAGTCGCCAGCCAGTGGTGGCTCTTCATCGCGGTAGCGCACACCCAAACCACCACCGAGATCGATGTGGCGCAGGTAGATGCCGCAATCGCCGAGGCGGTCGACCAGGCCCAACAGGCGGTCGAGGGCATCGATGAACGGCGGCAGCGTGGTCAGTTGCGAACCGATGTGACAATCGACGCCGAGGATTTCCAGGTTTGGCAGCTGCGCGGCACGGACGTACACGTCTTCCGCGTCAGCAATGGCAATGCCAAACTTGTTCTCTTTGAGACCGGTGGAAATGTACGGGTGCGTGCCGGCATCAACGTCCGGGTTCACGCGCAGCGAGATCGGCGCGCGAACACCCAGCTCGGCGGCAACCACTTGCAGGCGTTCCAGCTCATCGGTTGATTCGACGTTAAAGCAGTGCACGCCGACTTCCAGGGCGCGACGCATGTCGTCACGGGTCTTGCCGACACCGGAGAACACGATCTTGTCGGCGCTGCCGCCAGCGGCCAGAACACGTTCCAGCTCGCCACGGGAGACGATGTCAAAACCAGCACCCAAACGCGCCAGGACATTCAGCACACCCAGGTTGGAGTTGGCCTTGACCGCAAAGCAAACCAGATGCGGCATGCCGGCCAGCGCATCGGCGTAAGCCAGGTACTGAGCTTCGATGTGCGCGCGGGAGTAGACGTAGGTCGGTGTGCCGAAACGTTCGGCAATGGCAGACAAGGCCACACCTTCGGCGAACAGCTCCCCGCCACGGTAATTAAAAGCGTCCATGGCGTTCCCTTATTGGTAGACGTCGTGCTTGTGTGCTTTGGATGCAGGCTGCTGCTGCGACGACTTGGCCTGCTCGACAGGATCCATGTCTTCATCAGGCAGGTACAGCGGGCCTTTTTGACCGCAGGCCGATAACAAGCAGGCAAAAGCGACGAGCGAAGCGAGCGCAGCAAAGGACGAGATCAGGCGCTTCATGGCGAAATCCTTGAAAATGCATTAATTGCGCCGGAGTATACCGGCCACCCGACAGCTTGCCTATGCGATGGAGCACCCGTCCGGCGGGGCTTGGCTCTTTGCTGATCAGCCTCGGGCGGAATACTGCAACCCCTGTGGGAGCGAGCCTGCTCGCGATGGCGGAGTGTCAGTCTACAAAGATCTTGAATATGATGGCCTCATCGCGAGCAGGCTCGCTCCCACAGGTTTCCAGGTCTGCAGGAAGGGCCCATGATCGTTATCCTTTGCAATCACCGGGGCTCGCCCGTATCTTGCGGCGCTTGAGCGTGAACAGACACTTTTTGAGGTTGCCGCAATGAGTTTGACCGAAGCCCGTTTCCACGATCTGGTCGATGCCACCCAGCAGACGCTGGAAGATGTTTTCGACGAGTGTGACCTGGATATCGATCTGGAGAGCTCGGCCGGTGTGCTCACCGTCAAGTTCGAAAACGGCAGCCAGTTGATTTTCAGCCGTCAGGAGCCGCTGCGTCAGCTGTGGTTGGCGGCTGTGTCTGGCGGCTTCCACTTCGACTACGACGAAGAGAGCAAGCGCTGGATGTGCGACAAGAGCGATGAGCAACTGGGCGAGATGCTTGAGCGCATCGTCAAGCAGCAGGCTGACGCCGATCTGGATTTCGAAGGTCTGTGAAATCGTGACCCAGCCTTTCCCCATCCGCGCGCCTAAACCGCTCTACAGCAATGTCAGCCCGGCGGTGCCCTCGCCGTGCAGCGGTGTGTGCCGGCTGGACGAGCAGAAAGTCTGCCTCGGGTGTTTTCGTCATGTCGAAGATATCCGCGAATGGCGCTCGGCGGATGATGAGCGCCGGCGCGTTATTTGTGCGCAGGCTGCCAAGCGCAAAACCTGCATCTGACGCATCGCCCTGGGGGAGCCCGGCTGACAATTCCCTCCTGTCAGTACCTTAGTCGCGCCTCACTTGTATATTTATTGAGCTGTGATAGTGTCCGGAAACGCCTCAACCCATCGAGGCTCGTTAAAACCCCGTCTTCTTCTGGCGGGGTTTTGCTTTTTCTGTGCAGAAGAAAGGAGTCTGCCTCAATCATGACCGCACCTTCCATCACCCTTACTCGTCTGGACGTACAACGTCTGGAACGCCTGATCGAAAGCCTGGATGACACGCTGCCGGGCGTTATCGCGCTGCAAACCGAACTCGATCGCGCCGATACCGTGGTCGGTCACGACGAAGTGCCTGCCGATGTCGTGACCATGAACTCCCGCGTGCATTGCCGTGAAGAAAGAAGTGGCAAGGACTACCACCTGACGCTGGTTTATCCCAAGGATGCCAACGCTGACGAAGGCAGGATTTCCATTCTGGCGCCAGTCGGCAGTGCGCTGCTGGGTCTCAAGGTCGGTCAGCACATCGACTGGCCGGCACCGGGCGGCAAGACCCTCAAGCTGACGTTGCTGGAAGTCGAATCACAACCTGCCCATGGCGGCGACTTCCCGGAATAACGCCCCTCAGACCTGTTCGAGCGCCTCGTTTAACGAGCGCTCCAGGTCGGCCTTGTATCGCAGGTACAGATTGCTGGAACTCTGACTGTCACCGAGCAGGCCCGAGAGGTCCAGGTCGGTGATATAGCAGCGATAGCGTTCGGTTTCGCGACGCTGCTCAACGATTTCTTGTGCGACCACGCTGAACAGTTGGTCGCCATGTTCCAGCTCCGAAAACTCTCGTTGATTGCAATACAACGTCACCTGCACCTTGTCCGGTGCGGCTTTACCGATGATTGCCTGTACGTCGTAGAACGGTTTGTTGACCGGCGTTTGCGGCGCCGGTCGCGCTTCGACTCGGCGTGCTCGCCCTGGGCCGGACGGCAGCAGTTGGTAGTACAACGTGTCCAGGCTCAAGGGCTGCGCGGCGTCCATTGGCAACAAGGCATCACGCCGGTACTGGATCGATTGCAGAAAGCGTTGCAGTGGCACCAACAGACTGTGTTCGTCGTGATAGGGCAAGCGTTGCTGCCACAGCGCATTCAACTCGTCCAGGACATACAGATCGGCCTGATCCTCAAAGATTCTGTAGAACACCTGAATGCACTCGGGCTGGCCCATCGGCAGGATCAGCGCGAGGTCGTGGTCTTCCAGCGCCATCGGGTCCAGGTGCAGCGGGCTGTACCCTGTCTGCTCCTTCCCCAGGTAATCGATCAGCGCAGGCAACGTGGCAATGGCGACATGATTAACCTGCCCCGGCACCAATTCCAGAACGTGATAGTGCTGTTGGACCTGTATCAGGTAGCGGTGATTGAGGTTGCTCAGTAGCAGGTTTTGCGCGGCATCGATCACCTCTTCTACCCGTCTTGCAATGAACTGCGCACGGTTATGGCAGAAGCAACGCACCCGTAGCCTGGGCTGCTGTGGCCCGCTCGGCAGATTGTTGAGGTAAGCGCACAGGCAGTCGAGCAGGGCGTGGGCGCCGTCGAAGCGGCTGACCAGCACTTCGTTCCAGCTGTTGAGTGTGACCTGATCCAGCGTCAGCACCAGGTTTTCGCGGACCCCGGCATAGCTCAGTGAGTCGGTGCGCTCGGTGGTCATCAGGATGTTCAGGTCGCGATGGTGTTTGAGCGGATCGACGCCGACGTTTACCAGAATCAACACTTCGCTCGGTACGCTGGGGCGCAGCAAAGCCTCCTCTGCGACGGTGGACAAGGGCAGGGCGATGCTCTGTTGCAGGCTGCCGAGCAGGTTGAATAGTTCGAACTCGCTCAGGTCGCTGGTGCCGGGGTGCAGGGCGAGCCGCGTGCTGCTGTCGATCACGCCATTGCGGTGGCACCAGGTGAGTAATTCGAGCAGTTGGCGGCTGCGTTTTAGCGGCGCGAAATGCTCCCACTCCTGAGCGGTCAGGCTGCCGTTGTACAAGCCCCATTGGGTTTGCCCCGGCTCTTTCTTGTTGGGCGCCTGCACCAGCGTCAGCGTGTCTTCGGCCAGGTCCGGGGCGATGCCCGGGTTGATGAACTCGACCTTGTCGGCCTTGCGCTCAAAGGCTGCATACAGCCGTCGACCTAACACGTTGAGGTCGCGTTTGTTGATCAGGCTGACGGTGCGTTCAGTGCGGGCGAACTGGGTCAGGAAGCGATAGCTGTGGTTCAGTTCGTTGACCAAGGCGCGGCGTTCAGCGCTGACCTGGCGCACTTTCCACTGGCTGCGGCTATCGAGCAGCGCCAGTTGTCGCTGATCCCAACCCCATTCCCGGGCCAAGCGCTCAAGCAATGATCGTTGCCAGCTCTGGGTGCGGCTGTTACCGGTGAGTTTGCGATTGACCTTCAGGTACAGCGCTCGACGCACCAATTCCAGCCGCTCCGGTTCGCCCTGGGCCTTAAGGTATTCCTCGATACGGCGGTAGACCACTACGTAAGGGTCCAATTCGTCGAGGTCCAGTTGATTGGCGAACACGGCTTGCTTGAAACGCAGGCTCAGGCAATGAACCTTCGGGTGTTCGCTGGCGTAGACCTCGGTCAGCAGCAGCTTGAGCACCGACTTGTAGGGCGACTCGATGCCCTTGAACAACTGCCAGAGCCCGGCGCCGATGAATTCGCCGGGAGGGATGTAGGCCAGATGCCCCAGGTCCAGGCTTTCGTCGGCGCGGATGAAGCGTTTGGACAGGAGCGTGTGGGTGTATCGGTCGTACGCTGATTCTTCGTAGACCGGTACCAGCCACCAGATCGGTGTGCGGCCCGCCAGCCAGATGGCGGTGCGGTAGAACTCGTCCAGCAGCAGGTAGTGCTGGGTAGTGCCGCAGTCTTCGGAACTCAACTGGTTATCGCGCTCACCAAGCACGAAGCGCGTCGGGTCGATCAGGAAGAAATGCGCCTCGGCACCCTGGCTGGCAGCCCAGACTTCCAGCAGCTGGCACTTTTTACGCAGCTCCGCGAGTTCGCTTTCGTTGAGGTCCGGCGCATGGCAGACCCAAACGTCCATGTCGCTTTGATCGGCTTGAGCCAGCGTGCCAAGGCTGCCCATCAAGAACAGGCCGTGGATCGGTCGCGGCGGATTGCTGCCGTGGCGCGGTTTGTAGGAAAACGAGCGGGTCAGGCGTTGCGCTTCCGCGAGGGCGTTGGCATCCGGCTCGAAGTTCGACAGCCCGGCCGGTGTGCTGCCGGATACATACCCCGGCAATAACGGGTGATTAACGTGGAAAAACAGCGGTAGCAGCGTCAGTACCGTTTGCTGGCGGGTCGACAAACCTTCCATGGCCCGGGCCATGCGACCTTCATTGAGCTTTAGAAAGCGTGCACGCAGTTGACTGAGAACCTTGCGGTCGATTCCCTCGTCCAGATCGGGGCGGATTTCATGGGTGCGGGTCATGTCAGCTCAAACCGGCTCGCGAGGCTCGGAAGTGGGGTCGGCGGATGGAGGCAGTTTAGCGCCTCGGGCCTGCCACTCTTAAGCTGAATTCGTTTTTTGACGTCAGATTTTTATCGCGCGGGTGCGAAGGTCACAGGGTGTGCCCGCGGAAAACCCGGTTGCAGGGGTTCCCGTGGGCGATGTGGTGATCTTCAGGCTGTTTCTTCGACGCTCAGTATGGTCAGCAGAGTCTGCACATTTTGTGCGGCATCACGCCCCAGGCTGGTCAGGTAACCGCCATCGGGCTGGTCGATCAGTTCCTTTTCAAACAGGCGTTGGGCGGCGGCAATGGCTTTCGGGGCAGCGGTCTGATGAATTTTCAAACCTTCCTGGGAACTGTCCAGGTTGAAGAGTGCGAGGATTTCCAGTTCGGCAACCAACTCAGGGGTAAGCGACATAAGGACTCCAGACTTTCTAGGAATTAGACGACAGCGCCCCTAAGGTGAGCCCACTTGTGCGGCATGTCCAGTGCCTGCATCAGGGTTTTTTCACCTCGGGAAGCATTCCCCGGCAGTGGTTCGGCAGCGGGGTGCGTTCCAGTGTAGTCAGGGTCTGGGGGAAGGCAGGAATGATGGGTGACAATTTGTGTTGAAGCCTGTCTCCCATCCATTTTGCTTACTTCTTTTCCGGCGGCAATTCGGGTAGCGCACGCAGAGCGGTTTCGTACCATTCGGTATTGAACGCGCGGTCTTCTTCGAGGATTGCGTCGATTTCTACCGCTAAAACATGGGCCATCAGGTTGAGGATTTCTTCACGCTCGTAACCGACCAGCGTGAGCTTGTTGAAGGTCGCCTTGGCGGCTGGCGGGTTGTCGCTTTCGATCTGGTTTTCGATGGCTTCGATCAGGGTGTTTTCGGCGAACTCTTCTTCGTCGATTTCGATATCAGTTGGCTCGCTCATGGCAGGCTCCTCAAGTTAAGGTCGCCAGTTTACCTGCATTCAGCGCTGTGATGCTGCTGGCAAGAAACGCTGGGGCGTTCTATAAACCAGGACTGCCAACCCCGCACGGCCTGGAGGCTTTGTGATGCTTAAGCTTTATGGATTCTCTGTCAGCAACTACTACAACATGGTGAAACTGGCACTGCTGGAGAAGGGACTGCCGTTCGAAGAAGTGCTGTTTTACCCTGGCCCGAGCCCAGAAGCGCTGGCCATCAGCCCGCGCGGCAAGGTGCCAGTGCTGGGCGTCGAACAGGGTTTCGTTAATGAAACCGCCATCATTCTTGAGTACATTGAGCAAAGCCAGAAAGGCACGCCGCTGTTGCCAGGCGACCCTTTCGAGCGTGGCCAGGTGCTGGCGCTGGCCAAGGAAATCGAGCTGTACATAGAGTTGCCGGGACGCATGTGCTACGGCGAGGCGTTTTTCGGCACGCCGGTGCCAGAGGCGATCAAGGAGAGGACCAAGTCCGAGTTGCTGCTGGGGTTCGCGTCATTGGCGCGGCACGGCAAGTTCGCGCCTTATGTCGCGGGCGATAGTCTGAGCATTGCCGATTTGTATTTCCTGTACAGCGTGCCGTTGGCGTGTGCCGTGGGGCAGAAGCTGTTTGGAGTCGATTTGTTGGCAGAAATGCCGGCGGCCAAAGCGCTGTTGCAGCGGCTTGAGCAGAATCCCCATGTGCAGAAGATTGCGGCGGACAAGGAAGCGGCGATGCCAGCGTTTATGGCGATGATCGCGTCCAAGAAGTAGGTTTTGTAGTGTTCTGTAGTCAGTCATCGCGGGCAAGCCCGCTCCCACAGTGGAAAGTGTTGAACACACCGGACTCTGTGGGAGCGGGCTTGCCCGCGAAGCTTTTAGCGGCTGGCGAGCAACGCCTGGCCGCGAACCACTGCCAGTTTGACCTGCGCTGGCGCCGTACCGCCGATATGATCGCGGGCATTGACCGAGCCTTCCAGGGTCAGCACGGCAAACACGTCCTGATCGATCTGGTCGCTGAATTTGCGCAGTTCTTCCAGGCTCATTTCCGCCAGATCCTTGCCGCTTTCCACGCCGTATTTCACCGCATGGCCAACGATTTCGTGGCAGTCACGGAACGGCAGGCCGCGGCGCACCAGGTAGTCGGCCAGGTCGGTGGCGGTGGAGAAACCGCGCAGCGCGGCTTCGCGCATCATCGCGTGCTTGGGTTTGATCGCCGGGATCATGTCGGCAAAGGCCCGTAATGAATCGCGCAGGGTATCGGCGGCATCGAACAGCGGCTCTTTGTCTTCCTGGTTGTCCTTGTTGTAGGCCAAAGGCTGGCCCTTCATCAAGGTCAGCAGGCCCATCAGGGCGCCGAAGACACGGCCGGATTTACCGCGAACCAGTTCCGGCACGTCAGGATTCTTCTTTTGCGGCATGATCGAACTGCCGGTGCAAAAACGATCCGGCAGATCGATAAACTGGAACTGCGCACTGGTCCACAGCACCAGCTCTTCCGAGAAGCGCGACAGGTGCATCATCGCAATGCTTGCCGCCGAGCAGAACTCGATGGCGAAGTCACGATCGGAAACGTTGTCCAGCGAGTTGCCGCCGACGGCGTCGAAGCCCAGCAACTGCGCAGTGTATTCGCGGTCGATCGGGTAGGTGGTACCGGCCAGCGCAGCGCTGCCCAATGGCATGCGGTTGGTGCGCTTGCGGCAGTCGACCAGACGCTCGTAGTCGCGGCTGAGCATTTCGAACCAGGCCAGCATGTGGTGCCCGAAGGTCACGGGCTGCGCGGTTTGCAGGTGGGTGAAGCCGGGCATGATGCTGCCGGCTTCGCGCTCGGCCTGCTCCAGCAAGCCTTTTTGCAGGCGGGTGATTTCATTCAGGATCAGGTCGATCTCGTCACGCAGCCACAGGCGGATATCGGTGGCAACCTGGTCGTTACGGCTGCGGCCGGTGTGCAATTTTTTGCCGGTGACGCCAATGCGGTCGGTCAGGCGCGCCTCGATGTTCATGTGCACGTCTTCGAGGTCGATGCGCCAGTCGAACTGGCCAGCCTCGATTTCACCCTGGATGGTGTTCAGGCCATCGATGATGCTGTCGCGTTCGGCATCGGTCAGTACGCCGACCTTGGCCAGCATGGTGGCGTGGGCGATCGAACCCATGATGTCGTGGCGATACAGGCGCTGGTCGAAAGTGACGGAGGCGGTGAAGCGGGCGACGAAGGCGTCGACGGGTTCACTGAAGCGGCCGCCCCAGGACTGATTGGTCTTGTCAGTGCTCATGAATTCGCTCGTATCGGCTGGAGAAAAGTGACGTAGAAAGCTGTGGCGGATAATAACAGGGTTGCCAATCCTGTCGCTGACACTGGTCGACAGGTTTTTTTCTGATGCCGCGGTCCATACTCAAGATGAGTCTTTGGGAAAATTGCGCAACGATATTTTTCAATTGAGCAATATCGTCCCGGCAACCGTCTACAGTTGGACAGTAGGATCCGCGCACTTCTTGGCGCGACAACCGACTATAAGAAGAGAGGGTGATCATATTGTGTATCGGCAAACCCTGCGGGAATCCCTCGCCAACGCGGGCCAGAGCCTCCAATCACGCGGCAGTTGAAAATTTAGCCGCCGATTTTGCGGCACTTTTTGGACCTCGCGCTAGTCTTAGCGTGGATCGCGGTGACGGACGTCACTTCACCTGTCTACGCTATCCTTGTGCGAGACTCACGCAGGAATCCAGCGCAATATGAATGTCCTGATCGTTGATGACGAACCCCTGGCCCGCGAGCGCCTTAGCCGAATGGTCGGTGAACTCGAGGGATATAGTGTCCTGGAGCCCAGCGCCACGAACGGCGAAGAGGCGTTGGCACTGATCGACAGCCACAAGCCGGATATCGTGCTGCTCGATATCCGCATGCCAGGCCTCGATGGCCTGCAAGTGGCTGCGCGATTGTGCGAACGCGAAACTCCGCCCGCGGTGGTGTTTTGTGCAGGACCCGATGAATTTGCCGTGGAAGCCTTACAGGCCAGCGCCGTAGGCTATGTGGTGAAACCTGTGCGTACTGAACATCTTCACGAAGCATTAAAGAAAGCCGAGCGACCCAATCGTATCCAGCTCGCCGCCCTGACACGCCCCGCCGCTGAAAGTGGCAGCGGTCCCCGTAGCCACATCAGCGCCCGAACCCGCAAGGGCATCGAGCTGATCCCGTTGGATCAGGTGGTGTACTTCATTGCCGATCACAAATACGTGACCTTGCGCCACGAAGGCGGCGAAGTGTTGCTGGATGAGCCGTTAAAGGCCCTTGAGGATGAGTTTGGCGATCGATTCGTGCGTATCCACCGCAACGCTCTGGTCGCCCGCGAGCGCATCGAACGTCTGCAGCGCACGCCTCTGGGGCATTTCCAGCTGTTCCTTAAAGGCTTGAACGGTGACGCATTGATTGTCAGCCGACGGCATGTGGCCGGCGTGCGCAAGATGATGCAGCAGCTTTAAACCGTCATTCAGCGGCGAATTTTACACCCGCTTGCAGGACATCGAGGCCAGGGAGGCCACGCAGTCTCTGATACAAGTCAAAGTGGATTTGGCTGAGCTGTTATTATCCGCCGTATCTATTCAGTACGGATTGATCCATGTCCACTCGCGAAATCCGCATCGCCACCCGCAAAAGTGCTCTGGCCCTATGGCAGGCCGAGTATGTCAAAGCCCGTCTGGAAGAGGCCCATCCCGGTCTGCTCGTCACGTTGGTGCCCATGGTCAGTCGCGGCGACAAGCTGCTGGACTCACCGCTGTCGAAAATCGGCGGCAAGGGCCTGTTCGTCAAAGAACTGGAAACCGCACTGCTCGAAAACGAAGCCGACATCGCTGTGCACTCCATGAAAGACGTGCCGATGGACTTCCCCGAAGGCCTCGGCCTGTTTTGCATCTGCGAGCGCGAAGACCCGCGCGATGCGTTCGTTTCCAACACCTACGCCAGTCTGGATGAGCTGCCAAAAGGCAGCATCGTCGGCACCTCCAGCCTGCGCCGTCAGGCCCAGTTGCTGACCCGTCGGCCGGACCTGGAAATCCGCTTCCTGCGCGGCAACGTCAATACGCGCCTGGCCAAGCTCGACGCCGGTGAATACGACGCCATCATTCTCGCCTCTGCTGGCCTGATTCGTCTGGGCTTCGAAGATCGTATTACCTCGGCGATCAGTGTCGACGACAGCCTTCCGGCAGGTGGGCAGGGCGCGGTGGGCATCGAATGCCGCACGGCGGACAGCGAAATTCATGCCTTGCTGGCGCCGTTGCATCATCAGGACACCGCCACTCGCGTGACCGCCGAACGTGCGCTCAACAAACATTTGAATGGTGGTTGCCAGGTACCGATCGCCTGCTACGCCGTGCTCGAAGGCGAGCAGATCTGGTTGCGTGGTCTGGTCGGTGATCCTAGTGGCGGTCTGTTGCTCAGTGCCGAGGCCCGCGCACCACGCGCCGACGCCGAGGCCCTGGGCGTGCAAGTGGCCGAGGATCTTTTGAGCCAGGGCGCTGACGATATTCTGAAAGCAGTTTATGGCGAGGCGGGACACGAGTGACGGGTTGGCGCTTGCTGCTCACGCGCCCTGCGGATGAGTCCGCAGCACTGGGCGAAATTCTTGCGCAAGCGGGGGTTTTCAGCAGCAGCTTGCCGCTTTTGGAAATCGAGCCCATTCCTGTCTCTGACACAATGTGTGCGGTGATTCAGAGGCTGGATCGCTTTTGCGCGGTGATTGTGGTCAGTAAACCCGCGGCCCGAGCCGGTGTCGAACTGCTCGGCCGGTATTGGCCGCAACCCCCTGCGCTGAAGTGGTTCAGTGTGGGCGCCGCCACTGCGCAAATCCTTGAAGATGGCGGGCTGGACGTAACCTGTCCAGCCGAAGGCGATGACAGCGAAGCATTGCTTGAGCTTGCGCAGTTGCGCGAGGCGATCACCCAGCCCGATCGGCGAGTATTGATCATGCGCGGGGAGGGCGGGCGCGAGCTCTTGGCTGAGCGTTTGCGCGAGCTTGGTGCTAGTGTCGAGTATCTGGAGTTGTACCGTCGCGGCCTGCCTCGTTACCCGCTGGCGGCACTGCCTGACCGGATCGAAGCGGAACGCTTGAACGGGCTGGTGGTCAGCAGTGGGCAAGGTTTTGAGCATCTGCATCAACTGGCCGGCGCTGCCTGGCCTCAATTGGCGCGGTTGCCGTTGTTTGTTCCAAGCCCCAGGGTCGCCGAGCTGGCACGTGCTGCCGGGGCCCAAACAGTTGTGGATTGTCGCGGTGCCAGTGCCGCGGCTTTGCTGACGGCGTTACGGGAGCATCCCGAACCCGTTCTCTAATGCAAAGGATGGATACGTGAGCGAAACTGCCTTGCCTAAAGATGACGTCCAGCCAGTGCTCGATGCACGGGTTGAAACTCCGGATGAAACTGCGCCGCCTGCCGCCGTGCAGCGCCGAGGCAATGGGCTGGCAATCGTTGCGCTGTTGCTCGGCGCTGCCGGTATTGCAGTGGGTGGCTGGGGCGTCTGGCAGGTGCGTCACCTGCAGGCCAATAACCAGCAGCAACTGGCTCAGGTGCAGGCGTTGAACGATCAGGCGCAAAGCCTCAAGCTCAATGAACAGCGCATTAGCGCCCGCTTGGAGCAGCTGCCTGCCGTCGATGAACTCGAAGCGCGCGCCCGTCTGGTGGCACAGTTGCAGGGCGATCAACAGCGCCTGAACCAGCGTCTGGAAACCATCCTCGGCGCCAGCCGCAAGGATTGGCGTCTGGCCGAGGCCGAGCACTTGCTGCGTCTGGCCAGCCTGCGTTTGTCTGCATTGCAGGACATCAGCAGCGCCCAGGCGCTGGTGCAGGGTGCCGACGACATTCTTCGTGAGCAGAACGATCCAGGGTCCTTCGCCGCTCGCGAGCAAGTGGCCAAAACCCTGGTGGCGTTGCGCAGCACCGAGCAGCCGGATCGCACCGGGTTGTTCCTGCGGCTGGGCGCTCTGCGTGATCAGGTGATCGACCTCACCGAGCTGGCGCCCGAGTACAAGGATCGGGGGGATTCGCTGCTGGGCCTGACCGCCGATGGCGACGGAGCCAGTCGTTGGGCGCAGTGGTGGGATCAGATCTCCCACTACATCCGCATTGACTTCAACGCCGACAAAAATGTCAGGCCACTATTGGCCGGGCAGAGCCTGAGCCAGGTGCGTCTGGCCCTGAGCCTCGCACTGGAACAGGCGCAATGGGCCGCGCTCAATGGCCAGGCAGCGGTTTACTCCCAGGCATTGGCGGAGGCGCGGGATGTACTGACCGGTAATTTCAACCCGGACAACCCACAAAGCAAAGTGATGCTCGAGCAGGTGGGTGACTTGAGCAAGCAGCGGGTCACCGTCGTGACGCCGGATTTGACCGCCACGTTAAGCGCGGTCCAGGGTTATCTGGAGCGGCGTAATGTAAACGCCGAAGACTCGATCAAACCAATGGATAAACCGGCCGCAGGTAACGCTCAGGAGGCAACGCCATGAAACGCCTCTATGTGATCGTGTTCCTGGTGATTGCCGCTGCTGCCGCGCTGGGATTGGCGATTGCCGAGCATGCCGGTTACGTGCTGGTTGCCTACAAGAGCTTTCGTTACGAGTCGAGCCTGTGGGCGACCCTGGCGTTGGTCGCGGTATTGTGGCTGGTGTTCTGGGGCATCAAGGTGTTGGTTGAACTGGTGATGACCTCCAGCGGCGTGGTCAATCCCTGGTCGCGCCGTAATCGCAGCCGTCGGGTGCAAGTGGCGATCGAGCACGGTCAGCTGGATTTGGCGGAAGGTCGCTGGGCCAGTGCGCAGCGTCATCTGCAGCGGGCTGCCGAAGCCGAGCGCCAGCCATTGCTCTATTACCTGGGCGCTGCTCGTGCCGCAAACGAACAAGGTCATTACGAAGAAAGCGACAACTTGCTGGAACGTGCCCTCGAACGCCAGCCGCAGGCCGAATTGGCGATTGCCTTGAACCACGCACAATTGCAGACCGACCGTGGCGACACCGACAGCGCCTTGGCAACGCTTCAGGTCATGCATGAACGTCACCCCCATAACGCCCAGACGTTGCGCCAGTTACAGCGCCTGCTTCAGCAGCGGGGTGACTGGTCGGCAGTGATCCGCCTGTTGCCCGAGCTGCGCAAGGATAAAGTCTTGCCGCCTGCCGAACTGGCCGAACTGGAGCGCCGTGCGTGGGGTGAAAACCTGTCTCTGGCGGCGCATCAGGAAGAGGACGGCAAGGTCGGTTTGCAATCGCTCAATCGCGCCTGGCAGCAGCTCACCTCGGCTCAGCGTCAGGAGCCTCAACTGGTGCTGGCCTATGCCGAGCAGCTGCGGCAACTTGGCGCGCAGGTCGAGGCAGAGGAGGTGTTGCGCACGGCCCTCAAGCGCAATTACGACAGTCATCTGGCGCGCCTGTATGGGCTGGTTCGCGGGAGCGATCCGGCTCGGCAGCTACAGAATGCCGAGGGCTGGCTCAAAGGTCATCCGGGCGACCCAAGCCTGTTGTTGACACTGGGCCGCTTGTGTCTGCAAAACAGTTTGTGGGGCAAGGCGCGAGATTATCTGGAAAGCAGCCTGCGGGTGCAGCGCAATCCGGAAGCCTGTGCCGAATTGGCGCGATTGCTGGCGCAACTGGGTGACACGGAGCGCAGTAATCAGCTGTTTCAGGAAGGCCTGGGCATGCTCGATGAGCGCCTGCTGGCGGCACCGCTTCCGGCGCTGGCTCACGCCTGAAGCTGGTTTGTAGCAGCTGGCACAGCCTGCGTCCGGCTGCTTGCGAACGCAGCCTCGCGTTGCTCGACAGCTGCTACAAGTCCCCTCAACTATCTCTGACTCACCACCCTCCCCGTAGCAGCTGACGAGCAACGCGAGGCTGCGTCTGGGATTTGCCTGACAAAACGCGATTGCCCGGTGAGGTTCAAGACGGTATCTACAAGGGCGGAGAGGCGTTCTCTGGCGCTCGAAATTCGTCGCGTGTTTAGCTTTGTAGTCCCTGGTCGGCTTCGTCCTACAGAGGACTACATCAAATCCTCTCGATGCTGTCGGGAAATCCCTACGCTTCTGGTGAAGTGTCCGTGCCGGCCTGCCTTGAAAGGCTGGCGCGCTTTCCTCTACCGTAACCACCTGTCTCTACTGGTACGGAAAAGCCATGTCTTTGGCCTGCTCACGCTCCTTGTTTTTCATGATTTTCATTACCGGCTCCCTGGCCTTGGGTGTTTCCTTTTACCTGGAATATGCGGTCGGTCTCAGGCCCTGCGACTTGTGCCTTTTGCAGCGGTTTTGCCTGGCGTTGCTAACGGGTATCAGCCTGACCGCCTCCGTGCAGGGACCCGGGCGTTTTGGATCATTCCTGTATTGGTTGCTCGGATTTTTCTGCAGCCTCGCGGGCACGATTACGGCGTGGCGGCAGATTTTGTTGCAGAGTGATCCTTTGCATCAGCTTTTGACGTGCCCGCCCAACCTGGACGCGGCGTACGAGAACATGCCCTGGTTATGCCAAGTCACGCAGATGTTCCAAGGGGATGCCGATTGTGCCGAGATTGCCTGGACGTTGTTTGACCTGAGCGTACCGGAGTGGAGTCTTCTGTTCTTTGTTGCGATGACGATTTTGGGAATTTATCAGTTGTTGCACATCGTCTGGCTTGCGTGTGAGCGACCGCTCAGCGGCGAGTCGTCGCACCGGGTGCAATTGAGCGATTAAACACTTGTATGAACTTTATCTGCTGCGTACCTTGAAGCCACAGCCGCGCGGGCATAATCTGGCCCGCACGTGTCATTGGAATTATGTTGCTCGATGGCGCTCTGCCTGACCGGTACTTGACCTTCAAGTGTGCGACAGGTGTAGGGCAGCATGACCCACAAGGGAAGAGAGATCACCATGCTCGAAAGTTGTCAGAATGCTCAGGAACGTTGGGGTGGAGTACATCTGCTGATCGATCGTTGGTTGCAGGAACGTCACGAGCTGGTTCGATCCTATGATGCTCTCGGCGCCAAGCCAGAAGCTCTCGGCGAAAACCGCAAGCCGTTGCAGGAGTTCTGCGGCGTGCTGGTCGATTACGTGTCTGCCGGACACTTCGAGATCTACGAGCAGTTGACGGGGGAGGCCAAGGCTTTCAACGACAAGCGTGGTCTGGAACTGGCCGAGACCCTCTACCCGCGCATCGATGTCATCACCGAGAAGCTGCTGGCGTTCAATGACCTGTGTGATGCAGGCAAGTGCGTCGCGGAGAAATTCAAGGAATTGGGCGGCCTGTTGCACGAACGCTTCGAGCTGGAAGATTGCCTGATCGAAGTGTTGCACACGGCTCACAAGGAAGAAGATTCGGTTCAGGCCTGAATCTCTTCCTGCAACCTAAAAACGGTGCGCTATGCGCGCCGTTTTTTGTGTCCGCAATTCAGCTGGTGGCGCCGCGCAATTCGACTTCAAATACCAGCGGTGTGAACGGTGCGATCAGGTCGCCGGCACCTTCCGCGCCATAGGCCTGAGACGATGGAATCACCAGGCGCCATTTCGCACCGACCGGCATGTTTTGCAGCGCGCTGCGCCAGCCGCTGATCACGCTGTCGAGACTGAACCACTGCGGCTGACTGTTCTGATCGAACACTGTGCCATCGGGCAGACGCCCGACGTACAAAACCTGGACCTTGCCGTCAGGGCCAGCCTTGGCTCCTTTACCAGGTGTCAGCTCCGTCAGCAATACTCCATCCGCCAATTCGCGAACGCCCGGTTTGGCTTTTTCCCCGGTAAGAAAGCGCTGCTCTTTTTCGAGCGCGGCTTCGCTTTGCGGCAGCGCCGGTTGCTCGGCGATTTGCGCTTCATGCTCGGCCAGGATCTGGTCGATCTGCTCGTCTTTCAATGCCAGTGGCTTGCCTTGATACGCTTGCTGCAAGCCTTCCAGCAGTGCCTGGAGTTGCAGGTCGGGAACTTCCTGGCGCAAGCGTTCGCCGAGGCTCGCCCCCAGACTGTAGGCAAGGTCGTGAGCGTTATTTGCGGCAGTTTTTTCGTCGGCCTGAGCCACCGAAAAAAACACGCACAGCGATAAAAAAAGGTAGCGCGACATGGGCACTCTCCGGCCTGAGATGCGGTGGATTATGCCAGTGTGAATGCGCACAAAGGTGAACTGGTTTTGCGCAAGCGCAGAAGATTTTCTATCCGTTGCAACGCAGCGCATTCGATACTGTCAACATGCCCTAGCGGCGGTAGCAGCAGAGGTCTAGTATGAGCCGCACCCACGTCAGCCAGGAGGTAAACCATGTCGGCCACCAAGAAGCCTGTAAATACCCCATTGCACTTACTCCAACAACTGTCGGGCAGCCTGCTCGAGCATTTGGAAAACGCTTGTTCCCAAGCCTTGGCTGATGCTGAAAAACTGCTCGCCAAACTGGAAAAGCAGCGCGGAAAAGCGCAGGAAAAATTGCACAAGTCCCGTACCAAATTGCAGGATGCTGCGGCGGCCGGTAAGGCCAAGGCACAAGCGAAAGCCAAGGGCGCGGTGAGTGAGCTTGAGGAATTGCTCGATGCCCTCAAGGATCGTCAATCGGAAACCCGCGGCTACATTCTGCAACTCAAGCGCGATGCTCAAGAAAGCCTGAAACTGGCCCAGGGCGTCGGTCGTGTGCAAGAGGCTGTCAGCAAGGCATTGTCTCTGCGTGCGGCCAAACCTGCTGCGGCACCTGCCAATAAAGCCGCTGCCAAGCCAGCTGCTGCAAAAGCACCGGCTAAACCTGCTGCCAAGGCTGCGGTGAAACCTGCTGCTAAAACAGCTGCTGCGAAACCTGCCGCCAAGCCAGCCGCTGCGAGAACTGCTGCGGCCAAACCGGCTGCAAAATCGCCCGCTGCCAAACCCGCTGCAAAACCTGCGGCTAAAACAGCCGCTGCGAAACCTGCTGCCAAGCCAGCCGCTGCGAAAACCGCCGCTGCTAAACCGGCTGTAAAAGCTGCAGCCAAACCAGCTGCTAAACCGGCTGTAAAAGCTGCAGCCAAGCCAGCTGCTAAACCGGCTGTAAAACCTGCAGCCAAACCTGCCGCTAAACCGGCTGTCAGAACTGCTGCCGCGAAACCCGCAGCTGCCGCCAAGCCAGCCACTGCCGCCAAACCAGCCGCAGCGAAACCAGCCGCTAAGCCAGCTGCTGCAAAACCGGCTGCAAAACCAGCAGCCAAGCCTGCTGCTGCAAAACCAGCAGCCAAGCCTGCTGCTGCAAAACCTGCCGTTGCCAAGCCGGCCGCCGCGCCAGTTGCCAAGACAGCCAACCCGGCTCCGGTAGCGACGTCTGCTCTAGCAGCTGCCACTTCGACAGCCACGCCAGCGCCAACGCCGGCCGCCGCATCAATCGCAGCAACCACCCCAACCAGCGCTTCCTAAGTGCCGGTTACCGCGACGCGCAGCTGATGCAGCGCGTCGCGGTCCAGGTTGGCGGCGCCTGCCGCTACACCTTCCAGCCAGGCCGTTAGATCGGTCGCCTCACCCTGCGGCCAGTTTTGTGCCGATCGCTCCAGTCGCAACAGCAGATGCCGCTCGGCTTCCAGCTCCAGGGCCTTCACTTGTTCGCGCAACTTTTTCAGTTCTGCATCCTCAGTCGCGCAGTCTTTCCATTGCATACGCAATGCGCGCAGCGGTTGCACGACATCCGCATCCCAAGGTTGTGCCACGATGCGCAGCCGCTGTAATCGCTGTTCATTGCAGGTGACGCCACGTTGTCCCAGCCACGATCCACAGAGCAGCAAACACACATTGACGCCTGCCGACTGCAATTGCAGGCAAGCGCGTTCAACGCCAGGACGGGCGTAAGTCGTCAGGGAAAAGCTCCACAGGTCAGAGGACATAGTGCTACTCGCGCCAGTTGCGAGCGAAGCTGGTAGACTCCGCCGCCATTATGATTCGACTTCAGAACCTGACTTTACAGCGTGGCCCGCAACGTCTGCTAGAAGACGCCGAGCTGACCCTGCACGCCGGCCATAAAGCCGGCCTCATCGGTGCCAACGGCGCCGGCAAATCGAGCCTGTTCGCCTTGATCCGGGGCGAACTGCACCCGGACTCGGGTGACTGCTTCCTGCCGGCCGACTGGCGCATCTCCCACATGCGTCAGGAAATCGAGACGCTCGAACGCCTGGCGGTCGACTACGTGCTCGATGGCGACCTTCGCCTGCGTGAGGTGCAACGCGACCTCGCCGCAGCCGAAGCGGCGCATGACGGTGCCGCTCAGGCCCGCCTGCACTCGGAACTCGACAGTGCCGACGGTTACACCGCCGACGCTCGGGCCCGCAAGCTGCTGGCCGGCCTTGGATTCACCAACGAGCAGATGGATCGCCCGGTAGGAGATTTCTCTGGTGGCTGGCGGATGCGTCTGAACCTGGCGCAGGCATTGATGTGTCCCTCGGACCTGTTGCTGCTCGATGAACCGACCAACCACTTGGACCTCGACGCCATCATCTGGCTTGAAGAGTGGCTCAAAAGTTACCCGGGCACTTTGTTGCTGATTTCCCACGACCGGGACTTCCTCGATGCCGTGGTCGATCACGTGGCCCACGTCGATCAACGCAAGATCACGCTGTATCGCGGTGGCTATAGCGCTTTCGAACGCGCCCGCGCTGAACGTCTGGCCCAGCAACAGCAGGCGTACGAGAAGCAGCAGGCGCAACGTGCGCATATGGAAAGCTACATTGCCCGATTCAAGGCCCAGGCCACCAAGGCCCGTCAGGCCCAGAGCCGGATCAAGGCGCTGGAGCGGATGGAAGAGCTGTCCGCCGCCCACGTCGATTCGCCGTTCGATTTCGTTTTCCGTGAATCGCAGAAAATCTCCAGCCCGCTGATCGACCTGTCCGATGCCCGTTTGGGTTACGGCGACAAAGCCGTGCTGGAGAAGGTCAAGCTTCAACTGACCCCTGGTGCGCGCATTGGTTTGCTCGGCCCGAACGGCGCCGGTAAATCGACCCTGATCAAAAACCTCGCCGGTGAGCTTGAGCCATTGGCGGGTCGCCTGACCCGTGGTGAGAACACCGTCGTCGGTTACTTCGCCCAGCATCAACTGGACTCTCTCGATGCCAAGGCCAGCCCGTTGCTGCACTTGCAGCGTCTGGCCCCGACCGAGCGTGAGCAGACCCTGCGCGACTTCCTCGGTGGTTTTGACTTCCGTGGTGCGCGCATTGATGAGCCAGTGCTGAATTTCTCCGGTGGCGAAAAGGCCCGTCTGGCCCTGGCGTTGATCGCTTGGGATCGGCCGAACCTGCTGCTGCTCGACGAACCGACCAACCACCTGGACCTGGAAATGCGTCTGGCGCTGACCATGGCGCTTCAGGAGTTCAGTGGTGCAGTTCTGGTGGTTTCCCACGATCGTCATTTGCTCAAAAGCACCACGGACAATTTCTATCTGGTGGCGGACGGCAAGGTCGAGGAATTTGACGGTGACCTGGAAGACTACGCCCGTTGGCTGGTCGATTATCGTCAGCGCAACGCACCCGTCAGCAACACCCCGGTCAATCCGGACAAGACCGACAAGAAAGCCCAGCGCCAGGCCGCTGCTGCGCTGCGTCAGCAACTGGCGCCGCACAAACGTGAGGCTGACAAGCTGGAAGCCGAACTGGGCAAGCTGCACGAGAAGCTGGCGAAGATCGATGCCAGCCTTGGCGACAGTGATATCTACGAACCGGCGCGCAAGAACGACTTGCGCGATCTGCTGGCCGAACAGGCCAGGCTGAAGGTGCGCGAAGCCGAACTGGAAGAAGCCTGGATGGAAGCGCTGGAACTGCTGGAAAGCATGCAGGCGGAGCTGGAGGCGCTGTCTTGATGGAGGCGTTCAAGCTGCCGTTGCCGGCGGTGTGGATCGATCCCCTCTGGCTCGTCTTACAGATCCTGCTGATTCTGCTGGCCGGTTATTTAGCCCAGCGCTTTGTTGCCAAGGGCCTGAACCGGCTGGGCGAGCGTTATCCGTTTCCGCCGCAGTTGCTGATGCCGCTGCGAGGTGGACTGCGCTGGCTGATCATGGGCAGTGCGTTGATTTTCGTGCTGGAGCGCCTCGGGGTGTCGGCCACGGTGCTCTGGACCGCGCTGTCTGGCTTCGTCGCGGTGGCGGCGGTCGCGTTCTTCGCTATGTGGAGCGTGCTCTCCAACCTGCTGTGCGCGATCCTGATTTTCACAGTCGGCCCGTTTCGCCTCGGCGACGTGGTCGAGTTGGTGGACACCACCGACAAGCCCGGCGTCAAAGGTCGGGTGGTGGCGATCAATCTGCTTTACACCACGTTGATCGAAGCGGAAGAACTCGGCACCGGCAGTGCCATGGTTCAGGTGCCTAACAGCCTGTTCTTCCAGCGCTCGGTTCGCCGCTGGCGCGGGACGGATGTTTTCCCTTCCAACGGGTTTGGAAAGTAGGCCTTCTGCTGCCCGACGATGGCGGTCTAAGGCTGTAAACGCTGGTCGGCAGCCGCAACATCCGGCAAAAAATTGGTAGTCACCAACCCAAACCCGCATTAGCTTAGGCGTCTGTCACGAGTCTGAGTCGAGGTGTGCAATGGAGCTTCAAACATGGCTGGCGTTTTTTGCCGCCTGCTGGGTGATCAGTTTTTCTCCCGGTGCTGGCGCCATTGCGTCGATGTCCAGCGGTTTGCAGTACGGTTTCTGGCGCGGTTACTGGAATGCCCTGGGCCTGCAATTGGGCCTGGCGGTGCAAATCGCGATTGTCGGCGCCGGTGTGGGCGCGATCCTCACGGCTTCAGCCTCCGCCTTCTATGCGATCAAATGGTTTGGCGTGGCGTATCTGGTGTACCTGGCCATCAAGCAATGGCGCGCGTTGCCCAGCGACATGAGCGATGACGCGGCAGTGCGTCAGATTGGCAAACCGATGGCGTTGGTGTTCCGGGGTTTTCTGGTCAACATCAGCAACCCCAAGGCGCTGGTGTTCATGCTCGCGGTGTTGCCGCAGTTTATTGACCCGCATGCACCGTTGCTGGCCCAGTACCTGATCATCGGCGTGACCATGGTCTGCGTCGACCTGATCGTCATGGCCGGTTACACCGGGCTGGCCTCAAAGGTGCTGCGCCTGTTGCGCACACCCGCGCAGCAAAAACGCATGAACCGCACCTTTGCCGGGCTGTTCATCGGCGCGGCGGCGTTCATGGCGACGTTGCGCAAAGCCGCCGTTTAAAAGCACCCAGGTATAAAAAAGGTGACCCTTGAGGTCGCCTTTTTCATGTCCGGACAAGCACAGATACCCCGGCGCGCGCGAACAAAGCTTGAGTGAAAGTCATTGGGAGGGAACAATGTGTTACTTCGTATTACCAATTGAGATTCATTCATGACTGCCCCGTCCCGTTTTCTGGCCTGGCTGGTACTTCCGTTGTTTGCCTTATGCAGTTCCAATCTGCTGGCCGACACCGTGGAAGGCGCGCCGCAAGCGCTGCATTTGCTCGATTACATCAGCGCGGATTACCCGCAAACCGTGCAAGCGGGCAAGGTGATCGATGAGTCCGAATACCGCGGGCAGCTGGAATCCATCAAAACCTTGCAAGGCCTGATCGGTGCGATGCCGGCCAAGCCAGAGAAAGCCGGGCTGGAGCAGGGCGTCAGCTCGCTGGCCAGTGCCGTCGCGGCCCGTCAGGACGGTACGGAGGTGGCCCGTCAGGCTCGGCAACTGGGGGCGAAACTGGCTGTGACCTTTGAAGTCAGTCAGACACCGATCATTACCCCGGATCCCACCCGTGGTGGGCCGCTGTATGCCCAGCATTGTTCAGTGTGCCACGGTGATGCGGGGGCTGGTGACGGCCCGGCGGGGGTGGGTCTGACGCCGCCACCGTCCAATCTGCGTGATGCGACACGCCTGGATCATCTGAGCCTCTACGCGCTCTACAGCACCTTGGGCCAGGGTATCGAAGGCACCGACATGCCGGCCTTCGCTGATCAGCTTGACGATCGTCAGCGCTGGGACCTGGCGACCTACATCGCCAGTTTCAGCGCTGATCCAGCCGCTGCAAAATCCGCCACGACCTACAACATTGCCGACCTCGGGCGTCAGACACCGGCGGAAGTGCTGACTGCTGATGGCCCACAAGCCGCCGCCACGTTCCGTGCGCAGCGGGCGCAACCGCCGCAGGTCAAGCGTGGCCCGGCGCAATTGCTCGATTACACCGCCGCTACCCTGGACAAGAGCATCGCCGCCTACCGTGCCGGCGATCACGATCAGGCCTATGACCTGTCTGTCGCCGCGTATCTGGAAGGCTTCGAACTGGTCGAAAGCTCCCTCGACAATGTCGATGCCAACGTGCGCAAAGACACTGAAAAATCGTTGATGGCCTACCGTCAATCATTGCAGGACGGTTTGCCGGTGGCCCAGGTCCAGCAGCGTCTAGACACGGCCAAGGCCAAGTTGAAGGAATCCGCAGGCCTGTTGGGCAGCGATGGCCTGAGCTGGTCCCTGAGCTTCATCTCCGGTTTGCTGATTTTGCTGCGTGAAGGTCTGGAAGCCATTTTGGTGCTGGCGGCGATCCTGGCCTTCCTGCGCAACACCGGCCAACAGTCGGCTGTTCGCAGCGTCAACGTCGGTTGGGGCCTGGCGCTGGTGGCCGGTCTGGCGACCTGGGCGCTGGCGGCATACGTGATCGATGTCAGTGGCTCGCAGCGTGAGTTGCTGGAAGGCGCGACGGCGCTGTTTGCCTCCGTCATGGTGCTCTGGCTGGGGGTATGGATGCACGACCGTCGCCATGCGGCGGCGTGGCAGGATTACATCAAAAGCAGCCTGGTGGGTGGTGGCGGGCGTTTCGGCTTTGCGATCCTGGCGTTCTTCTCGGTGTATCGCGAGCTGTTCGAAGTGATTCTGTTCTACGAAACCCTGTGGTTGCAGGCCGGGCCTGCGGGGCACAACGCCGTGTTGGTCGGCGGCGCCACGGCGCTGGTGATGTTGGTGGGCCTGGCGTGGGTCATCCTGCGCGGTTCGGCGAAATTGCCGCTGTCGTTGTTCTTCAGCATCAACGCCGGTCTGCTGTGCGCGCTGTCGGTGGTGTTCGCCGGGCATGGTGTGAAAGCGTTGCAAGAAGCCGGGATCTTCGGCACCCGACCGGTGCCGTTCTTCGAATTTGACTGGCTGGGCATTCATGCCGATGCGTATTCGCTGAGTGCTCAGGCGGTGGCGATCATTGCGATTGTTGTGCTGTATGGCCGTAGTTGGCTGGCCGAGAAGCAGCGGGTGCAGGTTTCTTAAACAGCATTCGCTGCGCTCACAATCGCGAGCAGGCTCGCTCCCACAGGATGGCGTATAACCTGTGGGGGCGAGCCTGTTCGCGATTTTTTTTGGAAGAGGAAAACATGATGCGTGTCTGGATCGACGCCGACGCCTGCCCTCGGGCGGCCAAGGATCTGGTGGTGAAGTTCGCCCTCAAGCGTCAGTACGAAGTGGTGCTGGTGGCGGGGCAGCCGCAGATCAAGCCGGGGCTGGCACTGGTGAAGTTGATCGTCGTGCCGAGCGGCCCGGACGCCGCCGATGATTATCTGGTGGAACACGCGGTGCCGGGTGAACTGGTGATTTGTAGCGACGTGCCGCTGGCGGACCGCCTGGTGAAGAAGGGCGTGGCTGCGCTGGACCCGCGAGGCAAGGAATTCGATGCGCAGAACATGGGCGACCGGCTCGCAGTGCGAAATCTGTTCACTGACCTGCGGGAACAGGGGCAGATGGGTGGTGGGCCGGCACCGTTTGGCGAACGAGAGAAGCAGGCGTTTGCCAATGCGCTGGACCGGATACTTACCCGGCTGACCCGCAAACCCTGAGCCTTGCGCTCCCACATTTTGAACCGGGTCAGGCGTCGTTTTCGTGGGTTAACTCAAGAACGCGGTCGACCATTTTGTTGATGCCGGACGCTGCTTCGCTGATGCTCTGCGCCAACATGTACGCCGGTGTACTCACCAGTTTGCGCGCCCGGTCTTCGACGATTTCGGTCACGGCGCAATCGGTGTGGGTCGCGCCCATTTTGTTCATGGCTGCGGCGGTCTCGGCGTCGTTGCCGATGGTGCAGTTCACCCCCGGGCCATAAATCTTCGCCGCCAGTGCCGGCGAGATGCACATCAAGCCGACTGGCTTGCCTGCTTCGGCGAAGGCTTCGGTCAATGCCAGGACATCGGGTTGCACGGTGCAACCGGCGCCTTCGATGGCGAAGTTCGACAGATTTTTGGCCGAGCCAAATCCACCGGGAACGATCAACGCATCAAATTCGTCGACATCGGCCTCGCGAATATCCTTGATGTTGCCCCGGGCGATCCGCGCCGATTCCACCAAGACATTGCGCGACTCGGGCATTTCCTCACCAGTCAGGTGATTGATCACATGCAATTGCGCGATGTTCGGGGCAAAGCACTGTACCTGAGCGCCACGCTGGTCCAGCCTCAGCAGGGTAATCACGCTTTCGTGGATCTCGGCGCCGTCGTACACGCCGCAGCCGGAAAGGATCACTGCAATTTTTTTGCTCATGGGTTGTTCTCCAGATTCATGGCGTTAAATGTCCACTAATTTGACGCTCGTTGCCATAGGGTTAATACGCGGTTACACCTAGCCTCTGTCCTCAAGATTCCGATCAGGGCGCGTCATGGACTTCATTATTTTCTACCTGCCGATGGCTGTGCTCGGCGTGCCGGTGCTGGTGTTTGTCAGCGTCGCAGCACTGAATCTGCTGTATCAGTTCTGGGTGCATACCCAACACATCCCCAAACTCGGCTGGTTCGAAGGGTTCTTCGTGACGCCTTCCAATCATCGTGCCCACCATGCGCAGAACGCTCTCTACATGGATCGCAACTACGGTGGGGTGTTCATTATTTGGGACCGTCTATTTGGCTCGTTTCAGGAAGAAGACGACAATGAACCGGTGATTTTTGGCGTGACCACGCCGTTGGCGAGCTGGAATCCGTTGTGGGCCAACGTGCAGTTCTATGTGCAGTTGTGGGAAGACGCGCGGCGTGCCGAGAGCAAATGGGACAAGCTGCGGATCTGGTTCATGCGCACCGGTTGGCGACCGGCGGATGTGGCAGCCAGATACCCGACGAGCAAAGCCTGACTTGAGTCTTTTCCGTAAATTCGAGGTGCCGCTGGACAGCCGTCAACAACTGTATGTGGTGCTGCAGTTTTGCGCCTACATCGCGCTGGGTAGCTATTTGATGAATCTGGAGCGCAGCCTGCCAACCGCCGCGTTGGTGCTCGGTTGGATTGTGGTGGCGCTGGGGCTGTTTACGTTGGGCGTGGCCCTGGAGAGTCGTTCTTGGGCGTTGAAGCTAGAGCTGCTGCGGCTGGCATCGAATGTGCCGCCGGTGTGGCTGGCGCCGGTGGTCGGGCTGTGGCCGGCCAGCGCGCTGGGCTGGATCGGCCTGCTCAGTTATAGCCTGTTCAGCGTTATCGGTCTCTACTGTTGCAGAAACCGCTTCACTCGCCTGGCGTCTTAGGCGCTTCGACATTGACCCGTGCGGCTTTCAGGGCTTGCTCGTCGGCGTAGACTTTCTTCGCCAGACGGGCATTCTTGAAACGTCGACGCGCCCACAGGCCCAGGCCCAGTACCAACAAGGCACCGAGCACCCACAGTTCGTACTTCTTGACGCTGCCGAGCATACCCTCCAGCACGGCGCCAAAGTGATAAGCCGCCGCTGCCAGTGCGGTCGCCCAGATCGCCGCACCAATCCCGTTCAGCAACAGATAACGTCCCGGTGGATAGCCCGACAGGCCGATGGCCACCGGCATCACCGTGCGCAAACCGTAGACAAAGCGGAAGCTGAGCACCCAGATGTCCGGGTGCCTGCGAATGTGCTCCAGCGCCCGATCACCCATCATCTGCCAGCGCGGTTTGCGCGCCAGCAATTTGCGACCGTGCTTGCGCCCCATGAAGTACCACAGCTGATCACCGGCATAACTGCCGAAGAACGCCACGACCACCACCCAATTGATGTCCATGTATCCGCGGAACGCGAGGAAGCCCGCGAGCACAAGAATGGTTTCGCCTTCGAAGAACGTGCCGAGAAACAGGGCAAAGTAGCCAAAGTCGTGCAGAAATTGTTGGAGCATTGTCTGGATGCTGGCGAAATGAACGCGCAGCCTAACCTGCCGTGCACATTCATGAAAGTGTCCAAATGTGTCTCGACGTGAACATTTCCTACAAGGACAATGGAATGCGACTACCTGTCACAGGGTGCACATAACTGTAATGCGTTAGTCATAATGATCGCTTATAACTGTCACGCTCGCCCGCCAGCGCGAGCTCAGGAGTCTGCCGTGAGCTTTACCCCCGCCAACCGTTTGTTTCCAGCCACCCGCCTGCGCCGCAACCGTCGTGATGATTTTTCGCGTCGACTGGTCCGTGAGACCGTTCTGAGCGTCGATGACCTGATCCTGCCGGTGTTCGTCCTGGACGGTGAAAACCGCCGCGAAGCGGTGGCCTCGATGCCGGGCGTCGAACGCCTGACCATCGATTTGTTGCTGGAAGAAGCCGCGAAGTGGGTCGAGCTGGGGATTCCGGCATTGGCGCTGTTCCCGGTCACGCCGCCTGAGCTCAAGACGCTGGATGCCGCCGAAGCCTGGAACCCGAACGGTATTGCCCAGCGCGCGACCCGCGCACTCAGGGCGCAGTTCCCTGAGCTGGGCGTCATCACCGACGTTGCCCTGGACCCGTTTACCACTCACGGTCAGGACGGCATCATCGACGAAGACGGCTATGTGCAGAACGACATTACCGTCGATGCGCTGGTCAGGCAGGCCCTGTCCCACGCCGAAGCCGGCGCCCAGGTGGTGGCCCCATCCGACATGATGGACGGCCGCATTCAGGCGATCCGCGAAGCCCTGGAACTGGCCGATCACGTCAACGTGCGGATCATGGCCTATTCGGCAAAATACGCCAGCGCCTACTATGGTCCGTTCCGCGACGCGGTCGGTTCGGCGCTGAACCTGGGCAAGGCCAACAAGGCCAGTTATCAGATGGACCCGGCCAACAGCAACGAAGCCCTGCACGAAGTGGCGGCAGACTTGTCAGAAGGCGCGGACATGGTCATGGTCAAGCCAGGGATGCCGTATCTGGACATCCTTTACCGGGTCAAAGAAGAATTCAAAGTGCCGACGTTTGTTTATCAAGTCAGCGGCGAATATGCCATGCACATGGCGGCGATCCAGAATGGCTGGTTGAGCGAAGGGGTTATTCTCGAATCCCTGACCGCTTTTAAACGAGCAGGCGCCGATGGCATCCTGACTTACTTCGCCGTCCGTGCCGCTCAATTGTTACGAGAGCAAAAATAGCCCTCACAGGAACATTCCATGAATACCGAAGGACTCACTGAAGTTGCTGTAAAAGAGGCTCAACCTGTGGTCGAGCAAATCGCCGAAACCCCGCCGGAGCTGGAGCCCGCTCCGCCCGCGGTGGTGGCCGAAACCGTAGCCCCGACCCCGGCGATTTCCATTCCCGGACTGGATGACAGCAGCCTGTACATCCATCGCGAGCTCTCGCAACTGCAGTTCAACATCCGCGTGCTGGAACAGGCGCTCGATGAGTCCTACCCCTTGCTGGAGCGGCTGAAGTTTCTGCTGATCTTCTCCAGCAACCTGGACGAGTTCTTCGAAATTCGTGTGGCCGGCCTGAAGAAGCAGATCACCTTCGCTCGTGAACAAGCTGGCGCCGATGGTCTGCAACCACATCAGGCCCTGGCCCGCATCAGCGAACTGGTGCACGGTCATGTTGACCGCCAGTACGCGATCCTCAACGACATTCTGCTGCCGGAACTGGAAAAACATCAGGTCCGCTTCATTCGTCGTCGGCACTGGACCACCAAGCTCAAGACTTGGGTTCGCCGTTATTTCCGCGACGAGATCGCGCCGATCATCACCCCGATCGGTCTCGATCCGACGCACCCGTTCCCGTTGCTGGTGAACAAGAGCCTGAACTTCATCGTCGAGCTCGAAGGTATCGACGCCTTCGGTCGCGATTCCGGTCTGGCGATTATCCCGGCGCCGCGCCTGCTACCGCGAGTCATCAAGGTGCCGGAAGAAGTCGGCGGTGCGGGCGACAACTATGTGTTCCTGTCGTCGATGATCCACGCCCACGCCGATGACCTGTTCCAGGGCATGAAGGTCAAAGGCTGCTACCAGTTCCGTCTGACCCGTAACGCCGACCTGGCACTTGATTCCGAGGACGTCGAAGACCTGGCCCGTGCACTGCGCGGCGAACTGTTCTCGCGTCGTTACGGGGATGCGGTGCGTCTGGAAGTGGCTGACACCTGCCCGAAACACCTGTCCGACTACCTGCTCAAGCAATTCAACTTGAGCGAGTCCGAGCTGTATCAGGTCAACGGCCCGGTGAACCTGACGCGTCTGTTCAGCATCACCGGCCTGGACAGCCAGCGCGAGCTGCAATACCTGCCGTTCACGCCGCAGATCCCGAAACTGCTGCAAAACAGCGAGAACATTTTCAGTGTGATCAGCAAGCAGGACATTTTGCTGCTGCACCCGTTCGAATCGTTTACCCCGGTGGTCGACCTGCTGCGTCAGGCCGCCAAGGACCCGCACGTGCTGGCCGTACGTCAGACGCTGTATCGTTCTGGCGCCAACTCGGAAATCGTCGATGCGCTGGTGGATGCGGCGCGTAACGGCAAAGAGGTCACGGCGGTGATCGAATTGCGAGCGCGGTTCGACGAAGAATCCAACCTGCAACTGGCCAGCCGCCTGCAAGCGGCCGGTGCGGTGGTGATCTACGGCGTGGTCGGCTTCAAGACCCACGCCAAGATGATGCTGATTCTGCGTCGCGAAGCGGGCGAAATCGTCCGGTACGCACACTTGGGCACGGGCAACTATCACGCCGGCAACGCGCGTCTTTACACCGACTACAGCCTGCTGACCTCCGATGACGCCTTGTGCGAAGACGTCGGCAAACTGTTCAGCCAGTTGATCGGCATGGGTAAAACCCTGCGCATGAAGAAGCTGCTGCACGCGCCGTTCACGCTGAAGAAGGGCATGCTGGACATGATTGCCCGGGAGACCCAGTTCGCCCTCGACGGCAAACCGGCGCATATCATTGGCAAGTTCAACTCGCTGACCGATCCGAAGATCATCCGTGCGCTGTACAAGGCCAGTCAGTCCGGGGTGCGTATCGACCTGGTCGTGCGCGGCATGTGCTGCCTGCGTCCAGGCATCGCCGGGGTCTCGCACAATATCCATGTGCGCTCGATCATCGGTCGCTTCCTGGAGCACACACGGGTCTTCTACTTCCTCAATGGCGGCGACGAACAGATGTTCCTCTCCAGTGCCGACTGGATGGAGCGCAACCTCGACAAGCGCGTCGAGACCTGCTTCCCGGTGGAAGGTCGCAAGCTGATTGTGCGGGTCAAAAAAGAGCTGGAGCTGTATCTCACCGATAACACCCATAGCTGGAGCCTGCAGTCGGACGGTCGTTACGTCCGTAACACGCCGACTGGCAACCAGAACCCGCGCAGTGCCCAGGCCACACTGCTGGAGCGATTGGGTAGTCCGATCCTGACGGTGCGTTAACACGCAAAACTTGTGGGAGCGAGCTTGCTCCCACAGGGGATTGTGTCGCTTGCTTAATCGCGAGCATAAAAAAGGCCTTCCGAAGAAGGCCTTTTCAGTTTCAGCGAGCGTTCAGCACGATGTCGACGCGGGTGAGCCATTCGGCTTCGATGGCGAAGTCGGCCTGGGTCAATTGGTTGTCGTCCAGCCATTGATCCGGGAACAGCACTTCCAGGCTGTTGCCATTGGCGCGCAGTTCGACCTGAGGCATTTGCTGGGTGCCGCGGATGTGATGGAACAGGATCGCAAAACGCAGCAATACGCACAGACGAATCAGCTTGATGCCGTCATCGCCGAACTCGGCGAATTTGTCCTTGGGAATATTGCGTCGGTGGCCACGCACCAACAGGGCCAGCATTAGCTGGTCCTCGCGGGAGAATCCGGCCAGGTCCGAGTGCTCGATCAGGTAGGCGCCATGCTTGTGGTACTGATAGTGCGCGATGTCCAGGCCCACTTCGTGGACCTTGGCGGCCCAGCCGAGCAATTCACGCCAGACGCCGTCTTCCAGATCCCAGTCCCTGGCAACTTGATCGAAGGCATGCAGCGCCTTGCGTTCGACCCGCACCGCTTGTTCCTGATCGACGTGATAACGCTCCATCAGCGAGCTGAGCGTGCGTTCACGGACGTCTTCGTGATGATGACGACCCAGCAGGTCGTAGAGCACGCCTTCACGCAGGGCGCCTTCGCAGTGGTCCATGCGCTGGAGTTCGAGGGCGTCGAAAATCGCTTCGAGAATTGCCAGGCCCGCCGGGAAAATGGCCCGGCGGTCGGGCTTGATGCCCTCGAAGTCGATTTTCTCGACATCGCCGAGTTTGATCAGCTTGCGCTTGAGCCAGGCCAGGCCTTCGGCATTCACCTCGCCAGTGCCGTGACCGCCGGCCTTCAGTGCCAGGCCAATGGCGCGGATGGTGCCCGAGGAGCCGATGGCTTCATCCCAGGTCAGGCGGTGCAGGGCGTGTTCAATGCTCATGATCTCCAGCCGTGCCGCGGTGTACGCCTGGGCGTAGCGGGCCGGGGTGATCTTGCCGTCCTTGAAATAACGTTGGGTGTAGCTGACGCAGCCCATTTGCAAACTTTCGCGCAGCAGCGGCTCGAAGCGTTGGCCGATGATGAATTCGGTACTGCCGCCGCCGATGTCGGCCACCAGGCGTTTGCCCGGGGTGTCGGCGAGGGTGTGGGACACGCCAAGGTAGATCAGGCGCGCTTCTTCACGGCCGGAGATGACTTCTACCGGGTGGCCGAGGATTTCTTCGGCGCGGTGGATGAATTCGGAGCGGTTACGGGCCTCACGCAGGGCGTTGGTGCCGACGATGCGCACGGCGCCTGTGGGCATACCGTTGATCAGTTGGGCAAAACGCTTGAGGCAGTCGAGCCCGCGTTGCATGGATTCTTCGCTGAGATGGCGCTCTTCGTCGATGCCGGCGGCCAGCTGAACCTTCTCCCCGAGACGCTCGAGAATGCGGATCTCGCCGTTCTGGGCCTTGGCCACGACCATGTGAAAGCTGTTGGAGCCCAGGTCGATTGCGGCGATCAGGGACAGATTCTTCGCTTGGGATTGCGGCATGGTCAGGGGTCTCGGTCGATAACCTCGACATCCTGCCACGATCAACGGCTGGCGCCAACGCGCAGTGTTCAAAGCCGATCGTTCCCATGCTCCGCGTGGGCATGCAGCCCGGGACGCTCTGCGTCCCAAAAGCGGACGCGGAGCGTCCGTTGAGGCATTCCCACGCGGAGCATGGAACCGATCAGGTGGCGTGTTCGACCGTCCCGATAAAATTCGCCAACTCCGCCGTCTGCGGATGGGCGAACAGCACTTTAGGATCCCCTACTTCATGCACCTTGCCCTGGTGCATGAACACCACCTTATCCCCAACCTCCCGGGCAAAGCGCATTTCGTGGGTGACCATGATCAGCGTCATCCCGTCCCTGGCCAGTTGCCGAACCACACTCAGCACTTCATTGACCAACTCCGGGTCCAGCGCCGAGGTAATCTCATCGCACAGCAGCACTTTGGGCGACATCGCCAGCGCCCGGGCAATGGCCACCCGCTGTTGTTGCCCGCCGGACAGCCGGTCGGGGAAGGCGTCAAACTTTTCCCCCAGCCCTACGCGCTCCAGCATCTCCCTCGCCAGTTCAGCCGCTTTGGCTTTCGGTACTTTCTGCACCACTTGCGGCGCGAGCATGACGTTCTCGCCAACGGTCAGGTGTGGGAACAGGTTGAACTGCTGGAACACCATGCCGACTTTCTGCCGCAGGCTGCGCAAGTCAGCACGGGCGGCGTCAAGGTATTCGCCGTCCACTTCGATCACGCCGTCGTTGATTGACTCCAGGCCATTGAGCGTGCGCAACAACGTGGATTTGCCCGAGCCGCTGCGGCCGATGATCGCCACCACCTGGCCTTCCTCGACGCTCAAGTCGATGCCTTTGAGCACGTGGTGATCGCCGTAATATTTATGCAGGGCGGAAATTCTAAGCAGAGGCATGCAGTCTCCTTTCCAGGTAGCGCGCGCTGAGGGACAAGGGGTAGCAGAGCAGGAAGTAACCGAGGGCAACCAGGCCATACACCATGAAGGGTTCGAAGGTGGCGTTGGCAAGCATGCCGCCGGTCTTGGTCAGTTCGGTGAAACCAATGATGGAAGTCACGGCGGTGCCTTTGACCACTTGCACCGAAAAGCCCACGGTCGGCGCCACGGCGATTCGCAACGCTTGCGGCAGGATCACGTAACGCAGCTGCTCCAGCGGATTGAGCGCAAGGCTTGATGAAGCTTCCCACTGACCGTTGGGGATCGATTCGACGCAACCGCGCCAGATCTCCGCCAGATACGCGCTGGTAAACAGCGTCAGGGCAACCGCAGCGGCCATCCATGGCGAGATGTCCACGCCGGCCAGCGCCACACCGAAGAACACCAGAAACAGCTGCATCAACAGCGGCGTGCCCTGGAACAGTTCGATGTAAGTGCGAGCGAAGCTTCGCGGCAGGGATTTTTTCGAAATGCGCATGACCAGGATCAGCAAGCCGATCAACCCACCGCCGATAAACGCCACCAGCGACAGCGCCAGGGTCCATTGCAGGCCTGTGAGCAAGTTGCGCACGACGTCCCAAAAGGTGAAATCACTCATTGGCTGCTCCTGGCGATGTAGCGACGACCGATCCAGTTCAGCAATTGGCGGATCAACAGCGCCATGCACAAATAGAGCAGGGTGGTCAGGGCATAGGTTTCAAAGGCGCGGAAGTTGCGCGATTGAATGAAGTTGGCGGCGAAACTCAGTTCTTCGGTCGCAATCTGCGAGCAGACGGCCGAACCGAGCATGACGATGATGATCTGGCTGCTCAGCGCCGGCCATACTTTGCCCAGGGCCGGCAGCAGGACCACATGGCGGAACGCTTCAAAGCGGTTCATCGCCAAGGCGGCTGCGGCTTCAAGCTGCCCCCGGGGAATCGCCTGGATGCCCGCACGAATGATCTCGGTGGAATAGGCGCCGAGGTTGATCACCATCGCCAGCACCGCGGCCTGCCATTCTGAAATCTGCACGCCCAGGGATGGCAATCCGAAGAAGATGAAAAACAACTGCACCAGAAACGGCGTGTTGCGGATCAGCTCGACGTAAACCCCGAAAATCGCCGAGAACGGTCGAATGTTCCACGCCCGCACCAGCGCCCCGACGATGCCAAGCCCCACGCCAAGCACGGCACCGACCGCCGTCAGCTCAAGGGTGAACAGCGCCCCGCGCAGCAACAGGTCGGTGTTGTGAACCACCGGCAGAAAGTCGAACTGATAAGCCATGCTCGGTCTCCTTTGGCGAAAATCAGAGATCGGCCGGCAACGGTTCTTTCAGCCAGGTTTGGGAATTTTTCTCCAGCGCGCCATCGGTCTTGGCGGTGGCGAGGATCTGATTGACCTTGCCCAGCAGCGCGGCCTCGTTCTTGTTTACGCCAACGTAGACCGGCGAATCCTTGAGCTTCACTTTCAGCGCGGGCACACGTTTCGGGTTTTTCTCGCTGATCGCCACCATCACCACGTTGCCGCTGGCAATCAAGTCAACCTGGCCTGCGAGGTAGGCGGCAATGGTCGAGTTGTTGTCTTCGAAACGCTTGATGGTCACGCCTTCGGGGGCCACTTTGGTCAGTTCGATGTCTTCGATGGCGCCACGGGTGACGCTGATGGTTTTGCCCTTGAGGTCGTCCAGGCTTTTGATGTCGGCGTCTGGCGGGCCGAACACCGCGAGGTAGAAAGGGGCGTAGGCGCTGGAGAAATCGATGACTTTTTCGCGCTCGGGGTTCTTGCCGAGACTGGAGATCACCAGGTCCACCTTGCCGGTCGTCAGGAACGGGATGCGGTTGGTGCTGTTGACCGGGGTCAGTTCGAGGTTGACCTTGAGCTGGTCGGCCAGCAGTTTTGCGGTATCGATGTCCAGTCCGCGCGGTTTCATGTCCGGGCCGACCGAGCCGAACGGTGGGAAGTCCTGCGGCACGGCGACTTTGAGAACGCCGCGTTTGACCACATCCTCCAGACCGTCGGCGTGGGCGGGCGCCTGGCTCAGCATCAGGCTGGCAAACAGGGCGGCAAGGAGGGCGCTGTAACGCTGGGTCATGGCAAATCTCCGGATCGGCGAGAAGTGAATTCTGCGGATCGACAGAGCATGGGCCATGCCAAGAGTCGGTTTTAGGGGCGCAGGCCGCGGGTTTACTGGCATTGTTCGGTCTTACTGGTCTGAACAGTCAGGTCCTGTTTCGCACCCCGATAGCGCATCGCCGCAAACGACCGAACCCCCATGGGGCACGACTTGCCGGGCGCTGCGATTAGCTTTACAACTGATCGCTCATTGGCCTGGTTCGTTTGAAAAAACCATGAATTCGATCTCCCGTGCGGTTCCTGAAGTGGCACTGCAAGCCATTCGTAAACTGATCACCGAGCATGGATTCGGGCCGGGCGATGCCTTGCCCTCGCAACGGGACCTGGCGGTGCAGCTGGGGGTCAGTCGGGCGTCATTGCGTGAGGCATTGTCGTCGCTGAGTGCGCTGGGGGTGATCAGTATCCAGCCAGGCAAAGGCGTATTCGTGCAGGCGCCGGTGGACCTGCCGCGTGGCGAGCCCACAGTGAGTTGGCCGTTCGCTGCCCAGGCCTCACCACTGGATATTTTCCAGTTGCGTTATGCCCTGGAAGGCTTTGCCGCCGGTTTGGCGGCAGTGACCCTGAGCACTCAAGAGCTCGATGCGCTGGAAGACAACGTCGCAGCGATGCGCATCGAGTTGAAGGTCGGCGACTTCGAGGCTGCAGCGAGGCTGGATTTCGAGTTCCACCAACGCATCCTGCTGGCCAGCGGGAATCAGGCGATGCTGAGCATCCTGACCGCCAGCGCCGAGATCTTTCTGGAGAGCCAGAAGTTACCGTTCATCCGGGCTGAGCGGGCCCTGGAAACCTGGCAGGAACACCGTAAAATCCTCCGCGCGCTGACCCGCCGGGCATCCGGGGCTGCGCAGAAGGCCATGCACGAACATGTACGAAAC
Organism: Pseudomonas sp. BE134; assembly: GCF_031456105.1. Classification (NCBI taxonomy): domain Bacteria; kingdom Pseudomonadati; phylum Pseudomonadota; class Gammaproteobacteria; order Pseudomonadales; family Pseudomonadaceae; genus Pseudomonas; species Pseudomonas sp. BE134. Next base: position 183,518 of record NZ_JAVDUA010000002.1, on the reverse strand, counting down.
GCGGCGCTGCGTACGGGAATTACCTTCGTCGCTCCCGCCACCCTGTGACCTGAGCTATACCCAAACTCATGGACCACCATAGCGAGACTCAATCATCTGCACCTTCCTGAACGAGGGAAGGGCGGCTATGATGGGCCACGTTTTTTTGCTTACAACCTGGAGACTTCCATGAGCAGCGATCTTATCAAACACGTTAGCGACGCTAGCTTCGAGGCCGACGTACTCAAGGCCGAAGGCGCTGTACTGGTCGACTACTGGGCTGAATGGTGCGGCCCTTGCAAAATGATCGCTCCTGTTCTGGACGAAATTGCTGAAACCTACAAAGGCAAGCTGACCGTTGCCAAGCTGAACATCGACGAAAACCAGGAAACACCGGCCAAGCATGGCGTGCGTGGTATCCCGACGCTGATGCTGTTCAAGAACGGCAACGTTGAAGCGACCAAGGTCGGCGCGCTGTCCAAGTCGCAGCTGGCTGCTTTCCTCGACGCCAACATCTAAGCGTTGATTTAAGCGTCATCAAAAAGGCCCCGCACATCGCGGGGCCTTTTCGTTATTCAGGGCTAGACGCTCCGAAACGCAGGTGTTACATTCGGCCCCGCACTGGTTTCTCCATTGCCCCCTGCTAGCCGTCGCCGACGCACTCCTTTTCGAATAAGTACGCGATCCTGTCGCCTTCTCTGCGGCGCGGCCTCATTAAGCCAAAAGCTTAATTTCCCCCCTCCATAAATGATTACGTCATTCCTATATGAATCTGACTGAACTCAAGCAAAAGCCGATTACCGAACTGCTCGAATTGGCCGAACAGATGGGCATAGAAAATATGGCCCGTTCGCGCAAGCAGGACGTGATTTTCTCCCTGCTCAAAAAGCACGCGAAAAGCGGCGAGGAAATCTCCGGTGATGGCGTGCTGGAGATTCTCCAGGACGGCTTCGGCTTCCTGCGCTCCGCTGACGCTTCCTATCTTGCCGGCCCGGACGATATTTACGTCTCGCCAAGCCAGATCCGTCGCTTTAACTTGCGCACCGGTGACACCATCGTTGGCAAGATCCGCCCTCCAAAGGAAGGCGAGCGTTATTTCGCGCTGCTCAAGGTTGATACGATCAACTACGATCGTCCCGAGAACGCGAAAAACAAGATTCTCTTCGAGAACCTGACCCCGCTGTTCCCGACTGTGCGCATGAAGATGGAAGCCGGTAACGGTTCCACCGAAGACTTGACCGGTCGTGTCATCGACCTGTGCGCTCCGATCGGCAAAGGCCAGCGCGGTCTGATCGTTGCACCGCCGAAAGCCGGTAAGACCATCATGCTGCAGAACATTGCAGCGAACATCGCACGCAACAACCCGGAAGTTCATCTGATCGTCTTGCTGATCGACGAACGTCCGGAAGAAGTAACCGAAATGCAGCGCACCGTGCGCGGCGAAGTGGTTGCCTCGACGTTCGACGAGCCGCCAACCCGCCACGTGCAGGTTGCCGAAATGGTGATCGAGAAGGCCAAGCGCCTGGTCGAACACAAGAAAGACGTGGTGATCCTGCTCGACTCCATCACCCGTCTGGCCCGTGCCTACAACACCGTGATCCCGAGCTCCGGCAAGGTACTGACCGGTGGTGTCGATGCCCACGCCCTGGAGAAACCGAAACGTTTCTTCGGCGCCGCACGGAACATCGAAGAAGGCGGCTCGCTGACCATTATCGCCACCGCGCTGGTTGAAACCGGCTCGAAGATGGACGAAGTGATCTACGAAGAATTCAAAGGCACCGGCAACATGGAACTGCCTCTGGACCGTCGTATCGCTGAAAAACGCGTCTTCCCGGCCATCAACATCAACCGTTCCGGCACACGCCGCGAAGAGTTGTTGACCGCCGACGACGAGTTGCAGCGCATGTGGATCCTGCGCAAGCTGCTGCACCCGATGGACGAGATCGCTGCCATCGAGTTCCTGGTCGACAAGCTGAAAACGACCAAGACCAACGACGAGTTCTTCTTGTCGATGAAGCGCAAGTAAGACGGCTCGTTTGAGTTGAAAAATGGCGCCCCTCGAGGGTGCCATTTTTTTTGTGTTGAAAATGGAAGGTTTGTGATCAGCTACGGTCCCTTGGGAAGCACTCATTCGATACAGAAACGCTGTCTAGCCCTTGCGCCACGGACAGAAGCTGTTCAAACAATAATCAACTGACTGGCATTCGAGTTTATGAGCACTCTTGCTTACCGAAGGGATATCGACGGCTTGCGGGCAATCGCCGTTATTGCGGTGGTGTTGTTCCATTTTGGCGTTCCTGGATTTACCGGCGGATTCGTTGGTGTAGATATCTTTTTCGTGATTTCCGGCTTCCTGATCACCTCGATCATCTGGAATCAGCGGCAGGCCGGGCGTTTCAGCTTTGTCGATTTCTGGGGGCGCCGTGCCCGGCGGATTCTGCCAGCGCTGTTTGTGATGATTGTCGCGGTGCTGGTGGTGGGCTGGTTCCTGTTGGCGCCCGCGGATTACGAAGAGCTGGGCCGCTCGGTGCGCTATCAGGTGATGTTCGTTTCCAACATCCTGTTTATGCGTCAGGACGGTTATTTTGACGTCGCCTCCGATCTCAAGCCTTTGCTGCATACATGGTCGCTGGCGGTTGAAGAACAGTTTTATATTGTCTTTCCGCTGCTCCTGACGGTGCTGTCGAGTCGCCTGAAACATTGGCGCCTGGCCCTGTTTGGTGTGTTGCTGGTGTCATTCGGGCTCAGTGTCTGGGCCGTTGCCCATCACCCTGAAAAAGCCTTTTTCCTGTTACCAATGCGTGCCTGGGAGCTGTTGGCCGGCGCCATGCTGGCGATCGCGCCGCGAACGGGCTGGCGCCTGACGCCCATCGGGGCGCAACTGTTGAGCTTGACCGGAGCCGGGCTGATTCTGACGGCCGTGTTCTGCTATGACAAAAGCACACCATTCCCTGGTGCAGCCGCCTTGCTGCCGACCCTGGGTGTAGTCGCGCTGATCCTGGCCAACGGCCATCGGCAAACCCTGGTCGGTCGCTTGCTCGCCAGTCGTGTGCTGGTCGGGTTCGGGCTGATTTCCTATTCGTGGTACCTGTGGCACTGGCCGGTCTTCGTTTTCTCCAGTTATGCCAGCGTCGACGAGCCTGGCCCGTTTGATATCTCAGGGTTGATTCTGCTCAGTCTGGTGCTGGGTTATCTGTCGTGGCGATTCGTCGAGACGCCGTTGCGCGAGCGCCGGCTGTTGGCGGGGCGTCGGCAGATTCTGCTCGCAGCGGGGATGGGGGTGTTGGTGTTGGGGCTGGCCGGCCAAGCGTTGCGCTGGACCGATGGTTTGCCCTCGCGCCTGTCCGATCAAGCCTTGCAGTATGCCAAAGGGAAAGAGTGGCGCCCGGAGCTGATGCGCTGCGTGGCCAATGATCAAACCCCGGACGACAAGCTCTTTTGTCATTACGGGATGCCAGCACCAGACGTTTCAAAGGCGCTGGTCTGGGGCGACAGTCATGCCACGGCGTTGATTCCGGTATTCGACGACGGTGCGCAGAAGTACGGTGTCAGCGTGATTCTGGCCAGTGCTACGGGCTGCATTCCGGTTGAAGGGCTGGAACACGATCCGCAGTGTGCACGGTTCAATCGCCGGGTCGAGCAGGCCATGAAGCTGCAGTCGGTGGGCGATGTGGTGTTGGTCGCGCACTGGAGCCTGTATCTCTATGGCGATGCGAAAGGTGACCTTGGGCATGTGTTGCGCGATTCCCATGGCCGTTATGACCGGGCGAACGCCGAACAACAACTGACCGACGGATTACAGGCAACCGTGCGACAACTGCGCGGCGGCGGGCATCGCGTCTGGCTGGTCAAGGAAGTGCCGCTGCAACCGTTCAGCCCACCTTACCGTCTCAGCCGCTTGGCGATGATGAATCGTCCAACCGATGACGTGGGGCTCGCGGTGGCCGAACACTTCAAGCGCCAGGCTTTCATCAGTCAGTTGTTTGCACAAATTGCGACAGCCAATACCGGGGTGACCGTTGTTGATCCGGCGCCGCTGCTGTGCGATGACGAAGGGCTTTGCCGCACCGAACTCGATGGTCATTCGATGTACGTCGACGACAATCACTTGTCCGAAGTCGGTGCACGGTTCATCGCGCCGGTGCTTGAGCCGTTGTTCAAGCGCTTGCACGCACGGGCAACTCTGGGTAATGGTGACCCAAATGCAGCCAGGTAAGCAGCGATAAGCTGCCAGCGAACGGCAGAGCAGGTAGGATGTACGCCTATTTTAGGGGTGCCACCGTTAATGAAATTCAAGGATCTTCGGGATTTCGTGCAGCAGCTTGAGCAGCGCGGAGAGTTGAAACGCATCCAGATCCCCGTCTCTCCAGTGCTGGAGATGACCGAAGTCTGTGATCGCACTCTGCGGGCGAAAGGCCCGGCGTTGCTGTTCGAAAACCCTACCGGCTACGATATTCCGGTGCTGGGCAACCTGTTTGGCACTCCCGAGCGGGTCGCGATGGGCATGGGTGCCGAGGCAGTCAGTGAGCTGCGTGAGATAGGCAAGCTGCTGGCCTTCCTCAAAGAACCCGAGCCTCCGAAGGGCTTGAAAGACGCCTGGTCGAAGCTGCCAATCTTCCGCAAGATCATCGCCATGGCGCCGAAAGTCGTCAAAGACGCGGTTTGCCAGGAAGTGGTCATCGAAGGCGACGACGTCGACCTCGCCATGCTGCCGGTGCAGACCTGCTGGCCGGGCGACGTCGGCCCGCTGATCACCTGGGGCCTGACCGTCACCAAAGGTCCGAACAAGGATCGCCAGAACCTCGGCATCTACCGTCAGCAAGTGATCGGCCGCAACAAGGTCATCATGCGCTGGCTGAGTCACCGTGGCGGTGCGCTGGATTATCGCGAGTGGTGCGAGAAGCATCCTGGTCAGCCATTCCCTGTGTCCGTGGCGTTGGGCGCTGACCCGGCGACCATTCTCGGTGCCGTAACGCCGGTACCGGACAGTCTTTCCGAATACGCATTCGCCGGTCTGCTGCGCGGCAATCGCACCGAATTGGTGAAATGCCGTGGCAATGACTTGCAAGTCCCTGCCACTGCCGAGATCATCCTTGAAGGCGTGATCCATCCGGGTGAAATGGCCGACGAAGGTCCGTATGGCGACCACACCGGTTATTACAACGAAGTCGACAGCTTCCCGGTGTTCACCGTCGAGCGCATCACCCACCGGATCAAGCCGATCTACCACAGCACCTACACCGGCCGTCCACCGGATGAGCCGGCGATTCTCGGCGTGGCACTGAACGAAGTGTTCGTGCCGATCCTGCAAAAGCAATTCCCGGAAATCACTGACTTCTACCTGCCGCCGGAAGGCTGCTCGTACCGCATGGCCATCGTGACCATGAAGAAGTCGTATCCGGGCCACGCCAAGCGGGTAATGCTCGGTGTCTGGTCGTTTTTGCGACAGTTCATGTACACCAAGTTCGTTATCGTCACCGATGACGACATTAACGCGCGGGACTGGAACGACGTGATCTGGGCCATCACCACGCGCATGGACCCCAAGCGCGACACGGTGATGATCGACAACACGCCGATCGACTACCTCGACTTCGCGTCGCCGGTCTCAGGCCTGGGATCGAAAATGGGGCTCGATGCCACACATAAATGGCCGGGCGAAACCACTCGCGAGTGGGGTCGGGTGATCGTCAAGGACGACGCCGTGACCCAACGGATCGATGCCATCTGGAATCAGTTAGGAATAGATTGATGCGTGTAACCTTGCAGCCCTCCGGAGCAGTGCTTGAGATTCTGCCCGGCGAGCGGATTCTCGATGGTGCCAGGCGCCTGGGCTTTGAATGCCCGCAAAGCTGCCGCAATGGTAATTGCCATGTCTGCGCGGCGTTGCTTGTGGAAGGGCGGGTCGAACAAGCCGGTAATGTGCGCGACCATGGCGAGTTCTACACTTGCATAGCAGAGCCGCTGGAAGACTGCATCGTGCTGTGGGATGGCGTGCTCGCGCTGGGAGAACTACCGGTGCGCAGCGTGTCGTGTCAGGTCATTGAATGCAGGGACGTCGACGGCGACACCTGGCGCGTGCGCCTGCGCGCACCGGCCGGCAAGCCGCCGCGTTATCACGCGGGCCAGTACCTGATGATCGAGCGTGAAAGCGGCGAAAAATCCGCATTCTCTCTGGCGTCCGCCCCCCATGGCGGGCGTGACCTGGAAATCCATGTATTGGCGCGCGAAAGCAGTGCGTTAAACCTGATCAGCCAGCTTCAGCGCAATCCGATGGTGCGAGTTGAACTGCCATTTGGCGATACCCATCTGGCGGAATTGCCGGACGGCCCACTGGTGTTGATCGCAGCAGGCACCGGCATGGGACAGATCCACAGCCTGATCGAGCACTGCCGCGCCACGGGCTTCAAGTATCCGGTTCACCTGTACTGGGGCGTGCGCCGTCCTGAAGACTTTTACCAGATTGAGCATTGGGATGAATGGCTGAAGCTGCCTAATCTGTTCCTGCACAAGGTCGTCAGTGATCAATGCGGTTGGGAAGGGCGGTGCGGGATGCTGCACGAGGCGGTGTGTGAGGATTTCCCGGATCTGAGATCCTTGCATGTCTATGCCAGCGGCTCACCGGCCATGGTCTACGGCACGCTGGATGCGCTGGTTGAAGCCGGAATGGATGCTCATCAGATGCGTGCGGATGTATTTGCGTACGCGCCGCGATCTTGATCCGCGATCTTGATCCGCAGTTTTATCCGATATAACTCCTCATATAGCCGAATGGTATTTATAAACTTATATAAATACCGGTAGGTTATATTTGTTTAAGGCAATAATTTAATAACTGTGCCATGGCACCTAAATTGCCTTAAAACTTATGTGCCTTATTGTTACAGCGGTGCGTTCTATTAAGTAATTCATCACCCGCGGGGAGCTGAACGCTATTCGCCATGAGCGCCATAGAATCTGCTTTTTTGAATCTGGCTTACCCTCCGCGGCTCGACTTGGGGCCGCAGCTTACGCACGAGCAGTTGCTCGGCTCGATGCAGTCGACCATGGCGCGCCACAAGGGCGGGCCTGTCTGGTTGTTCGCTTACGGTTCATTGATCTGGCGTCCAGAGTGCACGGCGGTAGAGCGTGTTCGCGGTCGGGTGCATGGTTACCATCGCGGTTTGTACCTGTGGTCTCACGAGCATCGCGGCACACCTGAAATGCCTGGCCTGGTGTTTGGTCTGGATCGTGGCGGCTCTTGCAGCGGTTTCGCTTATCGTTTGCCCGAAGAACAACTTGAATCCTCGCTTTACGCGCTGTGGCAGCGCGAAATGCCAGTCCCCTCCTATCGGCCACACTGGCTCAACTGCCGTCTCGAAGACGGAAACCAGGTTCAGGCATTGGGGTTTGTCCTGGAGCGGCACCTGCCCAGCTATGCCGGCAACTTGCCGGATCATGTGCTGAGCCAGGTGTTCGAAAGTGCTAGCGGGCGATACGGCAGCACTCGCGATTATGTCGAGCAAACGGCGCACGCCCTGCGTAGCCACGCCATGCCAGACCGAAATCTGGAGGCGCGGCTCAAGCGCTGCAAATCAAAGTCTGATCAGGCGATCGCTGCTTCGCGGGTCTGACTGGCGGTTTGTTTGTGCCCCAGTGTGGGGGCAAGAAATGCCATCGCCAGCAAACAAGCGGCGACCAACAGAATGAAACCGCCATCCCAGCCAAAATAGTCCACGGTGTAGCCCATCAGGGCGCTGGCCGCGACTGAACCACCCAGATAACCAAACAGGCCGGTAAAACCAGCAGCCGTCCCTGCGGCTTTCTTCGGCACCAGTTCCAGCGCTTGCAAGCCGACCAGCATCACCGGGCCATAGATCAGGAAGCCAATCGCGAACAGCGAGATCATGTCGACCATCGGGTTGCCCGGCGGATTCAGCCAGTACACGATCGTTGCAACAGTCACCAGTGCCATGAACACCATGCCGGTCAGTCCACGGTTGCCGCGGAAGATCTTGTCCGACATCCAGCCGCACAACAATGTGCCGGGAATGCCTGCCCACTCATACAGGAAGTAAGCCCACGACGTCTTGTCGAAATCGAAGTGCTTGACCTCTTTGAGGTAGGTCGGCGCCCAATCCAGGATGCCGTAGCGCAGCAGGTAGACGAAGACGTTTGCCAGGGCGATGAACCAGAGCATTTTGTTGCGCAGCACGTATTTGACGAAAATGTCCTTGACGCTGAATTCCTCTTCGTGGCTGGCGTCGTAGCCTTCCGGATAATCGTTTTTGTATTTCTCAATGGGCGGCAGGCCGTTCGATTGCGGTGTATCGCGCATCACAATGAAAGCAAACACGGCCACCAGCAGCGCCACAGCGGCCGGTACGTAGAACTTGCTGTGCCAGTCGTTGAACCAGCCCATGCCGAGAATCGCCAGCGGGCCGATCAAACCACCGCCAACGTTATGCGCGGTGTTCCATACCGATACCACCTGACCGCGTTCTTTCTGCGACCACCAATGCACCATGGTTCGTCCGCTAGGCGGCCAACCCATGCCTTGCGCCCAGCCGTTGATGAACAACAGGATGAACATCATGGTCACGCTGGACGTTGCCCACGGTGCGAAACCGAACACGAACATTACTCCGGCGGAGACCACCAGGCCAAAAGGCAGGAAGTAACGCGGGTTGGAGCGGTCGGACACGATGCCCATCAGAAACTTGGACAGACCATAGGCGATGGCAATTGCCGACATGGCCACGCCCAGCTGACCCTTTGTGTAGCCTTGGGCAATCAGGTCCGGGAACGCGAGGGTGAAGTTCTTGCGCAGCAGGTAATAACCCGCATACCCAATGAAAATCCCGGCGAAAATCTGCCAGCGAAGGCGTTTGTAGGTGTCGTCTATTTTTTCTTCAGGCAAAGGAGCCTGATGTGCGGCAGGGCGAAAGAAAGCAAACATTCAAGAGCTCCAGATTTCTTGTTTTGACTGCGGATGCGAATGTTACAGTTTCGTTACCGAAAATAGCACCGGTTCGCATTGGCAAAAAAGCGGAAATGTGGGTAATTGTTTGTTCCTTTACGAACATGTCGTACAGGCATAAGTGAAGGGCGGTGTGGGAAACGTCTTGCGCAGCTTTAAACGACGCATTTCAGTCCGGGGCAGGACGAGGCTTTGGGAAATTTCCTGCGTTGGATTGGGATGCGACGGCGTTCTGTTTCAGGTTAATGAGCCTTAACCTTTTTGCTGGTACCGGGTTTGGTATTTCAGCGGCGAAGGGGAGGGGTTATGCGGTGGTTGGTGTTTGCGATTTTGTTGGTTGCGACTGTCGGTGTGTGGGCTGGTGAGGTGGTATTGACTCCCGAACACAATCCGAAGCCGTTATATCCCCGCGAGCTATTTAGAAAAGGGGTTACAGGAGCGGTCCGGGTCAGTTTTACGGTGTATGCCGATGGCTCGGTCAGCAAAGTACGCATTTTGCAAAGCGACCATCCTGATCTGGCGGAAGCGAGCCGCAACGCCATTGAGCAGTGGCGCTTCAAAGCGTGGACAGTCGAAGGCGATCTGCCCTCAGAGATGGAAGTGACTGCCCCAATGGTTTTCAGGCTGGATCACGACATGCCCATACATGCGAACCAATGGCTGAAACAGTTGAAGTGCCGTGACTTCAACGAAATGTTGGCCGATTTTCCGGAGTCCGCGTGGGTCGACGCAGTGGTGTTTGACTACACTCGTGCTTATCTGTCGAACGTCTTCAATGCGACACAGTTGCAGAATGAGCAGCGCTTGGCGTTGATTGCCACGTTGAACAAGCGGGTGCCGAACATCGTCAGGGAGTGCCGGGCGAGTCCGGTTCGCAAGTACGTGAATCTGTTGCCGGAGGATGTTCGGAAGTTGTTTTAACCCCCGCCAATAAAAATGCGGTCTGGGACTATCCAGACCGCACCTTCACGCTCAGCGAACCTGAACCACCACTTTCCCGACCGCCTTGCGCTGGCCAAGATCATTGATCGCCTGCGCCGCATTGCTCAGCGGATATACCTGCGATACCAGCGGCTTCAACTTGCCCTCGGCAAACCAGCCAAACAGTTGCTGGAAGTTCGCCGCGTTGTCTTGCGGCTGGCGTTGGGCAAAGGAACCCCAGAACACACCGACGACGGCGGCACCTTTGAGTAGCGCCAGGTTTACCGGAAATTCCGGAATGCGTCCGCTGGCAAAGCCGACCACCAGCAGGCGGCCGTTCCAGGCGATGGCGCGCACGGCCTGGTCAAACAGGTCACCGCCGACCGGGTCGTAGATCACGTCGGCGCCCTGGCCGTCGGTCATGCGCTTGATCTCGTCCTTGAGGCTGGTTTCGCTGTAGTTGATCAGCTCATCGGCGCCGGCAGCCTTGGCCACCGCAAGTTTTTCGGCGCTACTGGCGGCGGCGATCACGCGGGCGCCCATGGCTTTGCCGATTTCCACGGCGGCCAGACCCACGCCGCCGGAAGCACCGAGCACCAGCAAGGTTTCGCCGGGTTGCAGGTTTGCCCGCTGCTTGAGGGCATGCATCGAGGTGCCGTAGGTCATGCTGAAAGCGGCGGCGGTGTTGAAGTCCATCGAGGGTGGGATCGGCAGCACGTTATAGCCTGGCACGGCGATCTGTTCGGCGAAGCTGCCCCAGCCGGTCAGAGCCATGACACGGTCACCGACCTTCAGATGGCTGACCTTTTCGCCCACGGCACTGACCACGCCAGCCGCTTCACCGCCCGGGGAAAACGGAAAGGGTGGCTTGAACTGGTATTTGCCCTCGATGATCAGCGTGTCCGGGAAATTCACCCCGGCAGCGTGCACGTCCAGCAGGATTTCATTCTTCTTGGCAACAGGACTGGCGACGTCTTCCAGCACCAGCGATTCGGCAGGGCCGAAGGCTTTGCACAGCACGGCTTTCATCAGGGCTATTCCTTTTGGAGTGATGGCCGATAAGTGTAGGTGTGTGAGTCATTGGGTCAACGAGCATGCCCGACCCTGATAGTCAGCCATAAGCTTGTGCTTGAGCGGCGGGTCGTTATGCTTGGCCGCAAACCGGATAAGGAGCGAATTGTGAAAGCGTGGATCATGTTGTTGCTGGCCCTGTCTCTGCCTGTGGCAGCGATGGCCGAAGAAGCCAAAGAAGGTGAAGCTCCGAAGGTCAATTACATCACCCTCAGCCCGCCATTCGTGGGCAACTACGGGCTGGACGGTACGCCCAAGCTCAAGGTCTACAAGGCTGATGTGGCCTTGCGCGTGACCGGTGAGGATGCCGCCAAAGCGGTGAAAGCCAACGAGCCGCTGATCCGTAATCAGCTGGTGGCGTTGTTTGCTCAGCAGACGACCGAAACGATGAGCAACGTCGACGCCAAGGAAAAGCTGCGTCAGGAGGCGTTGAAGCAGACTCAGCAGGTGATGAACGACGAAACCGGCAAGCCTGTGGTTGAGGATTTGCTGTTCAACAACCTGATCATTCAATAAGACTTCTGTTGTCTGATCCGGCCTCATCGCGGGCAAGTCGAATCGTCGCACCGCCGCTCCCACAGGGGATCTTCAGTGAATGCAGGTCCAGTGTGGGAGCGAGCCTGCTCGCGATAGCATTCGTGCAGCAGCTACAAGGCTCAAGGCTTGAGCGCGATAACCGCCGCCCACTGCTCCGCCGTGACAGGCATCACCGACAACCGCGAGCCCTTCTGCACCAATGGCATCTGCGCCAACGCCGTCTGCTGCTTCAAATAATCCAGCTTCAACACCCTGGCAAACGTCTCGACATGCGCAACATCAATCGCGCTCCAGGCGTTTTTGTCTGCCGTGGCCTTTGGATCGTAGTAATGACTCTCCGGCTCCAGCGCCGTCGGGTCCGGGTACGCCGCTTCGATAATTTTTCCAATCCCGGCAATTCCCGGCTCCGGGCAGCTGGAGTGATAGAAGAAAAACTCGTCGCCCACCGCCATGGACCGCAAAAAATTACGCGCCTGATAGTTGCGAACCCCGTCCCAGCGCGCTCGGCCAAGCTTCTCCAGGCCTTTGATCGAGAGTTCGTCGGGCTCGGATTTCATCAGCCAATAGGCCATGTTTTTTGCTCCTTGCGAGATCAGTGGAGAGGTTGTGAGGCCATTTTATGACAAACCGACAGTCGGTTGACGTCAACGTTTGCGTGTCAGATCACGTTGTCGCAAAATGCCGGCCTTCTTAGCTTGACGCTGCTGCACGGCCTACACCTACAACGGAACCGCTGCTGTCATCGTGTTGATGTGCCTTTGGGGGGCAATCGATGAAACGCAAACCGGATTTACTATGGATTCTGGTCATTTTGTTCGGCCTCGGCGTCGTAACCACCGGTTATGCCCAAAGCCTGTGGAACAACAAGACTGACGCGCCAATCGAAATCGCCCAGCAACAGCAGCCGTCGGCATTTAAACGCTAAACCTGTCTTTTGGACGCCGCTGATTGCAGTGGCGTCTAGCCTGCGAAATACCACGCCTTGTCTGTCACCGTTCCTTGCAGCGGTACATCCCAGCTCGCCTGAGCCAAGCGTTCGACTTTCTGACACTCATGGGCCAGTCCCAGCAGCGTAGGTTTGCGCCAGGTTTTGCGGCGCGCCAGGTAGGCCAGGCTACGGTCGTAAAAACCGCCGCCCATTCCGAGCCGCCCGCCGACATCGTCAAATCCAACCAATGGCAACAGCACGAGATCCAGCGCCCAAACCTTGCGTTGCCGGGCAAGGTTGGCCCGAGGTTCGAGAATATGAAAACGGTTGGGTTTGAGTTTTTCGCCGGGACGAATTCGCTGGAACACCATTTTGGTTCGCGGCCAGGCACTGAGCACCGGCAGATACGTCGCCTTGCCCCGGCGCTGAGCGGCACGCAGCAGTACGCGCGGGTCGATTTCACCGTCGGTCGGCAGGTACAGGGAGATGTGTCTGGCACGGCGGAACAACGGCTGCTGGGCCAGTTGCTTGTACAGCCCGCGAGCAGCCTGGCGCTGCTGACTGGGAGTCAGTGCGCGGCGGGCCTTGCGTAGCATGCGTCGAAGTTGCGGGCGTGGAAGCAGCGCAGGTTCGGTCATGGATTCAGGCTTCGACAGGACGAGTACGTAAAGCGTACCCGTAAAAAAGCCGATGCCGGTGATTAAACCGGCATCGGACTGGAATCAGGCTCCCCGGATGAACCGCTGCTGACTTAGCCCTTGAACCCGAAAGTTCAAGGTGGAAGATGCAGTAGGCTTTAAGGCTTTCCGTCTAGCGGACATGCACACCAGCCCAACGTGCAACCTCCAGGGTAGTGCGAATCGGCTCAGGGACGTGGTCAACTGGCAAGCACCCCAGGGAGTGATGCGAGTATAACCCAAGCGGTTCGACGAATCAGCCCTTGGTGACGTCCGGATCGGTGGCGAGCACCAGATCGACGCGGTCCAGCAGGTCGCGAACCTGTTCGCGAGTCGAGCCGCTGGCCTGTACGTCCGGCCTTTCTTCCTTGTGCAGCAGGTCGTGCGTGATGTTCAGCGCGGCCATGACGGCAATGCGGTCGGCGCCGATGACTTTGCCGCTGCTGCGGATTTCGCGCATCTTGCCGTCCAGGTAGCGGGCGGCGCTCACCAGGTTGCTGCGCTCTTCCTGGGGGCAAATGATCGAGTATTCTTTGTCGAGGATCTGCACGGTGACGCTATTGCTTGAACTCATGAGTCTTGCTCCAGGGCCTTGAGGCGCGAAATCATCGATTCGACCTTACGCCGGGCGATTTCGTTTTTTTCAATGAGGTGCGCGCGTTCCTCGCGCCAGGTCTTTTCCTGAGCTAGTAAGAGTCCGTTTTGGCTCTTAAGTTGCTCGACTCGACTAATTAGCAGTTCGAGTCTGGCCATCAGCGCTTGCAGGTCGGTGTCTTCCATAGTGTCCACATAGAGTGTCTGATGGGGGGTAACTGGCGGACAGCCTTTAATAGTCTTGGCGAGTCTGTCGATGTAGGATACAAGGCCTTCATTCTAGACATAGCGCCGTCTGGCGCCTAGCTGCCCATGACCATTCAGAATTCCCCGTACCAAGCCTTTGCCACCCTGCTGACTTCCAGCGGTCATAACGTCTCGCCTGCCGAACTGCATGGCCTGTTACTCGGCCGCAGCTGCGCCGGTGCCGGCTTCACTGCCGAAGAGTGGCTGATAGATGCCGCCGAGCTGCTGGAAAGCGAGCCGCAAGACAACGTCCGCAACGCTTTGATCGGCTTGCAGGCGATGGTCAAGGGCGAGCTCACCGGTGACGACGTGACCGTCGTTCTGCTGCTGCCGACCGATGACGCACCGCTGGCTGACCGTGCCGTCGCACTGGGCCAATGGTGCCAGGGCTTCCTCAGCGGTTTCGGCTTGAACTGCCGGGACAGCAGCATGCTCAGCTCCGAGGCCACCGAAGTGTTGCAGGACCTGGCAGCCATTTCCCAGGTGCAAGATGCCCTGGAAGAGTCCGAAGACGGCGAAAGCGATTACATGGAAGTCATGGAGTACCTGCGCGTCGCTCCGCTGCTGCTGTTCTCCGAAACCAAAAAAGCAGACGTGCCGCCAGCTGCCAAACCGTCGTTGCATTAATCGCGATCCAGGAAAAGCCATCTGCCCATGATTCATATCCCGAAACCGGAATACAGCCGTCGCCGCAAGGCCTTGATGGCGCAGATGGAACCCAACAGCATCGCGATCCTGCCCGCCGCCGCAGTAGCCATCCGCAACCGCGACGTCGAGCACGTCTACCGTCAAGACAGCGATTTCCAGTACCTCAGCGGTTTTCCAGAGCCTCAGGCCGTTCTCGTGTTGATGCCGGGGCGCGCGCATGGCGAATACATCCTGTTCTGCCGTGAGCGCAACGCTGAACGAGAGTTGTGGGACGGTTTGCGCGCCGGCCAGGAAGGCGCAATCCGCGACTTCGGTGCCGACGACGCTTTCCCCATCACTGACATCGACGACATCCTGCCGGGCCTGATTGAAGGGCGCGACCGGGTGTATTCGGCCATGGGCAGCAATCCTGAGTTCGACCGGCACCTGATGGACTGGATCAACGTGATCCGCTCTAAAGCGCACCTCGGTGCCCAGCCGCCGAATGAATATGTTGCCCTGGATCATCTGCTTCACGACATGCGCCTGTATAAATCGGCGGCAGAAGTGAAGGTGATGCGCGAAGCCGCACGGATTTCCGCCCGGGCGCACATCCGCGCGATGCAGGCCAGCCGGGCCGGGCTGCACGAGTTCAGCCTTGAAGCCGAGCTCGATTACGAATTTCGCAAGGGCGGCGCCAAGATGCCGGCCTACGGTTCGATCGTCGCCGCGGGGCGCAACAGTTGCATCCTGCATTACCAGCAGAATGACGCGGTGCTCAAGGACGGTGATCTGGTGCTGATCGACGCCGGTTGCGAAATTGACTGCTACGCCAGCGACATCACTCGCACCTGGCCGGTCAACGGCAAGTATTCACCGGAACAGAAAGCGATCTACGAGTTGGTGCTGGCCTCGCAAGAAGCCGCCTTCGCCGAAATCGCCCCGAACAAACACTGGAATCAGGCCCACGAAGCCACGGTTAAAGTCATTACTGCCGGGCTGGTGAAGCTGGGCCTGTTGCAGGGCGACGTCGACGAATTGATCGCCAGCGAAGCCTATAAGGCCTTTTACATGCACCGCGCCGGCCACTGGTTGGGGATGGATGTGCATGACGTCGGTGAGTACAAGGTCGGCGGCGAATGGCGTGTGCTGGAAGTCGGCATGGCGCTGACGGTGGAGCCGGGGATCTACATTTCCCCGGACAACCAGAACGTGGCAAAGAAATGGCGCGGCATTGGCGTACGCATCGAGGACGACGTGGTGGTGACCAAAACCGGTTGTGAAATTTTGACCAGAGACGTACCGAAAACGGTCGCCGACATTGAGGCCTTGATGGCGCAAGCGCGGACGCAAGCAGCGTGAGCCGGGTCAATCTGGCAATCATCGGTGGCGGCCTGGTCGGCGCCAGTCTCGCGATGGCGTTGCAGGCCGGGGCCAAGGCGCGCGGCTGGAAGATCGTCCTGATTGAGCCATTCGCTCCAGGCGATACCTATCAGCCGAGCTATGACGCCCGCTCCTCGGCGCTGTCCTACGGTGCCAAACAGATTTATCAACGGTTGGGCGTATGGCAGGAAATCTCCCGCCGCGCCGAGCCGATCAAGCAGATACATGTGTCCGACCGTGGACGTTTTTCCACTGCCCGGTTATCGGCGATGGAAGAGGGCGTTCCGGCGCTCGGTTATGTGGTG
The DNA here is from genome assembly GCF_031456105.1 of Pseudomonas sp. BE134. Taxonomy (NCBI): domain Bacteria; kingdom Pseudomonadati; phylum Pseudomonadota; class Gammaproteobacteria; order Pseudomonadales; family Pseudomonadaceae; genus Pseudomonas; species Pseudomonas sp. BE134. The sequence continues at coordinate 167,291 of NZ_JAVDUA010000002.1, read as the reverse complement.
GAAAACGCCTGGCTCGGCCAATGCCTCTGGCAAGGTCTGGACAAGGACGTGGTCACCTGGCGATGCCCGGCGGAAGTCACGCGCATGGAACCGCTGACCGACGGCTACCGACTGACCCTCAATGACGAAACCACTCTGGAATGCGACCTTGCGGTGCTCGCCGATGGCGGCCGTTCGGGCCTGCGCGAGCAACTGGGGATTGGCATCAAGAAGCGTCCCTATAACCAGAGCGCGCTGATCGCCAACATCACCCCGAGCGAAGCGCACAACGGCATGGCCTTCGAACGATTCACCGACGATGGCCCGATGGCGTTGTTGCCGCTGCCGGAAAACCGCTGCGCGTTGGTCTGGACTCGTCGGGGCATGGACGCGCAACGACTGGCGGCGCTCGATGAAAAGAGCTTCCTCAGCGAGTTGCAGGGGGTGTTCGGTTATCGCCTCGGCACTCTCAAACAGGTCGGTGCGCGGCATCTTTACCCGCTGACGCTGATCGAAGCCGAAGAGCAGGTGCGTCCGCATCTGGCGATACTCGGCAACGCGGCTCACAGCCTGCACCCCATTGCCGGACAAGGTTTCAACCTGTCGCTGCGCGATGCCCAGGCCCTGGCTGATGCTTTGCTGACCAGCGAGACCGGGCCGGGCGATTTTGCCACCTTGCAGGCTTACCGCGAGCGCCAGCGTCTGGATCAAAACCTGACCGTGGGCTTTTCCGATCAGGTCACCCGTTTGTTCGGCAGCACCCAGCCGCTGGTGTCGCTGGGGCGCAACCTCGGTTTGCTCGGTCTCGATCTGTTGCCGCCGGCCAAACGCTGGTTTGCCCGGCAGGCCATGGGATTGGGTACGCGTCCCGATGCTTGAGTGGCTAACGAGCAGATTCGGCAAAGCGCGGTTGATGCGTTGGTTCGGGTCCTTTTCCCAGTCGTTCCTGGGCGCAGGCGTTCGGGTGCGGCACATCAGCGATGATTTTCGGGTCGATATTCACGACGGCGCCTGCACCTTGGTGGCGCGGGTCGAAAAAACCCTTTACGTGCGGCTCAAGCCGCAAGCGAGACAGGCTTAAAGCATGGACATGCGCGCAGATCTGCTGATTGTCGGGGCCGGAATGGTCGGCAGCGCCTTGGCGCTGGCGTTGCAGGACAGCGGGCTGGAAGTCCTGTTGCTGGACGGCAGCCCCCTGAGCGTCAAACCCTTCGATGGCCAGGCGCCGTTCGAACCGCGGGTGAGTGCCTTGTCGGCGGCCAGCCAGCGGATTCTCGAACGCCTGGGCGTGTGGGACGGCATCGTCAAACGACGCAGCAGCCCTTACACCGACATGCACGTCTGGGACGGCAGCGGCACCGGGCAGATCCATTTCGCGGCGACCAGTGTGCATGCCGAGGTGCTTGGGCACATCGTCGAGAACCGTGTGGTTCAGGATGCCTTGCTCGACCGCCTGCACGACTGCGACCTCGGGATGCTGGCCAATGCACGCCTTGAGCAGATGCGCCGCTCGGGTGATGACTGGCTGCTGACCCTGGCCGACGGCCGTACGTTGCGCGCACCGTTGGTGATTGCGGCTGACGGTGCCAACTCGGCCGTTCGGCGCCTGACCGGTATGGCGACGCGCGAGTGGGACTATATGCACCATGCGATTGTCACCAGCGTGCACAGTTCCAAGGCGCATCAAATGACGGCCTGGCAGCGCTTCACCGACAACGGTCCGCTGGCGTTTTTGCCGCTGGAGCGCGATGGTCAGCAGGACTGGTGTTCAATCGTCTGGTCGACCACGCCGAGTGAAGCCGAACGCTTGATGGCGCTGGACGACGACAGCTTCTGCCGCGAGCTTGAACGCGCCTTCGAAGGCCGACTCGGCACCGTGCTCAGCGCTGACCCGCGACTGTGCGTGCCGCTTCGTCAGCGTCACGCCAAGCGTTATGTAGCCGAAGGCCTGGCGCTGATCGGCGACGCGGCGCACACCATTCACCCGCTGGCCGGGCAGGGTGTGAACCTTGGCTTCCTGGATGCCGCTGTGCTGGCGGAAGTTCTGCTGCAAGCCGCTGAACGTGGCGAACGCTTGGCTGATGTCAAAGTGCTGAGCCGTTACGAACGTCGGCGCATGCCCCACAATCTGGCGCTGATGGCAGCGATGGAAGGGTTTGAGCGGTTGTTCCAGGCGGATCCGTTGCCGGTGCGCTGGTTGCGTAATGCCGGATTGAAGATGGTTGAGCAGATGCCTGAGGCCAAGGCGCTGTTTGTGCGCGAGGCCCTTGGGTTGACCGGGGATTTGCCAGCTCTGGCCAAGGCCTGACATTTTCGTTGCCGCTGATGGCCTCATCGCGAGCAGGCAGGAACGTTCACCATAAAATCCAAGCAGTGCAACATCTGGTAACTCCTCCACAAACTGATCGATTGAGATGCTAAATGTGATTCCTTATCATTTGCCCTCAATTTTTCATCGAGAGATCGCTCCCATGTTGCCGAAGCGTCTACTGACCGCACTCGCCCTGACCCTGATTGGCAGCACCGCCGCCCAGGCTGCTGATGAGGTGGTGGTTTACTCCTCGCGTATCGATGAGCTGATCAAACCGGTCTTCGATGCCTACACCGCCAAAACCGGGGTGAAGGTGAAGTTCATCACCGACAAGGAAGCGCCCCTGATGCAGCGGATCAAGGCCGAGGGCGAGAACGCCACCGCCGACCTGTTGCTGACCGTCGATGCCGGTAACCTGTGGCAGGCCGAACAAATGGGCATCTTGCAGCCGTTCACTTCCCCAGTGGTCGATGCCAATATTCCGCAGCAATACCGCGCGTCCTCCCATGCCTGGACTGGCCTGAGCCTGCGGGCGCGGACGATCGCTTACTCCACGGATCGAGTGAAGCCGGGCGAGCTGACCACCTATGAAGCTCTGGCCGACAAAAACTGGGAAGGACGCCTGTGCCTGCGCACGGCGAAGAAGGTCTACAACCAGTCCCTGACGGCCACCATGATCGAGGTCCACGGCGCCGAAAAAACCGAGAAAATCCTCAAGGGCTGGGTGAGCAACCTGTCCACCGACGTGTTCTCGGATGACGTTGCGGTACTGGAAGCGATCAATGCGGGTCAGTGCGATGTGGGTATCGTCAACACCTACTACTACGGTCGCCTGCACAAGCAAAAGCCCGACCTGGGCGTGAAGCTGTTCTGGCCGAACCAGGCTGATCGCGGTGTGCACGTCAACCTGTCAGGTATCGGCCTGACCAAACACGCTCCGCATCCCGAAGCAGCCAAGGCGCTGGTGGAATGGATGACCACCCCTGAAGCGCAGAAAATCTTCGCCGACGTGAATCAGGAATTCCCGGCCAACCCGGCGGTTGCACCTTCGGAAGAGGTCGCGGCCTGGGGCAAATTCGTTGCCGACACTTTGCCGGTGGAAGTGGCGGGCAAGCGTCAGGCTGAAGCGATCCGCATGATGGACCGCGCTGGCTGGAACTGACCAGGCTGCTGATGTGATCGTTCCCACGCTCTGCGTGGGAATGCATCCCCCGACGCTCCGCGTCGAAGCGTGACAAAATGTGTGCCCACGCAGAGCGTGGGCGCAATCATTTCTATCGACTCACACCCCTGAGAACTTTCCTTGGCCCACCCCGCCCAACGCCGCTGGTATCCCCTGGTCTTCGCCATCGCTGCGCTGGTCCTGTTGCCCCTCAGTGTTTTACTGCTGTCATGGCAAACCATCGATCAACAGATCTGGTCCCACCTCTGGGACACGCAGATGCCGCGCCTTTTGGGCAACACCCTGACCCTGATACTCGGTGTCGGTGTCGGTGTCACCCTGCTGGGCGTCAGCCTTGCCTGGCTCACCAGCCTCTGTGAGTTTCCCGGTCGGCGCTGGCTGGACTGGGCGCTGATGCTGCCGTTTGCGATTCCGGCCTACGTGCTGGCGTTTGTCTTCGTCGGCCTGCTGGATTTCGCCGGCCCCGTGCAAACCCTGATGCGCGAATGGTTTGGCAGCGGCCTGAGGCTGCCGCGCGTACGCTCCACCGGCGGTGTCATTCTCGTGCTGGTGCTGGTTTTCTATCCCTACGTCTATCTTCTGGCCCGGACCGCGTTCCTCGCTCAGGGCAAAGGCCTGATGGAAGCGGCCCGGGTGCTCGGCCAATCTCCGTGGCAGGCGTTCTGGCGAGTGGCCTTGCCGATGGCGCGCCCGGCCATCGGCGCGGGGGTGGCGTTGGCACTGATGGAAACCCTGGCCGATTTCGGTGCGGTGTCGGTGTTCAACTTCGACACGTTCACCACCGCCATCTACAAAACCTGGTACGGATTCTTCAGTCTTTCCACGGCAGCACAACTGGCCAGCCTGTTGCTGTTGGTGGTGATGGTGGTGCTGTATGGCGAGCGCCGTGCTCGCGGGGCCAACCGCGCGAGCAACGAACGGCCGCGGGTCAAGGCGCTGTATCACCTGCGCGGGGTCAAGGCGCTGGCGGCGATGAGCTGGTGCGGCCTGGTGTTCGCCTGTGCGTTCGTCATCCCGGTTCTGCAACTAGTGGTGTGGTTCTGGCAGCGCGGGCGATTGGATCTGGACGAACGTTACACCGGGCTGATCCTCCACACCTTGTACCTGGGCGGCATGGCGGCGTTTATCACGGTCAGCGTTGCTTTGGTGCTGGCGTTTGCCCGACGTCTGGCACCGACCCGGGCGATCCGCTCCGGCGTTGGCCTGGCGAATCTCGGCTACGCTTTACCGGGTTCGGTGTTGGCGGTTTCGATCATGCTGGCGTTCAGTTACCTGGATCGCGAGCTGGTCATCCCGTTGTCCGGTTGGATTGGTGGTGCCGGTAAACCTTTGCTGCTGGGCAGTTTGTCGGCGTTGTTGCTGGCTTATCTGGTGCGTTTCATTGCGGTGGCTTACGGGCCACTGGAAAGCAGCCTGGCGCGTATACGGCCATCTTTGCCCGAAGCAGCACGTAGTCTTGGCGTCAGTGGGCCGCGACTGTTTTTCAAGGTGTATCTGCCCCTGTTGTTGCCGGGTACGTTGAGCGCCGCGTTGCTGGTATTTGTCGATGTGCTCAAGGAAATGCCCGCGACCCTGCTGATGCGGCCGTTTGGTTGGGACACGCTGGCCGTTCGGATCTTTGAAATGACCAGTGAAGGTGAGTGGGCGAGGGCGTCTTTGCCGGCGCTGACTCTGGTATTGGTCGGGCTGTTACCGGTCATCGGATTGATCCGACGTTCGGCGCATCGAAACAGCTAGGTGCCAGTCCTACACCTTGCGGCTACAATGCGCGGCATTCGGTGCGGTCCGTCTGACAGACCCGGTGACTGAAATCGGCTGGGAGCCTTCTATTTCAAGGTTTTCACCTCGTGCAGCACCGGTCCGCACCCTCGCCACGCCCGGAAGGAGAAACCCATGGGACAGCGTACGCCTCTGTATGACCTTCATCTCGCTCTCGGCGCGAAGATGGTCGATTTTGGCGGTTGGGATATGCCTTTGCATTACGGCTCGCAAGTCGAGGAACACCATCAGGTGCGCCGCGATTGCGGGGTTTTCGATGTATCCCACATGACCGTGATCGATATCAGCGGCCCCCAGGCCAAGGCCTGGCTCCAGCACTTGCTGACCAATGATGTCGAGCGTCTGCATAGCCCCGGCCGTGCCTTGTACAGCGCGATGCTCAATGAGCGCGGCGGTATCGTCGACGACATGATCGTATATCGTCTCGACGATGGTTATCGTCTGGTGGTCAACGCCTCCACCCGCAATCAAGATCTCGCCTGGATGCAGGCTCACCTCGATGGTTTCGATGTGCGGCTCAATGAGCGTGCAGAGCTGGCGATGCTGGCCATTCAAGGCCCTCAGGCCCGGCACAAAGTCTGCGAACTGGTGTCCCAGGCCCGCAGCAATCTGATCCAGTTACTCAAGCCGTTCGAAGGCCAGCCAGAAGGTGACTGGTTCATCGCACGGACGGGTTACACCGGCGAAGACGGTCTGGAAATCGTCATGCCGGCCGATCAGGCCCCGGGTTTTTTCAACGATCTGGTCGGCGCGGGTATTTCCCCCATCGGCCTGGGGGCGCGGGATACCTTGCGGGTTGAAGCCGGCATGAACCTGTACGGTCAGGACATTCATCAGGATGTATCGCCGTTGGCTTCTAATATGGCCTGGAGCATTGCCTGGGAACCGGCCACTCGTCAGTTCATCGGGCGCACGGCCCTGGAAGCCGAGCGGGCCGGTGGCGTGCAGCACAAATTGGTAGGGCTGGTCCTTGAGGAGCGAGGGGTTTTGCGCGCTCATCAAGTGGTCCGCATTGCCAATGTTGGCGAAGGGGAGATCACCAGTGGTAGTTTCTCTCCTACGCTAAGCAAGTCGATAGCACTGGCGCGCTTGCCGATGGCAACTGCCGACCGCGCGGAAGTGGAAATCCGTGGCAAGTGGTACCCGGTCCGAGTGGTCAAGCCAACCTTCGTACGCCATGGCAAAACCTTGATCTAACCTTTTTTTGGCGGACTGAAACCGCTGACATTTTTCTTGAGGACACAGAACATGAGCGATATTCCTGCCGACCTGCGTTTTGCCGAAAGTCACGAATGGGCCCGCCTGGAAGCCGACGGCACCGTCACCGTGGGCATTAGCGATCACGCGCAGGAAGCGCTGGGTGATGTGGTGTTCGTGGAGCTGACTGAAGTTGGCAACGTGTTTGCTGCCGAAGATCAAGCCGGTGTGGTTGAGTCGGTTAAAGCCGCCTCCGATATCTACTCCCCGATTGCCGGTGAAGTGATTGCGATCAACGAAGAATTGAGCGCCAACCCGGAACTGCTCAACACCGACCCGTACGGCGCGTGGATCTTCAAGCTCAAGCCAAGCAACACCGCTGACCTGGAAAAGCTGCTCGACGCCGCCGGTTACAAGGCTGCCATCGGCGAGTAATCCTCGACCTGCGAATCCCTGTGGGAGCGAGCTTGCTCGCGATAGCGGTTCATCAGTCGACATCCCTGTGACTGTTACACCGCAATCGCGAGCAAGCTCGCTCCCACAGGTGTTTAAGGCTTCAGAACAGCTTTGACCGCTGCCACTGCTCGCTCGACATCCGCTTTGCTCATGGCCGTGAACATCGGCAACGAGACAATCAGGCGGCCGACTCGCTCGGCGACCGGGAACATGCCTTCCTTGAAACCGCGCTCGCGGTAAAGGCTCAGCAAGTGAATCGGCGGGTAGTGATAGCCGATACCGACGCCCAATGCCTGCATCTGCTCCATGAAAGTCGCCCGTGCCGGCTGGCCATCCCTGCGCTCCGGCAACACCAGTTGGAACAAATGCCAGTTGCTGTTCTCGAAATCCGCCGGGGGCAGTTGAGCCCCGTACAACGATTCGAAATCCTCACCAAAACACGCGAAATAGTGCCTGGCCAGTTCGCGGCGATGAGCTGTGATCGCTTCGATGTGAGCAAACTGCCCCAGGCCAATGGCTGCCGCGACATCAGTCATGTTGAACTTGCCGCCCAACACATCGACATCCAGACCGTCGAAGCCGCTGCGGGTGACGCCTTGCAAACGGTACTTCTGCGCCAGTCGCACTTCCTCATCGTTGTTCAGCACCAGGCAGCCACCTTCTGAAGAGGTGACGTTTTTGTTTGCCTGGAAGCTGAAGGACACGAAATCACCGGTCGAGCCAATGCGCTGACCGTTCCAGCTCGAGCCCAAGGCTTGTGCGGCGTCTTCGACAATCCGCAATCCGTGTTTTTTCGCGATCGCATACAACCGGCTCATGTCCAGCGGCAACCCGGCGAGGTACACCGGAATGATCGCTTTGGTCTGCGGGGTGATTGCCGCTTCCAGCTGGTCCAGGTCGATGTTGCGGGTGATCGGGTCAATGTCGGCAAATACCGGGGTGGCGCCAACCTCCAGAATGACGTTGGCGGTGGCCACCCAGGAAATCGGCGTGGTGATCACTTCATCGCCAGGCCCGATCCCGGCCACGCGCAAGGCGATTTCCATGGTGCAGGTGCCGGAGTTAAAGGTGAGCACCGGGCGCCCGCCAAAATACGCCGAAAGCTGTTGCTCAAAGGCCTGGACCTTGGGGCCGCTGGTAATCCAGCCCGAGCGCAACACGTCGCCGACCGCTGCGATCGTGGCCTCATCGATGGTCGGTTTGGAGAACGGCAGGAACGGCAGTTGGCTCATAAATTCAGGCACCTGTTCAGCGGACAGTGGGCGGATGCCGAGCATGATGTCCGCAATGCTCGTCGGCGCCAAGCCATCCGCTCGGATATCGGCTGCTATGCTGGTTTGACCGTGTTGCATCGACGCTGAGCGCCAGTCCAGAGAGAGCCCGTCATGTCCCAGTTGCCGTCCTTGAGTCAGTTACGCGACCCTAATGCCTTTCTGCGCCGCCATCTCGGGCCTGATGCCGCCGAGCAGCAGGCGATGCTCGACAGCCTCGGCCTCGGCAGCCGGGTCGAACTGATCGAGCAGACGGTGCCGCCGGGAATCCGGCTGAACCGGCCGCTCGACCTGCCGCCCGCCCTCGATGAACAAGCCGCGCTGGCCAAACTGCGCGGCTACGCCGAGCAAAACCAGGTCTGGACCAGCCTCATCGGCATGGGCTACCACGGCACCCTCACGCCAACCGTGATTGTGCGCAACGTGCTGGAAAATCCCGGTTGGTACACCGCCTACACGCCTTATCAGCCAGAGATTGCCCAAGGGCGGCTCGAAGCGCTGCTGAACTTCCAGCAACTGACCATCGACCTCACCGGCCTGGAACTGGCAAATGCTTCGCTGCTGGATGAAGCCACGGCAGCAGCGGAAGCCATGGCGCTGGCCAAGCGTGTCGCCAAATCCAGAAGCAATCTGTTTTTCGTCGACGAGCACTGTCATCCGCAGACCATTTCCGTGGTGCAGACCCGGGCCGAAGGGTTCGGGTTCGAGCTGATCATCGACTCAGTGGATAACTTGAAACAGCACCAGGTTTTTGGTGCCCTGCTGCAATACCCCGACACCCACGGTGAGATCAGTGATCTGCGGCCAGTGATTGATCATCTGCACGCGCAGCAAGCCCTGGCGTGCGTCGCCACTGACCTGCTGAGCCTGTTATTGCTAACGCCGCCGGGGGAATTGGGCGCCGATGTGGTCTTCGGCTCATCCCAACGTTTCGGCGTGCCCATGGGCTACGGCGGACCGCACGCGGCGTTTTTTGCCAGCCGCGATGAATACAAACGGGCGATTCCGGGACGGATAATCGGTGTGTCCAAAGATGCTCGCGGCAATGTTGCCTTGCGCATGGCCCTGCAAACCCGCGAGCAACATATCCGCCGGGAAAAGGCCAACTCGAACATTTGCACCGCTCAGGTGCTGCTGGCCAACATCGCCAGTTTTTACGCTGTCTACCACGGCCCTGAAGGGCTCAAGCGCATTGCCCAGCGTGTGCACCGCTTGACCTGCATCCTCGCCGCCGGTCTTGAGCGTCATGGCGTCAGCCGCCTCAACAAGCACTTCTTCGACACCCTGACCCTGGAAGTTGGCGGCACCCAGACCGCGATCATCGAAAGCGCTCAAGCGGCGCAGATCAATTTGCGGATTCTGGGGCGAGGGCAGTTGGGATTGAGCCTCGACGAAACCTCGGACGAGACGACCGTTGCGAAGCTGTTCGATGTGTTCCTCGGGGCCAGTCATGGCCTGAATATCGACGAGCTGGACGCTGAAGCGCTGGCTTCCGGCATTCCTGACGGGCTGCTGCGCACTTCACCTTATCTGCGCCACCCGGTGTTCAATGCGCACCACAGCGAAACCGAGATGCTGCGCTACCTCAAGCAACTGGAGAACAAGGACCTTGCCCTCAACCAGTCAATGATCCCGCTGGGCTCCTGCACCATGAAGCTCAATGCCACCAGCGAGATGATCCCCATTACCTGGCCGCAGTTCGCCAACCTGCACCCGTTCGTGCCGAAGGAACAGGCTGTGGGTTATTCGCTGATGATCGAAGAACTGGAGCGCTGGCTCTGCGCGATCACTGGTTTCGATGCGATTTGCATGCAACCCAACTCCGGCGCCCAAGGCGAATACGCCGGATTGCTGGCGATCCGCAAATACCACGAGAGCCGTCATCAAGGGGAGCGGGATCTCTGCCTGATTCCGTCCTCGGCCCACGGCACCAACCCGGCCTCGGCGCAAATGGCCGGGATGCGCGTGGTGATTGTCGAATGCGACGACGCAGGCAACGTCGATCTGGATGACCTCAAGCAAAAAGCCTCGGAGGCGGGGGACAAGCTCGCGTGCCTGATGGCGACTTATCCGTCGACCCACGGCGTCTACGAAGAAGGCATCAGCGAGATCTGTGAAGTTATCCACAGTCACGGTGGTCAGGTGTACATGGATGGCGCCAACCTCAATGCCCAGGTCGGACTAGCTCGGCCGGCGGACATTGGCGCCGACGTCTCACACATGAACCTGCACAAAACGTTTTGCATCCCCCATGGCGGCGGCGGGCCGGGCATGGGGCCGATTGGTGTGCGGGCGCACCTGGCGCCGTTCGTGGCCAATCACCCGGTGGTGCCCATCGACGGGCCGTTGCCGCAGAACGGCGCGGTGAGCGCGGCGCCTTGGGGCAGTGCAAGCATTTTGCCGATCAGCTGGATGTATATCGCGATGATGGGGCCGCAACTGGCGGACGCGAGCGAAGTGGCGATCCTTGCCGCGAACTACCTGGCGCAGCATTTATCTGGAGCATTCCCGGTGCTCTACAGCGGGCGCAATGACCGAGTGGCTCACGAATGCATCCTCGACCTGCGGCCGCTGAAAGCGCTGACCGGCATCAGCGAAGAAGACGTTGCCAAGCGCCTGATGGATTATGGTTTCCATGCGCCGACCATGTCGTTTCCCGTACCGGGGACCTTGATGGTCGAGCCGACAGAAAGTGAATCGAAGGCCGAGCTGGACCGGTTTATCGGGGCGATGCTGAGCATCCGTGCGGAAATCAGCGAGGTGGAAAACGGCAATTGGCCGGCCGAGGACAATCCGCTGAAGCGTTCGCCACACACATTGGCGGACATCACCGGGGTATGGGAGCGGTCGTACAGCATCGAGCAGGCGGTGACGCCGGATGCGCACACCAAGCTGCACAAATATTGGCCGGTGGTGAACCGGGTCGATAACGTCTACGGCGATAGAAACCTGTTTTGCGCGTGTGTCCCGGTGGATGATTACCGCTGAACTTCCGAACACATACACATCCACCTGTGGGAGCGAGCCTGCTCGCGAAGAGGGCGTGTCAGTCGACATCGATGTTGCCTGTTACACCGCCTTCGCGAGCAGGCTCGCTCCCACAGGGAATGATTTGTAGGGCAAAAAATGCCGCTCAATTGAGCGGCATTTTGGTACCTGCGAACTTATTCCGAAGCGACAGCATTCTTCGCCAGAATCGCATTCGCCAGTTCCATGTCCGTGGCCTGCAAGCCCGGGTTGTCGGCGCGGACTTTGTTCATCGCCGCTTCCAGGTAGGGGCCGCGAATGCCGCCGTCACTGGCGACGAAGCTGCTGGCATCGTCCTGGGCGGCGACGACCATTTTGTTGTCCTTGGACGTCAGGTAGGTCGAGGCGGTGGTTGCACCGGAGGTGAGGACATTTTGCCAAAAGCTGTCATCGGCCATCGCGCTACCGACTGGAAGAGACAGCAGCGCGACGGTGGCGACAGCAAGTTTGAAACGCATGATGGGTGACTCCACTGGGTTGACTGCGGCCTTGGATAGCCAACCCCCAATCGAGTTCCATGGGCGAGCGCGTTTACTTTTGCTCGCTCTGCGGCGTCACTCGCAGCACCTCTTCAATCGTGGTCAAACCCGCCGCCACTTTCTGTGCCCCCGACAGCCGCAAGCTACGCATGCCTTCCTTGAACGCCTGACGCCGGATCGCCAGCAAGTCGGTGTCCGGATTGATCAACGCCTTGACGCCATCAGTCAGTTGCATGATTTCGTACACCCCGGCGCGGCCGTGATAGCCGGTGTCGCGACATTCCAGGCAGCCGATGGCACGTTGGGCGTTGGTGGGCAAGGGCGCTTGCCACGGTTTGGTCAGGGTTTGCCAGTCATCTTCACCCAACGTCAGCGGTGCCTTGCAGTGGGGACACAAGGTGCGCACCAGACGCTGGGCCATGACGCCCAGCACCGTGGCTTTGATCAGGTAGTGCGGCACGCCGAGTTCCAGCAGGCGACTGATTGCGCTCGGCGCATCGTTGGTGTGCAACGTCGAGAGCACCAAGTGGCCGGTGAGCGCCGCCTGAATTGCCATTTCGGCGGTTTCGAGGTCGCGAATCTCGCCGATCATGATGATGTCCGGGTCTTGTCGCATCAACGCGCGCACGCCGGCGGCGAAGGTCAGTTCGATGTTGTGCTGGACCTGCATCTGGTTGAATGCGGGCTCGACCATCTCAATCGGGTCTTCGATGGTGCAGAGGTTGACCTCGGGCGTCGCCAGTTTCTTTAGTGTGGTGTAGAGCGTGGTGGTCTTGCCCGAACCGGTCGGCCCGGTGACCAGAATGATGCCGTTGGGCTGACGGGTCATGTCTTGCCAGCGGCGCAGGTCCTCGGCAGAAAACCCTAGCTGGTCGAAATCCTTGAGCAGGACTTCCGGGTCGAAAATCCGCATGACCATTTTTTCGCCGAATGCCGTCGGTAATGTCGACAACCGCAACTCGACTTCTCCGCCGTCCGGGGTCTTGGTTTTCACCCGGCCGTCCTGGGGTTTGCGTTTTTCAGCGACGTTCATCCGCCCGAGACTCTTCAGGCGACTGACGATGGCCATCGTGACCTGTGGCGGGAATTGATAGACGTTGTGCAACACACCGTCGATGCGAAAGCGCACCGTGCCTTGCTCGCGCCGGGGCTCGATGTGGATATCGCTGGCGCGCTGCTGGAAGGCGTACTGAAACAGCCAGTCAACAATGTTGACGATGTGCGCGTCATTGGCGTCCGGCTCCTGGTCGCTGGCGCCGAGGTTGAGCAACTGCTCGAAATTGCCCAGGGTACTGCTCTGCTGATCGGCGCTGGTCGCGCCGCTGACCGATTTGGCCAACCGGAAAAACTCGACGCTAAAGCGCTGGATATCGACAGGGTTGGCCACGACCCGTTTGATCGGCAGTTTCAAAACGTGGGTCAGGTCGGCTTCCCAGCCTTTGACGTAGGGCTGGGCGCTGGCCACGGTCACCGCGTCGCGGTCGATGGACACCGCGAGTATCTTGTGGCGCTGGGCAAAGGCATAGGACATCAACGGCGTAATGGCCGCGACGTTGATCTTCAGCGGATCGATGCGCAAGTACGGCTGACCGGCCTGTTGCGACAACCACAAGGTCAGGCTTTCCAGATCCAGGTGTTTGCCGGGACGACTGAGATCGTCGAGGTGTTGGCTGGCAATGAATTCCAGCGGGTGCAGTTGGCCATTGGCGGTGTGGCGGCGGCGAGCATTGAGCGCGTGCTCGGCCGAGTCATGGCTGATAAAGCCTTGGGCGACCAGTTCGCGCAGCAAATCATTGAGATCCAGCCAGCGGTCCTGAATGGCAAGTTGAACGGACATGCGGGCTCCTCATGAACACAATCCGCAAAGGATAGTCGCGGACCTGTCGACCGTTGGGCCACTACCGGACAAAGCCGTGTCGAGGTTTTTCAGCCCGCCGCCTGGGCCGGCTCATCCCACGCCGCATCAGCCGCTTGCAGCTCGACCGAGCAGACGCTGATCAGGTTACGAAGTTTTTCCGCAATCACTTGGGCGCGATGCCAGCTGAGGCCGTCCATGACGATCTCGATCGACAGCAAGTCGTCCTGGCGCTGCACGTTGACCTGTTGTGGCGTCAGAAACTGCAAGGCGAACAGATTCAGCGCCCGGCACAGCAGGTCCGGTTCCGCTTCGGCGAGCAATTGATAGTGAACACGGCAGTGGGTGTTGCTGACGTTCCAGACATCGGCGCGGGTGGACAAGGTGTGGACGGCTTCAAGTGGCGGCATGGTCAGGCTCCAAAAACACTGGAGGAATTTTTACATTCGGTGTGGGGCATTTCTTATCTATGATTGGGCTTATTGACGATTAATCGAATCGTGTAATTCAATAAATTAACGATTGAAGGTTTTTCTATGCAAAGCGAGCTGGATGGCTACGACCGCAAGATTCTCGCGTTGCTGCAAGAGGACGCTTCGCTCTCCAGCGCTCAGATCGCCGAACAGGTGGGGCTGTCGCAGTCGCCGTGCTGGCGGCGGATTCAGCGGATGAAAGAAGAGGGGATCATTCGCGCGCAGGTGACGTTGCTGGATCGCAAGAAGATCGGGCTGAACACGCAGATCTTTGCCGAGATCAAACTTAACGCCCACGGGCGTTCGAACTTCACAGAGTTCACCGAGGCGATTCGCGGGTTTCCCGAAGTGCTGGAGTGTTATGTGCTGATGGGTTCAGTGGATTTCTTGCTGCGGATTGTCACGGCGGACATTGAGGCGTATGAGCGGTTTTTCTTCGAGAAACTGTCGATGGTGCCCGGGATACAGGAAGTGAACTCGATTGTGGCGCTGTCGGAAATCAAGTCTACGACGAGTTTGCCGGTCTGAGGTTTTGCGGTGAATGTGCTGGCCTCATCGCGAGCAGGCTCGCTCCCACAGGGGAATGCATTCCAAAGTGGGAGCGAGCCTGCTCGCGATGGCGGTATTACATACGCAGCAGCATTTTCCAGGCACGATTCTGATACACGGCAATCGCCTGCTGCTTACGCGCATCCAGCGATTCATCGGTGATCGGCTCGTTGGCCAGTTGCGCCAGCTGTTTCAATTCACCGTACAGGCGATCCATTTCCGGGATGTCCAGCACGTGACGGGCATGGTGCAGCCAGGCCTGGATGCGTTCGATGCGCGGCAGTTGCTCGGCTAGGTCTTCCGGTTGTTGCTGATAACGCTGCAATTGCAGGGAGGTCGCTTCTTCACCCAACAAACGCGGCAACCAGCTGCCCAGTTGTGCCGCGCCCTGGCGGTTGCCACGAACGTTGCGATCGGCGGCCCAGGTGCGGGCCAGCAACCAGCGTGAGGTGTTCAGCGAGAACAGGCCCCAACGCGGATCCTCCAGTTCTTCGAGGAATTGCTCCGGCGCGGCTTTGCGCACGTCTTCGTCCTCGTTACCGGCTTGCACCATCGGACGCCAGTCTTCCAGCAACGCATCCAGCGCAATGCGCAGATCGTGCGTCGACTGGCGTGGCGCGGCCTGGCCCAGGCTACTGAGCAGTGCACGCAATTCAGCGAGGTTTTCGACCCAGTCCTGCAACAGGCGCCAGTGGCCGTTGAAGCGATATTGCTCGGCCAGACGCTGGCTGCTGCCCAGCAAATGCCAGCTAAGCGCGGCGAAGGCATCATCCAGCGGCGTTTCGGCGGCGATTTGTGGCGCCGGCAGGCTCAGCGAATAGCTGTTGGCGTCGTACAAACGATATCCGCGCTCGGCCTTGCTGATGTCACACGGCATCAGGGCCAGGGTCGCGGCCAGTTCGGCGGCCAGTTCCAGCAGGGCAGCCGGCTCGCCTTCGCGCAATTCCAGTTCCAGTTCGCAGATTTCTTCTTTCTGCTTGCCAACGATCACGTGGCCCAGGTCCAGCGCGGCTTCGATGACCACTTTGGTCTTGCCACGGCCCCAGGCGATTTCAGCGCGTTCGCGAACGAAGTCAGTGGTGAAGATCGGCTTGAGGGTTTTCTTGTCCAGTTCGGCCAGTGCTTCAGGCCAGCATTCGCCGTCGAGTTTCTTTACGTCGAGTTTGGCTTTGGGCAGGTTCCAGTCGTATTCGTTACGCTCGGACAAGCCGGCGACGCTTTGGCCGCGGGTCTTGAGCGTCTGAATCACTTCTTCGCCATCGCGGCGCAGGCGCAGGGCAACCTTGGCGCGGGCCAGGTCGCGCTCAGGCGTGTCGAAGTACTGATTCATCAACTCACGGCGTTCCCAGCCACTTTTGTTGCGTTTTTTCAGGAGCGGGTGCTCGCGCAGAGCAGCGAGGGTTTCGCGGCTGACGCGGAGCTTGATTTCGGTTTCTTTCTGCATGGCCGGAAAATCCAGGATCGGGAGCGCAGCCGGGGGAATGTGTGGCTGCCAAGGTCGTGCAGTGTACAGGAGTGAGCGTTCCTACGCGCCGCGACGGTTTATTCCTGTCGCCGGATGGTTCTATGATGGACTTCAATTCGGGAGTTGGAGTCAGCGATGCCTTTGCCATCCATGAAAGATCAGTTCGCTGCGCTGATCGCTGCACCGTCGGTCAGTTGTACCCAACCGAGCCTGGATCAGACCAACCGCCCGGTGATCGATTTGCTGGCGACGTGGCTGGGTGATCTGGGTTTTATCTGCGATATCCAGCAGGTCAGCCCCGGCAAGTTCAACCTGCTCGCCAGTTTTGGTTCGGGGCCTGGTGGCCTGGTGCTCGCCGGTCACAGTGACACGGTGCCGTTCGACGGCGCGTTGTGGCAGACCGATCCGCTGAAACTCACCGAAGTGGATGGTCGTTGGGTTGGTCTGGGCAGCTGCGACATGAAGGGCTTTTTCGCCCTGGCCATCGAAGCGGTGATACCGCTGCTCGATCAGCCATTCAAGCAGCCGCTGCTGATCCTTGTCACCTGCGATGAAGAGAGCTCAATGTCCGGTGCTCGCGCCCTGGCCGCAGCCGGACGTCCATTGGGCCGCGCGGCGGTCATTGGCGAGCCGACCGGCTTGAAGCCGATCCGCATGCACAAAGGCATCATGATGGAGCGCATCGATATTCTCGGTCAGAGCGGCCATTCCTCGGACCCGAGCCTGGGCCATAGCGCCCTTGAGGCCATGCACGATGCCATCGGCGAATTACGCGGTCTGCGCCTGTTGTGGCAGCGCGAATTTCGCAACCCGCAGTTTGGCGTGCCGACGCCGACCATGAACTTCGGCTGCATCCATGGGGGCGATAACCCCAACCGTATCTGCGGGCAATGCTCGCTGGAGTTCGACCTGCGACCGTTGCCGGGCATGGACCCCAAAGCCCTGCGTGCGGAGATTCTGCAGCGGCTCAAACCGGTTGCCGAACGGCATCAGGTGAAAATCGATTACGCGCCGTTGTTCCCCGAAGTACCCCCTTTCGAACAGGCCGAGGATGCTGAATTGGTCCGGGTTGCCGAGAAGCTCACTGGCCATCGCGCCGAAGCAGTGGCGTTCGGCACCGAAGCACCTTATCTTCAGCAACTTGGCTGCGAGACGCTGGTGCTTGGCCCGGGTGATATCGCCTGCGCCCATCAGCCGGGGGAATATCTCGAAATGTCACGTTTGCAGCCTACGGTGCATCTATTACGTCAGCTGATTGAACATTACTGCCTGACACCGGCTAGTTGAGCAAAATCAATGTGGGAGCGAGGCTGCTCGCGATGAGGCCATAACATTCAACATCATCGTCGACGGTGATGCCGCCATCGTCGGAACGCCGCCCGGAGCAAGCTCGCTCCCACAGGTTCTGTGTTTTCACGTATAAATTGCCGATGTTCAAACCCGTATCCATGAGGAGAGCGCGCGTGTCGCCAAGCCTGTTCCGACGATAACCATCAGCCCGCTGTGCGTTTTCAGTGTCGCCCATTTTTTGGCTGCTATTTATTTACAGGCCCAGGTTCATGCCCGACTACGTTAATTGGCTTCGTCACGCTTCGCCTTACATCAATGCCCACCGCGATTGCACCTTTGTCGTCATGCTCCCCGGCGATGGGGTGGAACACCCGAATTTCGGCAATATCGTCCACGACCTGGTGTTGTTGCACAGCCTTGGCGTACGGCTGGTGCTGGTTCACGGTTCCCGTCCGCAAATTGAAACCCGCCTCGCCGCGCGTGGCCTGACTCCGCATTACCATCACGGCATGCGCATCACCGATGCCGCGACGCTGGAGTGTGTGATCGATGCGGTCGGCCAGCTGCGTATCGCCATTGAAGCGCGCCTGTCCATGGACATGGCCTCATCGCCGATGCAGGGATCGCGCCTGCGGGTGGCCAGCGGCAATCTGGTCACGGCACGCCCGATTGGTGTGCTCGAAGGCGTGGATTATCACCACACCGGCGAAGTGCGTCGGGTCGACCGCAAAGGTATCAATCGCCTGCTGGACGAGCGCTCCATCGTGCTGTTGTCGCCCCTGGGTTACTCGCCGACCGGTGAGATCTTCAACCTCGCCTGCGAAGACGTCGCCACGCGTGCGGCCATCGACCTGAGCGCGGACAAATTGCTGCTGTTCGGCGCCGATATGGGCTTGATCGATGAAAACGGTCGTCTGGTGCGTGAATTGCGCCCGCAACAAGTACCGGCACATTTGCAGCGACTGGGCAGCAATTATCAGGCCGAGCTGTTGGATGCAGCGGCTGAAGCATGCCGGGGCGGCGTGGCGCGCAGCCATATTGTCAGCTATGCCGAAGACGGTGCGCTGCTGACCGAGCTGTTCACCCGCGACGGTGGCGGTACGCTGGTGGCGCAGGAGCAATTTGAAATTGTGCGCGAAGCGGCGATTGAGGATGTTGGCGGTTTGCTGGATTTGATCAGCCCGCTGGAAGAGCAGGGGATTCTGGTGCGTCGCTCCCGCGAAGTGCTGGAGCGTGAGATCGAGCAGTTCAGCGTGGTCGAACGCGAAGGCATGATCATCGCCTGTGCGGCGCTGTATCAGATTGCTGATTCGGACGCCGGGGAGTTGGCGTGCCTGGCGGTGAACCCGGAATACCGCCATGGCGGGCGCGGTGATGAACTGCTGGAACGCATCGAAACCCGTGCCCGGGCCCAGGGTTTGAAAACCCTGTTCGTGCTGACGACCCGTACCGCGCACTGGTTCCGCGAACGCGGGTTTGTGCCGAGCAGCGTCGAACGCCTGCCGTCGGCGCGGGCTTCGCTGTACAACTATCAGCGTAATTCCAAGATCTTCGAAAAGACCCTTTGAAGGCGAACATGATCGTTCCCACGCTCTGCGTGGGAATGCCTCAACGGACGCTCCGCGTTCGGCTCTAGAGGGGACGCGGAGCGTCCCGGGCTACATTCCCACGCAGAGCGTGGGAACGATCATCACTCAGCCACAAACTTCGCACTGACATACGCCGAATAATCCGGCAGCACAGTTTCAACCTTCCCTTGCTCCTTCAAGAACTTCGCCGTCTCGCCAATCGCCTTGGCCGTACCGCCCTCCAGTAGCGCCGCGGTCTGCTGGGCCTTGGCATCCGGGAACGCAGAGCCGGCCAACAACTCCGGTACATCGGCGGCATTGGCACCGGTCAATTTGGCGATTTTCTGCACGGGTACCGAATCGGCTGTCCAACTGTCTTTATGCGCGGCGTAGTCGGCGAAGGAGTCCAGGGTGACCTTGGCAAATTTGGCCACCACCTCTGGATGTTTCTCGGCGTAATCCTTACGCGCAACCCAGACTTCAAACGTCGGCGCCCCCCATTGACCGACCTGCGCGGCATCCGTCAATGTCTTGCCTGTCTTGCGAATTTCCCCCAGCGCCGGTGACCAGACAAACGCGCCATCAATATCACCACGTTTCCATGCTGCTGCGATTTCCGCCGGTTGCAAATTCACCACTTTGACTTTCGAGGCGTCCAGTCCCCAGTGCTTCAGCGCGCCGAGCAAACTGTAGTGAGAGGTTGAGACGAAGGGGGTGGCGATGGTTTTGCCGATCAGATCTTGCGGTTTGTCGATGCCGCTCCCGTTGCGTACTACGAGGGCTTCAGCTGCATTGATCTGGGCAGACACGATGAACGCGACTATTGGCAGATTGCGCGAGGCGGCTGCGGCCAAAGGACTGGAGCCGAGGTTACCAATCTGCACGTCACCGGACGCGATGGCGGTCACCACTTCAGGGCCGCTGTTGAATCGGCGCCAGTCAATTTTCTGGCCTATGGTTTGCTCGTAAGTGCCATCCGCCTGGGGGACTTTGCTGGGGTCGATGCCGGTTTGATAACCCACAGTCAGGTTGGCCGCTTGAGCGGAATGAGAAAATATCAGGGACACACAAACTGTAACAAATAGGCTGGATAGTTCGCGTCTGGTCGTCATGGCGTCGCCTTTCGGTGGGGGATTGTTTCCGAATTGCTTCAAACGCTAAACGATCTAAAAAACATCCAATAAATAACATTTGGTAATTAGCTTATGAGCTGGGGGCTCTATTCCGTGGCGGCGAGTGATACAGAGCTAAATTCCAAAAAAGTATGAGAAACGGGCGAGCTAGTTCTTTGCAGAATTATGACGAGCTCATGACCAACATTGACCAAAAAACGGGGGATTAGACCATGGTCGTAGACACACATGGTTACGATTGACTTGTGGGTCACGCTCTGGCGCTAATCGCGCATCTTAGGATCTTCGGTCGTTGAACCGAGGCCAGGAACACAAGAATTAGAAACGAGAGGAGTTAGACAATGAACAAGTCCACCTTGGCCCTGGCCGTGGCCGTAGGGGTTTTGGCGCAGCAGGCAGGCGCCGCAGGTTTCATCGAAGACAGCAAGCTTTCCGTCAGTTCTCGAACCATGTATTTCAACAACGATAACCGTGACGGCGGTGCGGACCAGAGAGAGAGCGCTCAAGGCTTCAAGTTCGATTACTTGTCCGGTTTCACTCCGGGTACGATCGGCTTCGGTATCGACGCCCAGGCGATGGTCGGTATCCACCTGGATGGTGGCAAGGGTCATCACCCGGATAACAACAGCTTCGTCCCAAGCGACAGCGATGGTTCGGCGGTGAACGAATGGAGCCGCGGGGCGGCCAACGTCAAGGCGCGCATCTCAAAGACCGAAGCTCACCTGGGCGGCGCTCTGCAACCGAACATGCCGATTTTGGTCGCGAACGACAGCCGCCTGCTGCCACAGACCTTTGAAGGTGGCACCCTCTCCTCGAAAGATATCGACAACTTTACCTTCAACGTAGGTCAGTTAGAACACGCGACGGGTCGTGCCTCTTCAGACTCCAGCGGCCTGGCCGTGGCGGGCGGTACTCAGGACAGCAACCAGTTCCGTTACGGCGGTGTTGACTGGAAGGCCACCAAAGACCTGACCCTGCAGTACTACCACTCGGAACTGAAGGATTACTACAAGCAGGATTTCCTGGGGATGGTTCACGTCTGGACGATCGATGCCAAGCAGTCGTTCAAGACGGATTTCCGCTACTTCGACAGCAGCTCCAATGGCAAGAACGGTGATGCGGGTTATATCTTCAATAACAACGGTGGTTTCGCCAAGACTCCAGGCGAGGTCGATAACAAAACCTGGAGCGGTATGTTCACCTATACCCTGGGTGGCAACGCATTTCTGCTCGGCCATCAACGCGTCAACGATGACGGTGGTTTCGTCTACCTGAACCAGGCCCAAGTGGTTAACAGCAACGGGCGTAACCAGGGGGAGGGCGGTGCCAGCTTCTACCTGTTCACCGACTCCATGATCAACGGCTTTGTCCGTGCCGGTGAAAACACCACCTTCGGCCAGTACTCCTATGATTTCGCGGCGCTGGGTGTCCCGGGCCTGAAAACCTCGATCGCCTACCTGCACGGCGAAAACATCAAAGCTCTGAACGGCACCGGCCCTGATGCGTCTGAGTGGGAGCGCGATATGCGGATCGACTACACCATTCAGCAAGGCGCCCTCAAAGGTCTGGGTGTGACGTTGCGTAATGGTGTCTACCGTGGCAGCGAAATCAACATCGCTGACCAGGACCAGACCCGTGTGATCTTCAACTACACCTACAGCTTCTTGTAATAAGCCTTCAAAAAGAGCCTCGCCTTGTGGCGAGGCTTTTTTTTGTCTTCCTATATTCCAATAACATCTGTTGTGCTTATTTTTTATTCTTTTTGGTTTTTTCTGCAAACCCCTAAAGTAAGTCCGGTCCGGTACTCAGCTTGAGGCTCGGCTTCAACACATTGATTCCCGTCAGTAGAGCAGGTCAAGGAATGGGCGTTTATGCCGATACCTCGAATCTGTGCTGCACAGGCATATGCCTAAACGGAATTAAAAAGAAACACAAAATTCTTTTTGGCTTTATGGCGCTGTATTCTGCATCGCCAAAACGACCGGGCTAGACGGCTCGGCAAAAATTGCGTGTCTCAGGATCCAGGGCGCTAGACCCGGGGCCAGGACCACAAGCATTAGAAATGAGGAGCGAAACAATGAACAAGTCCACCTTGGCCATGGCTGTGGCTGTTGGGGTTCTGGCGCAACAAGCAAGCGCCGCCGGTTTCATCGAAGACAGCAAAGCCACCCTGGGGCTGCGTAACTTCTACATCAACACCGATTACCGTGATGGTACTGGGCCGAACAAAAACGAAGAGTGGGGCCAAGGCTTCGATCTGCGTTTCATCTCCGGTTATACCCAAGGCCCTGTCGGCTTCGGTATTGATGCAATCGGCCTGTTGGGCGTGAAGCTGGATTCGGGCGGCGGCACCAATGGCGCCACTGCAACTTCTTACGGTGGCACTGTTTTCCCAACCAAGTCCAACGGCGAACCGGTTGATGACTTCTCCAGCCTGGGTGTGACTGCCAAAGCCAAGATCTCCCAGACCGAACTGAAGCTGGGTACCTTGCAACCCAAACTGCCGGTCATCGTGACCAACGACGGTCGTTTGCTGCCGCAAACCTGGCAGGGTGGCCAGCTCTCTTCCGGTGACATCAAGGACCTGACGCTGATCGGTGGTCAGATCGAAGCCGTTAAAGGTCGTAACTCCAGCAACAACGAACAGATGTCGATTGCGGGTGCGAACACCCGTGGTCCCAATTTCCGCGACAGCAACAAGTTCAACTTTGCCGGCGGCGACTACAAAATCACCAAGGACCTGACGGCCCAGTATTACTACGGCAACCTGGAAGAGTTCTACAAGCAACACTTCCTGGGTCTGGTGCACAACTGGGCAATCGGCCCGGGCGTGTTGAAGTCGGATTTGCGTTATTTCAACAGCACTGATGATGGTGCCAACGGCCACAACCCGTTGTACTACTCCACTGGTAACTACAACGCGCCGAACGGTAAAGGCAAGGTCGACAACAACCTGTACAGCGGCCTGTTCCTGTACACGGTTGCCGGTCATACCTTCGGTGGCGGTTATCAGGTCAGCAACGGTAGCAGCGACTTCGTTTACCTGAACCAGGGTGACGGAGCGTCGGCCTATATCATCACCGACTCGCAAATCCAGAAATTCGCCCGTGCCGGTGAACACTCCTGGCAGGCACGCTACTCGTTCGACTTCGCCAAGGTCGGCGTACCGGGCCTGACGGCAGGTATGGTTTACCTGCATGGTGACGACATCGATACCGTTAACGCTCGCGGTGGCGTGGCGGCCAACGGCGCTTCCGAGTGGGAACGCGATCTGACCGTGGCTTACGTGCTTCAGGATGGCCCGCTGAAGAACCTCGGCGTTACCTGGAAAAATGCGACCTGGCGTACAGACCTGCCGAACACTCGCACCCAGGATGAAAACCGTCTGATCGTCAGCTACTCGATCCCGCTGTTGTAATAGCGTTCGCGTCACCGAAACAAAAAAGCCCCGCCCGGCATCACGCCCGGCGGGGCTTTTGTGTTTCAAGGCGGTTCACCCCCGTAAACCCTCCTCGAAATTCCCCTCTTTTGCAGCACTCAAGGCCTTCTCGAACCTTGTGGGCGATGTTCGTCTCGTCGCCTGATCACGTCCAGTGAACAGATCTTTAATATTCGTTATAGGTCTAAACAAATCGATATTTATTCTTTTTAATCATTCGTAAATACAGGCACAGTCGAGCTCAACAAGCACTCATCAGGAGCAGAACCATGAGCCTCAGACTGGGCGACATCGCCCCCGACTTTGAACAGGATTCCAGCGCCGGCACCCTCCGTTTTCACGAATGGCTGGGCGATAGCTGGGGCGTGCTGTTTTCCCATCCGGCGGACTTCACCCCGGTCTGCACTACTGAACTGGGGTTCACCGCCAGGCTCAAGGATGAGTTTGCCAGTCGCGGGGTGAAAGCCATTGCCCTGTCGGTTGACCCGGTGGACTCGCACCACAAGTGGATCGAGGACATCAACGAAACCCAGAGCACCCTGGTCAACTTCCCGATCCTCGCCGACGCCGATCGCAAGGTGTCGGACCTTTACGACCTGATCCATCCCAACGCCAACGACACCCTGACTGTACGTTCGCTGTTCGTGATCGATCCGAATAAAAAGATTCGACTGACCATCACTTACCCGGCGAGCACCGGCCGCAATTTCCACGAAATTCTGCGGGTGATCGATTCGCTGCAACTCACCGACCACTACAAAGTGGCCACCCCGGCCAACTGGCAGGACGGTGATGAAGTGGTGATCGTGCCGTCGCTCAAGGATGAGGATGAAATCAAGCAGCGTTTTCCCAAGGGCTATCGTGCGGTGAAACCCTATTTGCGCCTGACGCCGCAACCGAACCGGTAACCACTGATCGTTCCCACGCTCTGCGTGGGAATGCCTCTAGGGACGCTCCGCGTCCAGTGACGCGGAGCGTCACGAGCTGCATTCCCACGCGGAGCATGGGAACGATCACCACAAAAGCAGCAGGGGATTTCAGGCCGTTTCGACGGCCTTTTTTTACATCTGGAATTCAGTGATTTTTATATCTCCAAAACGAATAACCAAATGAATAAATATGATTTATAGATATAACAATCACCTGTTAAGGTCTCCCTCATCACAGCGAGATCGCAAACCGCGAATCGCCAACACCGTTCAAGGAATCATCTGAATGCTGGTCGTCTCACTCGGTGGCAGTCCCAGCCAACGTTCCCGTTCCGGGGTGCTGCTGGAACGCTCCCAACGCTGGTTACAAGAGCAAGGTGTGGAAGTGGTGAGTTACCAGGTTCGGGACTTCCCGGCGGAAGACTTGCTGCATGCACGCTTTGACAGCCCCAAGATCATCGACCTGCTGCAACAGATTGAAAACGCCGACGGCCTGTTGATTGCCACACCGGTTTACAAGGCGTCGTTCTCGGGCGCACTGAAAACCGTGCTGGACCTGCTGCCCGAACGAGCACTCCACCATAAAGTCGTGTTGCCGATGGCCACGGGCGGCAGCATCGCCCACATGCTGGCGGTGGATTACGCGCTCAAGCCAGTGCTGTCGGCGTTGAAAGCCCAGGAAATGCTGCAGGGAATTTTTGCCGAAGACAGCCAGATCGCCTACGGCGAAGGCAGCGCCCAGGCGCAATTGGCGCCGCAGCTTGCACAACGATTGAATGAAGCGCTGGAGCAGTTTTTCAGCGCCATGGCGAGACGACCCAAACCTCTCGACCCAAACCTGTTGAATGAACGTTTGTTGAGTGCTCGCTGGAGCATTTAAGCCTCCCCCGAAATTGATCTACTCACCTTACTCAGCCGCCAACGGCCAAGCAGGTGCAGCCAAAACCCAACTGCAAAAAGGAGAGCGCTATGCGCACTGTCATTTTGCGTCGTGGTCTGGTCGCTCTGTTTGTTGCGGCTGTGTCCTTCGGCGCCATTACTCAAGCTCAAGCCGAGACGTTGCGAATCGGTTATCAAAAGTACGGCACCCTGGTGCTGCTCAAAGCCAAAGGCACATTGGAAAAACGCCTCGCCGCCCAAGGCGTGGACGTGCAATGGACGGAATTCCCTGGTGGCCCGCAACTGCTCGAAGGCCTGAATGTCGGCTCCATCGACTTTGGTGTCACGGGTGAAACCCCGCCAGTATTTGCCCAGGCTGCCGGCGCCGATTTGCTCTACGTCGCCTACGAACCGCCTGCACCGCACGCCGAAGCAATCCTGGTGCCGAAGGACTCGCCGATCAAATCGGTGAAGGACCTCAAGGGCAAGAAAGTCGTGCTCAACAAGGGCTCCAACGTTCACTACCTGCTGGTCCGCGCGCTTGAAGACGCCGGCCTCAAATACACCGACATCCAGACTGTGTTCCTGCCACCGGCCGATGCCCGCGCCGCGTTCGAGCGTGGCAGCGTCGACGCCTGGGTGATCTGGGATCCGTACCAGGCGGCCGCCGAACAGCAACTGCAAGCGCACACCCTGCGCGATGGCCAGGGCATCGTCGACAACCATCAGTTCTACCTCGCCACCAAGCCTTACGCGCAGAAAAATCCCGAGGTGATCAAGACCCTTGTCGAAGAAGTGCGCGCAGTCGGTGAATGGGCCAAAGCCAATCCTGAAGACGTCACTCAACAGGTTTCGCCCCTGCTCGGTCTGCCAGCGGACATCACCCTGACCTCAATGAAGCGCCAAGGCTTCGGCGCGATATTCCTCACGCCTGAAGTCGTTGCCGCCCAACAGAAAGTCGCCGACAGCTTCTATCAGCTCAAGCTGATTCCGAAGCAATTGAGCATCAAAGACGTGATCTGGACGCCACCGGCAACTGTTGCCCAAAGCTCAGTAACCAAAGCGCAGTAATCCGATTCCCTTAGGAGACCACTCCATGAGCCTCAATATTTTCTGGTTCCTGCCTACCCACGGCGACGGCCATTACCTTGGCACCGCCGAAGGCGCTCGCGCCGTCGACCACGGTTACCTGCAACAAGTCGCGCAAGCGGCGGATCGTCTGGGTTTCGGCGGCGTGCTGATTCCTACCGGTCGCTCTTGCGAAGACTCATGGCTGGTGGCCGCATCGCTCATCCCGGTGACCCAGCGTTTGAAATTCCTTGTCGCCCTGCGCCCCGGGATCATTTCCCCGACGGTGGCAGCGCGTCAGGCGGCGACCCTGGATCGTCTGTCGGGTGGGCGTGCGCTGTTTAACCTGGTGACCGGCGGTGATCCGGAAGAACTGGCCGGCGATGGCTTGTTCCTCAGCCACGAAGAGCGCTATCAGGCCTCGGTGGAATTCACCCGCATCTGGCGTCGTGTGCTGGAAGGCGAAACCGTTGATTACGACGGCCAGCACATCAGTGTGAAAGGGGCGAAGTTGCTCTATCCGCCGATCCAGCAACCGCGTCCGCCACTGTACTTCGGCGGCTCGTCGGAAGCGGCGCAGGATCTCGCGGCAGAGCAAGTGGAAATGGTCCTGACCTGGGGCGAACCACCGGCCGCTGTCGCCGAGAAGATCGAGCAAGTGCGCGCCAAAGCCGCGAAGCTCGGTCGTACCGTGCGCTTCGGTATCCGCCTGCATGTGATCGTTCGCGAGACCAATGCCGAGGCGTGGCAAGCGGCTGACAAACTGATCTCGCACCTGGACGACGACACCATCGCCCGCGCTCAGGCTTCTCTGGCGCGCTTCGATTCCGTCGGCCAGCAGCGCATGGCCGCCCTGCATGGTGGCAGCCGTGACAACCTGGAAGTCAGCCCTAACCTGTGGGCCGGTGTCGGGCTGGTGCGTGGCGGTGCCGGTACGGCATTGGTTGGCGACGGTCCGACCGTGGCGGCTCGCGTGAAGGAATACGCGGACTTGGGCATCGACACCTTCATCTTCTCCGGTTATCCACACCTTGAAGAGTCGTACCGCGTAGCCGAATTGCTGTTCCCGCACCTCGACATCGAGCGTCCCGAGTTGCCGAAAAGCGCAGGTTACGTCAGCCCGTTCGGTGAAATGGTGGCCAACGACATTCTTCCCAAAGCCGCGTCCCAGAGCTGAGGCGCGCCATGAAGAAAATTACCCACAGTCTCGCGCCCTGGGCGTTGCCGGTGTTGCTGCTGGCGGTGTGGCAGTTGTCGGTGTCGGCAGGCTGGTTGTCGACACGGATTCTGCCGGCACCCATCGCGGTGATCGAAGCCGGTGTAAGCCTGGTGAGCAGCGGTGAAATCTGGACGCACTTGGCAATCAGCGGCTGGCGCGCCGCGCTGGGCTTCACCATCGGTGGCGGTATCGGTCTGGCGCTGGGCTTCATCACCGGCCTGTCGAAATGGGGCGAACGCCTGCTCGACAGTTCGGTGCAGATGATCCGCAACGTGCCGCACCTGGCACTGATTCCGCTGGTGATTTTGTGGTTCGGCATCGACGAGTCGGCGAAGATTTTTCTGGTTGCGCTGGGCACGTTGTTCCCGATTTACCTCAACACCTATCACGGCATTCGCAACGTCGACCCGGCACTGGTGGAGATGGCACGCAGTTATGGCTTGTCCGGCTTCAGCCTGTTTCGCCAGGTGATTCTGCCGGGCGCGTTGCCTTCAATTTTGGTCGGCGTGCGTTTCGCACTGGGCTTCATGTGGCTGACGCTGATCGTCGCGGAAACCATCTCCGCCAGTTCCGGTATCGGTTATCTGGCGATGAATGCCCGGGAGTTTTTGCAGACTGATGTGGTGGTACTGGCGATTCTGCTGTACGCGGTACTCGGCAAGCTGGCCGACCTCGCGGCCCGTGGTCTTGAGCGTGTGTGGCTGCGCTGGCATCCGGCTTATCAGGTTGCCAAAGGAGGTGCGGCATGACGGCTCAACAACCTCCACGCCTGCTGCGCGGGATTCCGCTGGTGGTGCGCAAACTGCAAAAAACCTTTGGCTCGCGGCAAGTGCTGCGTGAGATCGATCTGCACATTCCGGCGGGCCAGTTTGTCGCCGTGGTCGGTCGTAGCGGATGCGGAAAAAGTACCTTGCTGCGCCTGCTGGCCGGTCTCGACCAACCCACGGGCGGTGTATTGCTCGCTGGCGCTGCGCCGCTGAGTGACGCGCGAGAAGACACCCGTTTGATGTTTCAGGAAGCGCGTTTGCTGCCCTGGAAAAAGGTCATCGACAACGTCGGCCTCGGGCTCAAGGGCAACTGGCGGCCGCAAGCACTGGAAGCGCTAGAGTCCGTCGGTCTGGCTGATCGCGCCAATGAATGGCCTGCCGCCTTGTCCGGCGGACAGAAGCAGCGTGTGGCCCTGGCTCGCGCGCTGATCCATCAACCGCGTTTGCTGTTGCTCGACGAACCGCTGGGTGCGCTGGATGCCCTGACCCGAATTGAAATGCAGCAACTGATCGAACGGCTCTGGCAGAAGCATGGCTTCACCGTGTTGCTGGTCACCCACGACGTCAGTGAAGCGGTGGCGATTGCCGATCGGGTGATCCTGATCGAAGAGGGCGAAGTCGGCCTCGACCTGCTGGTGGAGCTGCCGCGCCCTCGGGTTCGCGGCTCGCATCGGCTGGCGGCGCTGGAAACCCAAGTGCTTAATCGTGTGCTCGCACTGCCCGGTGAACCGCCGGAACCGGAACCCGTATCACCCTTGCCTACGCAATTGCGTTGGGCGCATTAGAAGCAGCGGCAAGTTGCAAGCTCATTTCGACCTCAGGAGAAATCACATGACCATCAAAGCCATTAACGTTCGCAACCAATTCAAAGGCGCCATCAAGGAAATCGTACTGGGTGACGTGCTGTCGGAAATCGACGTGCAAACTGCGTCGGGCATCGTCACTTCGGTGATCACCACGCGCTCGGTCAAAGAGCTGGAACTGGTGGTGGGCAGTGAAGTGATTGCGTTCGTGAAATCCACTGAAGTGTCGATCGCCAAGTTGTAAGGCGTGCATGTGTGTTTCATAGATCATTCCCACGCTCTGCGTGGGAATGCAGCCCGGGACGCTCAGCGTCCCAAAGGTCGAACGCGGAGCGTCCGTTGAGGCATTCCCACGCGGAGCGTGGGAACGATCATAGCGCGGCGCGCTTCGACAAATACGGCGGCAAGTACAGCCCTAAATAGGCATCAAACACCCGCATCCCTTCCTCGGCCATGCGCGGGGTGATCTGCCCGTGTTGCTGCACCGAGCGGGCGTAGACGCGGTCGCCCAGTTCCATGGCCAATGCAAATACGTCGACGTCGGTTGGCAGCTTGGGCAATTCGAAGTGGTGATCGAAGAGCTTGTGCATCAGGTCGCCCAGTTCGATGTCGTGCTGGCGGTCGGCCTGGGTGACTTCGGTCAGGCCATGCTGGGCGAGGATCAACTGGCGGGCGGCGGCGTCTTCGCTGTAGATCGCGAGCATGCGTTGCTCCACCAGGCGTGACAGGTCACGCCAGCCGCAGAGCGCCTCATGATCGATAGGCGCTTGCAGGCAGGCGCGGAACGCGGCGTGGACGTCGGCGGTCAGCGCTTCGAGCAGCGCCGGTACGCTGGCGAAGAAGTGGTAGACGGAGGAGGGCGGAATCTCCGCGCGCTCGGCGACACTGTAAATCGACAGACTGCCCACGCCCTCGGCGGCCAGCAGCGTGCGGGCAGCATCGAGAATCGAATCAATCCGCGCCTGGCTGCGGGCGCGGGGTTTGCGTGGGGTGGCGAGTCGGGTCATTGAAGTCTCCTGCGGGGCAGGGGGCATTGTACGAGCAGGGTTGTGTGTTGTCTGCCAAGACGCCATCGCGAGCAGGCTCGCTCCCACAGTTGATCTCCAGTGAACATAAATTCCGTGTACCCAGGTAATCCCTGTGGGAGCTAGCCTGCTGGCGATCCGCCGCAGGCGGCCATAAAAAAACGCCGTCGGCCTTATCAGTCGACGGCGTTCTTTTTTACTGCAACCGCTTAAACGGTATGCAGGTACCAGTTGTACTCAAGGTCGGAGATGGAGTGTTCGAACTCCTCCAACTCGCTTTCCTTGCAGGCCACGAAGATATCGATGTACTTCGGATCGATGTACTTGGCCATGACTTCGCTGTCGTCCAGCTCGCGCAATGCATCGCGCAGGTTATTCGGCAGGCTTTGCTCGTTCTGCTCGTAGGAGTTGCCTTCAACGGGGGCGCCCGGCTCGATCTTGTTGGTCAGGCCGTGATGCACGCCTGCCAGGACCGAAGCCATCAGCAGGTACGGGTTGGCATCGGCGCCGGCAACACGGTGTTCGATGCGCACGGCATCGGAGGAACCGGTCGGAACGCGAATCGCCACGGTGCGGTTGTCCAGTCCCCAGCATGGCGAGTTCGGCACGTAGAACTGCGCGCCGAAACGACGGTAGGAGTTGACGTTCGGGCAGAGGAAAGCCATCTGCGCCGGCAGGGTCTCGAGCACACCGCCGATCGCGTGACGCAGTGCGGCGTTCTGCTCGGGATCCTCGCTGGCAAAAATATTTTTGCCATCTTTATCAAGAATCGAAATATGGACGTGCAGACCGTTGCCCGCCTGGCCCGGGTAGGGCTTGGCCATGAAGGTGGTGTCCATTTCATGGTCGTAGGCGATGTTTTTGATCAGACGCTTGAGCAAGACTGCGTAGTCGCAGGCCTTGATCGGGTCGGCCACGTGGTGCAGGTTGACTTCGAACTGCGCCGGGGCGCTTTCCTTGACGATCGCGTCGGCAGGGATGCCTTGCTCTTTCGCACCTTCCAGAATGTCCTGGAGGCAGTCGACGTATTCGTCGAGGTCGTCGATCAGATAGACCTGTGTCGAATGCGGGCGTTTGCCGGAGATTGGCGAGCGTGGCGGTTGTGGACGGCCGTTCACGTTCTCCTGGTCGATCAGGTAGAACTCCAGTTCGAAGGCTGCGCAGATGGTCAGACCCATCTCGTCGAACTTGGCGACCACTTGACGCAGGACTTCACGGGGATCCGCGAAGAAGGGGTCACCTTCGATTTCGTGCATGGTCATCAACAGTTGCGCGGTAGGGCGCTTCTGCCAAGGCTCGTTGCACAGGGTGTCAGGGATTGGATAGCAGATTCGGTCGGCATCACCGATGTCCAGGCCCAGGCCGGTGCTTTCCACCGTCGAACCATTGATATCCAGAGCAAATAGAGAGGCCGGCAGGTTGATGCCTTTCTCGTAAACCTTGTGGAGGCTGGTGCGTTCAATGCGCTTGCCGCGCACCACACCATTCATATCCGCAATCAGAAGGTCAACGTACAGAACCTCAGGATGTTCCTTAAGGAACGCGTTCGCTTCGTTAAGCTGAACGGCACGCGGGGGTACCGACATGATGCAACACCTTTGTTGTTAAAAATATCAATCATTGATCTCTTCGGATTCCAGTCAACCCGAACGGCATGCCGAAGTCAAGCGAGGCCTTTTTTGCCCTAAAAAAGCGCTCGTAAGGCTTTTTTGAGGCACTTTGGGGCGTTTTTATGCCTTTGAACGCTTTGGCTACCGCAGGCTTGAGCGGGGCGTGTTGTATTTTTTACGGGGGTGTTGTGTAAAAAAATGAACAAGGCTAAGCTCGATTCAAACCCATAACACCAATAATACCGGGGTGCTTCATGTCTCGCCTGCCGTTAATCGGCGTCACCGACTGCTCTACGCAGATCGGTCTGCATGCTTATCACATCAGTGGCGACACCTGCGTCCGCGCAGTGCCCTCAGCGGCTGCGGACCTGACGGTAATCCTGTCATCCATGACGGATAGACTGTCTCCGTCCGATATTCTGGACGGCCTTGATGGCACCCCCATTACGGTTACTTCATTCAATATAGAACCGATTCACAATAGCGGCCCGACAATCGCTAGTGATGCTGCACGCCCGGCGTTTGCTGCACGATGCGGAAAAAATCACGATAGCCTGACGAACACACCCGTTTCAACGCGACGCCGATGCGTCAACCATTGCCTGACGCAAGCAAGCGGCAGGAAACTCAACGCCTAGAGGCATTTATGAGTAACAACCTCGACCAGCTCACCGATTGGTTGAAAGACCACAAGATCACAGAAGTCGAATGCATGATCGCCGACTTGACCGGGATTACCCGTGGCAAGATCTCGCCGACCAACAAGTTCATCGCTGAAAAAGGCATGCGCCTGCCTGAAAGCGTTCTGTTGCAGACCGTGACCGGCGACTATGTCGAAGACGACATCTATTACGAACTGCTCGACCCGGCCGACATCGACATGATCTGCCGCCCCGACCAGAACGCCGTATTCCTCGTGCCGTGGGCCATCGAGCCGACCGCCCAGGTGATCCACGATACCTACGACAAGCAAGGCAACCCGATCGAGCTGTCGCCACGCAACGTGCTCAAGAAGGTCCTCAAACTCTATTCCGACCGCGGCTGGCAGCCCATCGTGGCGCCGGAAATGGAGTTCTACCTGACCAAGCGCAGCGACGACCCCGATTACCCGCTGCAACCCCCGGTTGGCCGTTCCGGGCGTCCGGAAATCGGTCGTCAGTCGTTCTCGATTGAAGCGGCGAACGAATTCGACCCGCTGTTCGAAGACGTCTACGACTGGTGCGAATTGCAGGAGCTGGACCTCGATACGTTGATCCACGAGGACGGCACGGCGCAGATGGAAATCAACTTCCGTCACGGCGATGCCTTGTCCCTGGCCGACCAGATCCTGGTGTTCAAACGCACCATGCGCGAAGCCGCGCTCAAGCATGACGTGGCGGCGACTTTCATGGCCAAGC
Organism: Pseudomonas sp. BE134; assembly: GCF_031456105.1. Taxonomy (NCBI): domain Bacteria; kingdom Pseudomonadati; phylum Pseudomonadota; class Gammaproteobacteria; order Pseudomonadales; family Pseudomonadaceae; genus Pseudomonas; species Pseudomonas sp. BE134. Next base: position 134,140 of record NZ_JAVDUA010000002.1, on the reverse strand, counting down.
CCATGACCGGCGAGCCGGGCAGTGCGATGCACTTGCACCAGAGCATCATCGACATCGAAACCGGCAAGAACGTCTTCTCCAATGAAGACGGAAGCATGAGCCAACTGTTCCTGCATCACATCGGTGGCTTGCAGAAACTGATCCCCGAGTTGTTGCCGTTGTTCGCCCCTAACGTGAACTCGTTCCGCCGCTTCCTGCCGGACACCTCGGCACCGGTGAACGTGGAGTGGGGCGAAGAAAATCGCACCGTGGGCCTGCGGGTTCCGGATGCCGGGCCGCAAAACCGTCGGGTGGAAAACCGCCTGCCGGGCGCCGACGCCAACCCGTACCTGGCGATTGCCGCGAGCCTGCTCTGCGGCTACATCGGCATGGTCGAAGGCCTTAACCCGAGCGCGCCGGTGGTGGGCCGTGGCTATGAACGCCGCAACCTGCGCCTGCCGCTGACCATCGAGGACGCGCTGGAACGCATGGAAAACAGCGCGACCATCGAGAAATACCTGGGCAAAAAATTCATCACTGGCTACGTCGCGGTCAAGCGGGCCGAGCATGAAAACTTCAAGCGCGTGATCAGTTCGTGGGAGCGCGAGTTCCTGCTATTCGCCGTCTGATACGCCGGGCGCCGTCGTCGTCGGGCGGCGCTTTCACCTGATTTTTTTAGGAGATTTGTATGACCAGCAATAATCCGCAAACCCGTGAATGGCAAACCCTGAGCAACGATCACCACCTGGCCCCGTTCAGCGATTTCAAACAGCTGAAAGAGAAAGGCCCGCGGATCATCACGAACGCCAAGGGCGTTTACCTGTGGGACAGCGAAGGCAACAAGATCCTCGACGGCATGGCCGGCCTGTGGTGCGTAGCGATCGGTTACGGTCGTGATGAACTGGCGGATGCCGCCAGCAAGCAAATGCGCGAACTGCCTTACTACAACCTGTTCTTCCAGACCGCTCACCCGCCGGTACTGGAACTGGCCAAGGCCATTGCCGACATCGCACCAGAAGGCATGAACCATGTGTTCTTCACCGGTTCGGGTTCGGAAGGCAACGACACCATGCTGCGTATGGTTCGTCACTACTGGGCAATCAAGGGCCAGCCGAAGAAGAAAGTCATCATCAGCCGCAAGAACGGTTATCACGGTTCCACCGTGGCCGGCGCGAGCCTGGGTGGCATGACGTACATGCACGAACAAGGCGACTTGCCGATTCCGGGCATCGTCCACATCGCACAGCCGTACTGGTTCACCGAAGGCGGTGACATGACGCCTGAAGAGTTCGGTGTCTGGGCGGCCAATCAGCTGGAAGAGAAAATTCTGGAAGTCGGCGTGGACAACGTCGGTGCCTTTATTGCCGAGCCGATCCAGGGTGCCGGCGGCGTGATCATTCCGCCAGACACCTACTGGCCGCGCATCAAGGAAATCCTCGCCAAATACGACATTTTGTTCGTGGCGGACGAAGTGATTTGTGGTTTTGGCCGCACCGGTGAGTGGTTTGGTACCGATTACTACGACCTCAAGCCCGACATGATGACTATCGCCAAAGGCCTGACCTCCGGCTACATCCCTATGGGTGGTCTGATCGTGCGTGACGAAGTGGTCGAGGTGCTGAACGAAGGCGGCGATTTCAACCACGGTTTCACGTACTCCGGTCACCCGGTGGCCGCCGCGGTGGCGCTGGAAAACATCCGCATCCTGCGCGAAGAAAAAATTGTCGAGCGCGTTCATGCAGAAACGGCACCTTATTTGCAAAAGCGTCTGCGGGAACTGAACGATCACCCGCTGGTGGGGGAAGTGCGCGGGGTCGGTCTGTTGGGGGCCATTGAACTGGTTCAGGACAAAGCCACTCGCACACGTTACGAAGGCAAGGGCGTCGGCATGATTTGCCGCCAGTTCTGCTTCGACAACGGCCTGATCATGCGCGCCGTGGGCGACACCATGATCATTGCTCCGCCACTGGTGATTACACCGGCTGAAATCGATGAGTTGGTGGCCAAGGCACGCAAGTGTCTGGACCTGACCCTGAGTGCGCTGCAGGGCTAAGTGCTAGGCTCTGAGCGGGTGTGACGTTACATTTCGCTCAGAGCAAACAAAGGAGGGTCTTTCCTTGAAAGCCTGCCTTGGATCTTGCCAGACTACCGGTTGTTTCAGATGCCCAGTAACAGGCCGCTGAGCACGTGGTTAAAAAGAAAAAATTGGAGCATTACCGATGAAGGCATTAGGTATGAAGATAGCTGGCAAGACCCTTCTCGCCATGTCCCTGATGGGCGTGATGGCGGGTGCAGTTCAGGCGGACGACAAGGTTCTTCACGTCTACAACTGGTCCGACTACATCGCGCCGGACACCGTCAAGAAGTTCGAAGACGAGTCGGGCATCAAAGTGGTCTACGACGTCTTCGACAGTAACGAAACCCTGGAAGCCAAGTTGCTGGCCGGCAAGTCCGGTTACGACATCGTCGTGCCGTCGAACAACTTCCTGGCCAAGCAAATCAAGGCCGGTGTTTACCAGAAGCTGGACAAGTCCAAGCTGCCTAACTGGAAAAACCTGAACCCTGACCTGCTCAAAGCGGTATCGGTGAGTGACCCGGGCAACGAACACGCCTTCCCGTACATGTGGGGTTCGATCGGTATCGGTTACAACGCCGAGAAGGTCAAGGCTGCACTGGGTGCCGACGCACCGACCGATTCCTGGGACCTGATCTTCAAACCTGAAAACGCTGCCAAGCTGAAGTCGTGCGGTATCAGCTTGCTGGACTCGCCAACCGAGATGATTCCGGTGGCGTTGCACTACCTGGGCCTGCCAACCGACAGCCAGAAGAAAGAAGACATCGACAAAGCCGAAGCGCTGATCATGAAGGTCCGTCCTTCGATCGCTTACTTCCACTCGTCCAAGTACATCTCTGACCTGGCCAACGGCAACATCTGCGTAGCCGTGGGTTATTCGGGTGACATTTACCAGGCCAAATCCCGCGCGGCTGAAGCCGGTGACAAGGTGAAAGTCAGCTACAACATTCCGAAAGAAGGTGCTGGCAGCTTCTATGACATGGTCGCCATCCCTAAAGATGCCGAAAACGTCGAAGGCGCCTACAAGTTCATGACCTTCCTGCAGAAGCCGGAAATCATGGCTGAAATCACCAACGCCGTGCGCTTCCCGAACGGAAACGCGGCCGCCACACCGTTGGTTGATAAAGACATCACCAGCGATCCAGGCATCTACCCGCCAGCGGACGTGCTCGCCAAGCTGTACGCAATTGCCGACTTGCCGGCCGCGACCCAGCGTCTGCTGACTCGCAGCTGGACCAAGATCAAGTCCGGTAAATAAGAAGTAAAACTCTGTAGCAGCTGCCGAAGGCTGCGTTGAGGTCCGAAGGGCCTCCGCTTTTTCAACAGCACAAAGGCTTCGCAGTTGAACGCAGCCTGCGGCAGCTGCCACAGAACTTCATAAAGTTTGCTGGAACGGTTTTTCGAGGGTAAGTTGCGCGCCGGTTTTGTTGCCGGGCAGCCATGGCTGTCATGTAACGCGGGGCAACTTGAGCCCAACTCATTTTAGAGGACCTCCACTTGCCAGTTTTTTCTTTGTTTCGCAATGCCATGCTGATTGGCGCCGGGCTGACGCTTGCCGTTAGTGTCCAGGCCGCCGGCACTGTGCATATTTATAACTGGTCGGATTACATCGGCCCGACCACCCTGGCGGATTTCCAGAAAGAGACCGGCATCAAGCCGGTTTATGACGTCTTCGATTCCAACGAAACGCTCGAAGGCAAGTTGCTGGCCGGGCGTACCGGTTACGACGTGGTCGTGCCGTCCAACCACTTCCTCGGCAAGCAGATAAAGGCGGGTGCTTTCCAGAAACTCGACAAGTCCAAGCTGACCAACTATTCCAACCTTGATCCGGTGCTGCTCAAGCGTCTGGAGCAAAACGATCCGGGTAATCAGTACGCAGTGCCCTATCTGTGGGGCACTAACGGCATCGGTTACAACGTCGACAAGATCAAGGCGGTGCTGGGTGTCGATTCGATCGATTCATGGAGCGTGCTGTTTGAACCGGAGAACATCAAGAAGCTCCAAAGCTGTGGCGTAGCGTTCCTCGATTCTGCCGATGAAATGATGCCGACGGTCCTCAACTACATGGGCCTGAACGCCAACAGCACCAACCCCGAAGATTACAAAAAAGCTGAAGCCAAGTTGCTGGCGGTGCGGCCTTATGTGACGTACTTCCATTCGTCCAAGTACATCGCGGATCTGGCCAATGGCGACATCTGCATCGCCATCGGTTTCTCCGGTGACATGTTCCAGGCCAAGGCCCGTGCGGAAGAAGCCGGCAAAGGCGTCAATGTTGCCTACACCATTCCCAAAGAGGGTGGTGCGCTGTGGTTCGACATGCTGGCGATTCCAAAGGATTCGGCCAACGTCAAAGAGGCACACGCCTTCATCAACTATTTGTTGAAACCCGAGGTGATCGCACAGGTCAGCGATTCTGTTGGCTATGCGAACCCCAACCCCGGCTCGGACAAACTGATGGAACAGTCCATCCGCACCGACGAGTCGGTCTATCCACCGCAAGCAGTCCTCGACAAGACCTACGTGTCAATCGAGTTACCACCAAACATTCAACGTTTGATGACCCGCAGCTGGACCAAGGTCAAGTCGGGTAAATAGCTTCAGGGCTCAAACTATCCAAGGTTGGCTCACCTTGAGCGAACTGCACTCTTTTTTTCTGGGAGTTTCGTAAATGGCAGTTGCCTCCGGCGCCTATAAGAAAGCCCTCGAGGGCGACCAGACACCTAAACAGGTGTTGGTCAAAATCGACCGGGTCACGAAAAAGTTCGACGAGACGATTGCCGTGGACGATGTGTCCCTGGAAATCAAGAAAGGCGAGATTTTCGCCCTGCTCGGCGGCTCGGGTTCGGGCAAATCCACTCTGCTGCGGATGCTTGCCGGCTTCGAACGACCGACCGAAGGGCGCATTTTCCTCGACGGCGTCGACATCACCGACATGCCGCCGTACGAGCGGCCGATCAACATGATGTTCCAGTCATATGCCTTGTTCCCGCACATGACCGTGGCGCAGAACATCGCGTTCGGCCTCAAGCAGGACAAGTTGCCCGCGTCTGAAGTCGACGCGCGTGTGGCCGACATGCTCAAGCTGGTGCAGATGAGCCAGTTCGCCAAGCGCAAGCCGCATCAGTTGTCCGGTGGCCAGCGTCAACGTGTGGCACTGGCGCGTTCGCTGGCCAAGCGACCGAAGCTGTTGCTGCTCGATGAACCGATGGGTGCGCTGGACAAAAAGCTGCGTTCGCAGATGCAGCTTGAGCTGGTCGAGATCATCGAGCGCGTCGGCGTAACCTGCGTCATGGTGACCCACGACCAGGAAGAGGCCATGACCATGGCCGAGCGCATCGCGATCATGCACCTGGGCTGGATCGCCCAGATCGGCAGCCCGATCGACATCTACGAAACTCCGACCAGCCGCCTGGTCTGCGAGTTCATCGGCAACGTCAACATCTTCGACGGTGAAGTGATCGACGACGCCGAAGGTCACGCGACCATCACCTGCAAGGACCTGGACCGCCAGATCTATGTGGGCCACGGCATCAGCACCTCGGTGCAGGACAAATCCGTGACCTACGCGATCCGTCCGGAAAAACTGCTGGTGACGCCGACGCAGCCGACCTGCGAATACAACTGGTCCAGCGGCAAGGTGCACGACATTGCCTACCTCGGCGGTCACTCGGTGTTCTACGTCGAATTGCCAAGCGGCAAGATCGTCCAGTCGTTCGTCGCCAACGCCGAGCGCCGTGGCGCGCGTCCAACCTGGGGTGACCAGGTTTACGTGTACTGGGAAGACGACAGCGGCGTGGTACTTCGCTCATGAACATGCGCAAATTCAAACGCCGCCTCAATCGAATAATTCCCGGTGGCCGCCAGTTGGTCATCGGGGTTCCGTTCATCTGGCTGTTCATGTTCTTCATGTTGCCGTTCTTCATCGTCTTGAAGATCAGCTTCGCCGAAGCCGACGTCGCCATTCCGCCGTACACCGAAATCTACAGCTTCGCCGAACAGAAATTGCAGTTGCTGCTCAACCTCGGCAACTACGCGATGCTCGGCGACGACGAGTTGTACATCGCAGCCTACCTCGGCTCGTTGAAGATGGCGCTGATCAGCACCGTCCTTTGCCTGCTGATCGGTTACCCCATGGCCTACGCCATCGCCAGTGCCCGTAAAGAGATGCAAACGGTGCTGGTGCTGCTGATCATGATGCCGACCTGGACCGCGATCCTGATCCGCGTGTATGCGTGGATGGGCATCCTCAGCAACAACGGTCTGCTCAACGGTTTCCTGATGAGCATGGGCTGGATTGATGAACCACTACAGATCCTCAATACCAACCTCGCCGTCTACATTGGTGTCGTTTACTCCTATCTGCCGTTCATGATCCTGCCGCTTTACGCCAACCTGGTGAAGCACGACAACAGTTTGCTGGAAGCCGCCTCCGACCTTGGTTCGAGCACCTTCAACAGCTTCTGGAAGATCACCATTCCGCTGTCCAAGAACGGCATCATCGCCGGCTGCATGCTGGTGTTCATTCCGGTGGTGGGCGAGTTCGTGATCCCGGAACTGCTCGGCGGTCCGGAAACCCTGATGATCGGTAAAGTGCTGTGGCAAGAGTTCTTCAATAACCGCGACTGGCCGGTGGCATCCGCCCTGGCGGTGGTGATGCTGGCGATCCTGATTGTGCCGATCATCCTGTTCAACCGTAGTCAGGCCAAAGAAATGGAGGGCAAATAATGAAGCGCTTCAGATTCTCCAGCCTGATGCTGGTATTCGGCCTGCTGTTTATCTACGCCCCGATGCTGATCCTGGTGATCTATTCGTTCAACGCCTCGAAACTGGTGACAGTGTGGGGCGGCTGGTCGATCAAGTGGTACGTCGGCCTGCTCGATAACACGCAACTGATGGGCTCGGTGGTGCGCTCGCTGGAAATTGCCTGCTATACGGCGATTGCAGCGGTCGCGCTCGGTACGCTGGCGGCGTTCGTGCTGACCCGTATCACTCACTTCAAGGGTCGCACGCTGTTCGGTGGTTTGGTGACCGCGCCGCTGGTGATGCCGGAAGTGATCACCGGTCTTTCGCTGTTGCTGCTGTTCGTGGCCATGGCGCAGATGATCGGTTGGCCACAGGAACGCGGCATCATCACTATCTGGATCGCGCATACGACCTTCTGTGCGGCGTATGTGGCGGTGGTGGTGTCGGCACGTTTACGTGAGCTGGACCTGTCCATCGAAGAGGCGGCCATGGACCTCGGTGCACGGCCGTGGAAGGTGTTCTTCCTGATCACCATCCCGATGATTGCACCGTCGCTGGCGGCGGGCGGCATGATGTCGTTCGCCCTGTCGCTGGATGACCTGGTGCTGGCGAGCTTCGTGTCGGGGCCGGGTTCCACGACCTTGCCGATGGAAGTGTTCTCGGCGGTGCGTCTGGGCGTCAAGCCTGAGATCAACGCCGTGGCCAGCCTGATTCTGCTGGCGGTGTCGATCGTGACCTTCCTGGTCTGGTTCTTCAGCCGCCGCGCCGAAGAAAGCCGCAAGCGTGCGATTCAGCAAGCCATCGAGGAAAGCGCTGCCGACTCCTGGAAACAACCGGACGTGCGCCGCGCGCAGGCGCCGGAAGCGGCTTAAACGCAATGTTGGGTTGATCGTTCCCACGCTCCGCGTGGGAATGCTTCCTCGGACGCTCCGCGTTCGGCTCTGGATGGGACGCGGAGCGTCCCGGGCTGCATTCCCACGCAGAGCGTAGGAACGATCAGTAACCCCAATCCCCTGTGGCTTCATGTCAACCAAGGGGATTTGCGGATGAACTCGACGAAGTTCATCGGCTTGAACCCCGCCAGACTGTCCACCAGCACATCCGCATTCACCGTGCCGAAGGTGGTGTCCGGCTTGCACCGTGGCGGCGCTGATGGACAAAGTCTGTGCCTGACCCTTACAGCGGACAATCGATCGCATGGCTGCGATCCTTGCCAATGAACCTGCATATCGCGCCAACCTCGCTTGTTGTGCGGGGATTGGCTAAGTTTGATGACGTCGCAGGTTGTGCACAGTCCATGTGGGAGCCGGGCTTGCCCGCGATGGCAGTCTTCCAGCCGACATGTGTGGTGACTGACACTCCGCCATCGCGGGCAAGCCCTAATGCCGATCAGTTAAGCCATAACACTGTACGTAGCAGCTGGCGAAGCCTGCGTTCGGCTCGGGCCGCGTTCGGACGCAGCAGTCGTGAAATCAGGCGATGCGGTGTTTCAGGAAGACCGCAAACTCAGGTTTCACGACTGCTACGTCCGAACGCGGCCCGAGCCGAACGCAGGCTTCGCCAGCTGCTACAAAGTGCGGTTTGGCTTAACTGACTGGCATTAGGGCAAGCCCGGCTCCCACAGGTTTTGTGTTTGCCATAGCAGCGGCATCAACCCATAGAGGGCGTTTGTTTCCATGAGTAAAACCATCGCCATCGTGATCTTCTCCGGCGTTCAGTCCCTCGACGTCACCGGTCCCATGGATGTGTTTTCTGAAGCCAATCGCTTCCTCGAACCGCAAGACCACTATCGATTGGAGGTGATTGGCGTCGGGCGCGGGGTGATGTCGTGTTCCAACGGTTTGTCGCTCAATGCTCACGCGCATTTCAGTGAAGCGCTGGAGGCGTATGACTTGCTGCTGGTGGCCGGTGGGCCGCAGTTGCCGTTCATGGATTTTGGCGGCGCGTTCGATGCCTGGCTGCGGGGTGCCTGCGCCCGGGCGCAACGCTTCGGCTCAATCTGCAACGGCGCGTTCATACTCGCCCGGGCCGGACTGCTGGATGGACGAACCGTGACGACCCACTGGGGCGACGCTGCCGCGCTGGCACACATGTGTCCGTCGACCCGGGTCGAGGCGGATCGCTTGTACGTGCAGGACGGCGAGCTCTATACCTCGGCCGGTGTCACCGCGGGGATCGACTTGTCGTTGTATTTACTGGCCAGGGACCACGGGCCGGACGTTGCGCTAAACGTGGCCAAGCGTCTGGTGGTGTTCACTCAGCGTTCGGGCGGGCAATCTCAGTTCAGCCCGTTTCTCATGCCCCACGCCGAACCCACTTCTGTGGTGGCGATGGTTCAGCTCTATGTGTTGGCCAACCTCACCGGCGACCTGGCCCTCGCTGACCTGGCGTATGCGGCCAACATGAGCACGCGCAACTTTTCCCGGGTGTTTGCCAAGGAAGCAAAAATCACCCCGGCGGAGTTCGTCGAGCGGGCGAGGGTGGACGCGGCGCGAGTGCTGCTGGAGAGCACGCATTCGCCGCTCAAGACCGTCGCTTATCAATGTGGGTTTCGTGATGCCCAGCACATGCGTACTGTTTTCAATCGAAGGCTGGGGGTGACGCCGTGGCAGTTCAGGCGGAATTTTTCCGCAATGGTTTGAAGGCCCCTTCGCGAGCAGGCTCGCTCCCACAGATGACCGAGTTGCTCAGACAGACTCGATCCAATGTGGGAGCGAGCCTGCTCGCGAAAGCGGTCGTCCAGTCGCCGAAGATCTAGGGCGCAGCCCGCGCCGGCAAAAACTTCAACGTGCTGTGGGTATTGGCCGTGACTTCTTCGTCGTTGAAATGCGCCTCAAAGTAAACCCCTTCGACATACGCCTCGGCTTGGTCATCGTAGTGACTGTCGAACGGTACGCCGCTCTGACCGACCGGGTTGATGGTGAGGCTGTGAGCCGGGTCGGCAAAGTCGACCAGACGCCGCGTCGACGGGCCGTAGGTCACTGGCCAGGGCGCCGGACCGATTTTGGCCGAGAGGTTGTTCGGCACTTCATGCGTACCGGGTGCGGCGAACGGCCCGACGTTGAAGACCCGATCCAGCGGTTTTTGCATGCCCAGTGGATGGCCATGGGTCAGGGTATGCGCCTTTCCCCATTGCCACTGCGCCGAATCCGTACCCAGGGTGGTCTTGAGGTGGGCCATGCTTGCCTGCCAGGCCACCTTGACCGTATCGCCCCGGGTTTCCTTGTCGAGGGTGTTGCGATTGTCCCACCACGGTGAATCAGGCGTGGCAGCCAACCGTGGCAGTGCGGCGTCGATCACCCGGGTCGAGAGCAAGGTCTCGAAGAAATCATTCCCCAGCTCATCGTGCATCGTTGCGTCAGCCAAGTTGAACAGGAACTGGTTGAACAGCGTGGCGCTGGTGGAGTCGAGCGGGTAGTCGCCTTTCCATTGCGCCAATTGTTCCACCTGTTTGAGTTCGGCGGGATCGCTCACGACTTCACGCATCACCGGCAACAATGGCGCCAACAGACGGGGACCGTAGGCAGTGGTGGTGCCCAGTTGCAGCTTCTTGCTGGCGTCGATGTCCCATTTCACATTTTTGTCGCTGAGCTGGTGATTGAGCTGCTGACCGCGATCGGCGAGGTTGTAGTAGCCGGGAATTTCCATGCCGGTCGGCGACAGGGGCTGGAAGTTGGCCGAGACGATGTAGCCGCGTGCCGGGTTTTCTTCCTGCGGGTTGGCGCTGAACGGGTGGAAGCCTTCCTTGTCCGCCTGATTGGTGCTGCCGTCGAGGATGAAACCGGGCTTCGACCCGGGCGCGCGTTTAGGCAGCAGCGCCGAAGCCCACCAGCCGATGTCGCCCTTGGCGTTGGCGTAGACAATGTTCAACCCCGGCGCCTGGACCTTGGCGGCCGCGGTGCGAGCCTTGGCCAGCGTGTCGGCGCGGTTGAGCTGGTAGAAGCCTTCGAGAATCGGGTTCGGTGTTTCAAGGAACGCCCACCACATGGCCACCGGCGTCTTGCCGGCCGCCGTGCCGAGTGCGTCGTTGATGATCGGGCCGTGGGGCGATTGACGCAGCGTCAGCTTGACCGCTTCCTGACCCTTCACGGCGATCTGCTGCTCGGTGTTGACCATGTCCACCCAGTTACCGTGATACCAGACCTGATTGGGGTTGTCCGGGTTGGTCTTCTCGGCGATCAGGTCCAGATCGTCATTCTGGAACATGGTCAGGCTCCAGCCGAAATCCTGGTTGTGGCCCAAAAATGCAAACGGCACCAACGCCTGATGGTGGCCGTAGAGCTCAAAGCCCGGCGCCGAGAGTTGCGCCTCGTACCAGACTGCCGGCGCGGCAAAGCGAATATGCGGATCGCCTGCCAGCAGTGGCTTGGCGCTTTTCGTGCGGTTGCCGGCAATCACCCAGGCGTTGCTGCCCTCGAACTGTGGCAGGCCATTGTCGGCCAGCGCCTGTTCGCTCAGGCGGGCGAGGGCGTTCAGGTCCTTCCAGTCAGCGGCGGACAGCGCCGATGCCGATTTGGAGGGCCCCTTGGCCAGCACGCCTTTGGGCTGCCAGTCGAGCTCGAAGATGTTCAGGTAGTCGGCGCCCAATCGGTCGCGCACAAACGTCAGCAAGGGTTCGGTGCGAAACGCTGCGGCAAAGCTGTACGCCATGTAACCGGCGACGCTGATGCTGTCTTCGGCCGTGAACGGGCGCTTGTGGATGCCCAGCACGTCGAACTCGGCGGGCGCCGCATGCGTGTCCTGATATTGATTGATGCCGTCCAGATAGGCTTCCAGGCCCTTCCATGCCGGCGATTGCCGATCCAGCGCGGCCACGTAGCTCGCGGCACGTTCGCGGATGCGCAGGCTGCGGAACAGTTTGTCGGTGTCGATCAGTTTCGGGCCGAGGATTTCCGCCAGTTCACCACGGGCCAGACGCCGCATGGCCTCCATCTGGAACAGGCGGTCCTGGGCCTGTACATAGCCGAGGGTGCGGTAGAGGTCCGCTTCGTTTTCCGCGCGGATATGCGGTACGCCGCGCTCGTCATAGCGCACCGTCACCGAACCTTGCAGGCGCTGCAACTCCACCTGGCCCTGGCGCGTCGGCTGCTTGCTGTATACGTAGCCGCCGACCCCGATGGCGAGCACGACGACCAGCGAGGCAAGTACGGTCAGGACGCGTTTCATGGTGACTCCTTGTTCTTGTTGGATTGCCGCCCGTGTGGGCTGCAAACATGTAACACAGACCTTCTGTGTCGGGCGTCGCGGTCCTGCAAAAGTCTGGAATGCCTTACTTCACGTCCACCGGCCAAGGGCAGTAACAGCCGATGGCCAGTGTATGGGTTGCGCTCACCGCGCGCCCTTCGCTCAGCGCTTGCAGAATGGGTTCGATGAAGCTGTTGTTCGAATTGCAGGTCAGGCCTTCGCTATACGGACCGAAATAGGCCAGGTTGCCGCTGCGGTCCCAGATTGCCACGGCCGGGCTGGCCGGAATCTGTTCGGCGCCCGGCAGCACATTGATGGTTTTCAGGCGGCTCAGCGTGGCGGGAAGCTGGCCATGACTGCCGGGTTTTTGCACGGCGTAAAACTCGATGCCCTGGGGCACATAGCGCTCAACCAGTTCGCTCAAGTGTTGTTGATTGCCGACGTTGCATGGGCAGGCCGGATCCCAGAAGTGCACCAGGCGGATGGCGCCGGGGCCGGCGAGTTCTGCGGGCAGACGCAAAGGGTCGCCGGAAAACACCGCAGTGTGTTCGCTGAACGCGCGCAAGTAACGCCCTTGAAACCAGTCATACGCGGCCCACAAAGCGCCGGCGCACACGAGGGCGAGCAGGCTGGCAAGCAGTGGGGTGCGGTAGGCCGGACGCATGGGTTTGAATCCTCGAAGGCCGGCTAGCTTGCCATGCTTGCTGCGACAGATGAATATCGCAGGCCTATAAAGTCTGTTTAACGCTCTGGAATCCTTCATGTCAGCCACTTTTGCCCCCGATCATTTGCGCGCCAGCCTGCGGCCATTGGCCGAACGGCAAGCGCTGTCGACCGAGGCCATGGCGTATCAACGCTTTTACGGCCTGGATTTTCCGGGTCGTACGCTGCGCGCAGGCCTGGGGCGTTTCGAGATCGATGGCTATGAATTGGTCAGTCAGTTCTGGTTGCCGGAGCGGGCGAAGGCGACGTTGTTTATGTTCCACGGGTTCTACGATCACACCGGGCTCTATCGCCATGTGATCGAGTGGGCGCTGGATCAGGGTTTTGCCGTGATTGCCTGTGACCTGCCGGGGCATGGTCTGTCCAGCGGCGAGCGAGCGAGCATCAAGGAATTCGCCGAGTATCAGGACACGTTGGAAGGCTTGTTCGCCGAGGCGTTGTCCATCGATCTGCCGCAACCGTGGCACCTGTGCGGGCAGAGCACGGGCGGGGCGATCGTGATCGATCATGTACTCAATCAAGGTGCGAACAGCCCCGCGCAAGGCCAGGTCATCCTGCTGTCGCCCTTGGTCAGGCCGCGTGCCTGGGGTTGGTCAAAGCTCAGTTATTACCTGCTCAAACCGTTCGTCAAAGCCATCGCCCGGCGCTTTAGCGAAAACTCCAACGACCCTGATTTCTTGCCGTTCCTGCAAGCTGATCCTTTGCAGCCGCAGCGTCTGCCAACGGCGTGGGTCGGGGCGTTGGCGCGCTGGATCAAGCAAATCGAGGCCGCCCCCAACAGCCCGCGCCGGCCGCTGATCGTGCAGGGACAGGCAGACATGACGGTGGATTGGGAGCATAACCTTGGGGTATTGAAGGCCAAGTTCGATCGGCCTCAGGTGTTGATGTTGCCGCAGGCGCGGCATCATCTGGCGAATGAGACGCTGGTGATGCGCGAGGAGTATTTCGGGTTTTTGACCAAGCGGATCAAAGGCCGGAATGTTTAGTGGCTTTGATGGCCTCATCGCGGGCAGGCTCACTCCCACAGAGGAATGCATTTCAACTGTGGGAGCGAGCCTGCTCGCGAAGGGGTATTCACATGCGCCGAAAATTATTGGCTGAGGTTCGAAGTGCTTTGCCCTACCGCCAACCCCGCCCGAATCGCCGCCAGCGCCGCCTGGTAATAAGCCTGGCCCTCGGTGGATTCGGCAAACGTGGCGAACTCTTCCAGTTCGTCATCCGAGAGGTCGCGATAGACATAGAGCAACGTGTTGTTCAGGTCGCTGCCGATCTGGTCCATCAGGCGCTGACGCTGGCCGTTCAACATCCCTTGCGCCTGACCGCCACCCAGCAGGCCGGGGATCATTGAACTGAGGCTGTCGGCCGCGACGCCGGCAATCGCGAGACTGACTTCAGCCCCCGCCTCTCGAGCGGGCAGCGCCTGGGCCAGGTGGCCGATGATCAGTTGACGGCTGTCACTGGCCTGCATCTTCGGTAGGCCCTTGGCGTTTTTCGCCAATTGGTCGCGCCGGGTTGCCAACAGTTCGGCAGCCACGACTTTTTTGCCCAAGGGCGATTGGAAGAAGGTCAGTGCAGGTTTTGGGTCGGCCAGGCTCTTGCGCAATTGTGCTTCGGCGCGCTGATCGACGGACTGGGCAGCGAAACGCTGATTGCTGTTGGTGACCAACGCTTGAAACACCGCAGGTGGCAGGCTGCTCTCGTAGCGTTGTTGTGCGGCCGTGAGCGCGTCGTTGAAATGCGCGCGTTGCTCTGGCCAGCCGGCGACTTTATACAACTGGTCGTGGCCGTCTGCCCAAGCGGGCAAAACGCAGAACATCAACAGTGAAAAAAGCAACCGGCGCATAGGGACTCCTGTCAGCAGCCGACTATTCTCCGTGCGGCATCCGCACTTGTCGAGAATTCGTATCAACCCGCTGCGTGGCTCTGTCGGATTTTCAGGCACAGGAATACTATGCGCGGCATGCAAATACCCTCGGATCACCCGCTGCTGTTACGTATCGTTGACGACCTGGTTGCATGCGGCTGGTCGCAACAGAATATTTTCCTTCCTCAGGATCTGACCCGAGCGCTGGCGGCTGAGTGCCGTAAACGTGCAGCCGAGGGTGAACTGGCCCCAGCCGCCGTGGGTCGAGGCCCTTCGTCGGAGGTTCGCGAGGGGATTCGTGGCGACCATATCCAGTGGATTGATCCCGGTCAGGCCGAAGCATGCGACAGCTACCTGGCATTGATGGACAGCCTGCGCGAAGCGATGAACCGCAGTTTGTTTCTGGGCCTGGAAGATTTCGAAAGCCATTTCGCGCTGTACCCGCCTGGCGCGTTCTACCTTAAGCACGTCGACCGTTTCCGCGATGACGACCGGCGCATGGTGTCGGCGGTGGTGTACCTCAATGACGCCTGGCTGCCCGAGCACGGCGGTCAGTTGCGCATGTATCTGGATGAAGGCGTTCAATACGATGTCGTGCCCACCGGCGGATGCCTGGTGGTGTTCCTGTCGGGCGAAGTGCCCCACGAAGTCCTGCCCGCCACCCGGGATCGCCTGTCCTTGACCGGCTGGTTCCGGCGTCGGGGTAACGAGCCGTTCTGATCATGCAAAAGATTCTGGTAAGCCGATGCTTGCTGGGCCACCGCGTCCGTTACGACGGCGGGGCCAGCGGGCCTTTCGATCAGCTTCAGCAGTGGCTGGATGAAGGCCGGGTCGTGCCGTTGTGCCCTGAGGTGGCCGGCGGCTTGCCGACGCCCAGGGCCGCGGCGGAAATTCCCGGCGGGCAGGGTGGTGAAGTGCTGGATGGTCACGCCCGTGTGATCACCACCAAAGGCGAGGATGTCAGTGCCGAGTTTCTGTCGGGGGCTTGTCAGGCACTGGAGTTGGTGCAAAAGCACGGCATTCGCATCGCCGTGCTCAAGGCCAACAGCCCGTCCTGCGGGAATTTGCTGACGTATGACGGAAGCTTCAGTGGCGTGAAGGTCAGTGGCGAAGGTGTGACGGCGGCGTTGCTCAAGCGCCATGGCGTGCAGGTGTTCAGCGAACTGGAGTTGCCCGAAGCGGCGGCAGCACTGGGTTCTTTCGACTGACACTGAACCCCTGTGGGAGCGAGCCTGCTCGCGATAGCGGACTAACATTCAACCTCTTTGTTGACTGGCCTACCGCTATCGCGAGCAGGCTCGCTCCCACAGGGTTGTTCATTCAGCCTGAAATTATGGTTTCGGCGCCACGCTCGCATCCGCCGCAAACCACTTCTTCTCCAGCGCTGCCATCCGGCCATCGTCCTTGATCCGCTGCAGCGCGTTTTCCAGGCTGGCATGAAACGCCGGGTTACCTTTCTGAAACGGAATCGCCAGGCTCACGGGTGAGGCGGCGTTTGGCTTCTCGGCTGTCAAAGACTGCACCAGAAGCATTGAGCGCGGTTCATCTTTCTGCGCGAGCAATTGCGTATTGGTTTGAATGTAAGGCTCGCTGAAATCGAAACGATCTTTCAGATCCGGGGTCATTGCTATGTGATTGATGGCGACGTCGTACTTGCCGCTTTCTACGCCGGTCAATAGATCGCCCGAATCGGTGACGACGAAGTCGGCCCGGACATCGAGTTCGCTGGCCAGCAGTTGACCCAGCTCGACTTCGAACCCGGTGAGTTTGCCTTCATCCTTGAAATTGAAGGGCGGTGTATTGGCCTCCAGCGCAATACGCAGTTCGCCGCGGTCGTTTATGTCATCAATCAGTTCGGCATGAGCCAAAGGGCTCAGAAGGGGTAGCAAGCAGATCAGCCCAGGCAGAAAACGCATGGTCACTCCTTTGAATTCATTATCGCGATGCTCTGATTCAGGATCGCTTTGCTATGGTTGTCGAGAGCCTTCGACAACGATTGACCATGAAGTTGTCATGGTCACGCGGATTTTACGGAAAAACTGGAGAAGAGAATGAAAACGTTTATGTCTCGTGCTGCTTTGGCTGGCCTGCTAATGGGTGTTTCGGTACTGGCCAGTGCTGCTACGCCGGCCCCAGCCGGTGCTGAAGTATCCATCGTTTCTCCCAAGGACGATGCTACGGTTCCGCAAACCGTCGTCGTCAAGTTCGCCGTCGAGAACATTGCGCTTGCGCCCGCGGGCGACACCACCAAGAACACCGGCCATCACCACTTGCTGATCGATGTCGATGAACTGCCGGCCGCCGGTGTGCCGATCCCCAAAGATGCCAACCACATGCACTTCGGCAATGCGCAAACCCAGGGCGAAGTAACGCTGACCCCGGGCAAGCACACCTTGCAGCTGGAGCTGGGCGACAGCAACCACATGCCGTTTGATCCACCGATCGTGTCGGAGAAGATCACCGTCAATGTTAAATAAAAAAGGGAGCCCCACGGGGCTCCCTTTTTTACAGCTACAAGCTTCAAGCTATAAGCCTCAAGTTAAAGCAAAAGCGAACTCACTTGCCGCTTGAAGCTTGCCGCTTATAGCTGCTTTTAGAACAACACTCGGCAACGAATGGTGCCGTTGATGTGCTGCAGTTTCTCTTGGGCGATTTCCGAGTAGTCGGCGTCGACGTCGATAACGACGTAGCCGACTTTCTCGTTGGTCTGCAGGAACTGACCGGAGATGTTGATACCGTTTTCGGCGAAGACCTTGTTGATCTCGCTCATCACACCCGGAATGTTCTCGTGGATGTGCAGCAGACGGTGCTTGCCAGGGTGAGCCGGCAGGGCCACTTCCGGGAAGTTCACCGACGATACGGAGGTACCGTTGTCGCTGTACTTGACCAGTTTTTCTGCCACTTCCAGACCGATGTTGGCTTGCGCTTCAGCGGTGGAACCACCGATGTGCGGGGTCAGGATCACATTGTCCAGGCCACGCAGCGGGCTTTCGAACTCTTCTTCGTTGGAGCGAGGCTCCACCGGGAATACGTCGATGGCCGCGCCGATCAGGTGCTTGTCCTTGATCGCATCCGCCAGGGATTGCAGTTCGACCACGGTGCCGCGAGCGGCGTTGATCAGGATGCCGCCCTTCTTGATGGCGCGGATTTCCTTCTCGCCGATCATCCACTGGGTCGCAGCGGTTTCCGGAACGTGCAGGGTGACGATGTCGGACATGCCCAGCAGCTCGTGCAGGTTGCCGACCTGGGTGGCGTTACCCAGTGGCAGCTTGGTCACGGTGTCGTAGAAGTACACCTGCATGCCCAGGCCTTCAGCCAGGACCGACAGTTGAGTACCGATCGAGCCGTAACCGACGATGCCCAGCTTCTTGCCACGGATCTCGAAGGAGTTGGCCGCGCTCTTGATCCAGCCGCCACGGTGGCAGGAAGCGTTCTTCTCAGGGATGCCGCGCAGCAACAGGATCGCTTCGGCCAGTACCAGCTCGGCAACGGAGCGGGTGTTGGAGTACGGGGCGTTGAACACCGCGATGCCGCGTTCGCGAGCAGCGTTCAGGTCAACCTGGTTGGTGCCGATGCAGAAACAGCCGACAGCGACCAGCTTCTTCGCATGATCGAAAATCTCTTCGGTCAGTTGAGTGCGGGAGCGAATGCCGATGAAGTGCGCATCAGCGATCTTTTCCTTCAGCTGGGCTTCCGGCAGAGAACCGGTGAGGTACTCGATGCTGGTGTAGCCCGCCGACTTGAGAACGTCGACAGCCGATTGGTGGACGCCTTCGAGAAGAAGGAACTTGATCTTGCTCTTATCGAGAGAAGTCTTGCTCATCTGCGTAAACCTGTATCCCGGAGAAAAATGGCAGGAAATAGCCAGCAGACGCTGACCCGGACGGCAAAAAGGCCGTCACCGCAGATTGGCCGTTGGGCACTATGCTGCGGGGTCGTTATGCTAGCATATGCACCCCGCTAAACACTCATTCCTGCGACGTGAAGCGTTCTCAGGATGACCATGAATTGTTCGAGAGTTCTGTCGATGACCAATCCCGCCTTGATTGAAGAGCTGAAGACCCTGGTTGAGCCTGGCAAGGTGCTGACCGATGCCGACTCCCTGAATGCTTACGGTAAGGATTGGACCAAGCATTTCGCCCCGGCCCCGACCGCCATCGTGTTCCCGAAGACCACCGAGCAGGTCCAGGCTATTGTCCGTTGGGCCAATGAACACAAGGTGGCGCTGGTGCCATCCGGCGGTCGTACCGGGCTTTCCGCCGCTGCGGTGGCCGCCAATGGCGAAGTGGTCGTGTCGTTTGACTACATGAACCAGATTCTCGACGTGAACCTCACTGACCGCACCGCCGTTTGTCAGCCGGGCGTGGTCACCGAGCATTTGCAAAACGTCGCCGAAGAAAAAGGCCTGTACTACCCGGTGGACTTCGCTTCGGCAGGTTCAAGCCAGATTGGCGGCAATATCGGCACCAATGCCGGCGGGATCAAGGTCATTCGCTACGGCATGACCCGCAACTGGGTGGCAGGCATGAAAGTCGTGACCGGCAAGGGTGACCTGCTGGAACTGAACCGCGACCTGATCAAGAACGCCACCGGCTACGACATGCGCCAGCTGTTCATCGGCGCTGAAGGGACCCTCGGTTTCGTGGTTGAAGCGACCATGCGTCTGGACCGTGCGCCGAAAAACCTCACCGCCATGGTCCTTGGTACCACCGATTTCGACTCGATCATGCCGGTATTGCACGCGTTCCAGAGCAAGCTCGACCTGACTGCCTTCGAATTCTTCTCCGATAAAGCCTTGGCCAAAGTCATGGCGCGCGGAGATGTCCCGGCCCCCTTCGAAACCGATTGCCCGTTCTACGCGCTTCTGGAATTCGAAGCGACCACCGAAGAAGTGGCCAACCACGCCCTGGAAACCTTCGAGCACTGCGTCGAGCAGGGCTGGGTACTGGACGGCGTGATGAGCCAGAGCGAAACCCAGTTGCAGAACCTCTGGAAGCTGCGCGAGTACATCTCCGAAACCATTTCCCACTGGACGCCGTACAAAAACGACATTTCGGTCACCGTGTCGAAAGTCCCGGCATTTCTCAAGGAAATCGACGCGATCGTCGGCGAACATTACCCGGACTTCGAAATCGTCTGGTTCGGCCACATTGGTGACGGCAACCTGCACTTGAACATCCTCAAGCCGGATAACCTGAGCAAGGACGAGTTCTTCGCCAAGTGCGCGACCGTCAACAAGTGGGTGTTCGAAACCGTCGAGAAGTACAACGGTTCGATTTCCGCCGAACACGGCGTGGGCATGACCAAGCGTGATTATTTGACCTACAGCCGTTCCCCGGTTGAGATCGAGTACATGAAAGCAGTCAAAGCGGTGTTCGACCCGAACGGCATCATGAACCCGGGCAAGATCTTTGCTGTTTGATTTTCGAATGTTAAGAGCACGAACCAGGAGTCGGTAATGAGCTATCAGCACCAGTATGTCGACGGTACGCGTATTCATTTCCCGCTGGGGAAAGTGGTGTGCATCGGCCGCAACTACGCCGAACACGCCAAGGAACTGGACAACCCGGTGCCTACCGAACCGCTGCTGTTTATTAAGCCGGGCAGTTGCGTGGTGCCGCTGGAAGGCGGTTTTGCCATTCCAACCGAGCGCGGCTCGGTGCATTACGAAGCGGAAATCGCCGTGTTGATCGGCAAACCGTTGTCGACCAAGCCAAGCCGCGAAGAAGTGCTGGATGCGATCTCCGGTTTCGCCCCGGCGCTGGACCTGACGCTGCGTGACAAGCAGGCCGAGCTGAAATCCAAAGGCTTGCCATGGGAAATCGCCAAGTCTTTCGACGGCGCGGCGGTGATCGCCCCGTTCGTGTCCGGCAGCACCTTTGCTGACCTGACCGACATCGGCATCCGCCTGACCATCAACGGTGAAGTGCGTCAGGATGGCAACAGCAGCGCGATGCTCAACCCGATCGTGCCGATGATCCAGCACATGGCCGGTTGCTTCTCGCTGCAGGCCGGCGACGTAATCCTGACCGGCACGCCGGTGGGTGTTGGTCCGTTGAATGTCGGTGATGAGCTGGTGATCGAACTGCCAGGCGCAAGCCGCTTCACCAGCAGCGTGCGCTGATTTACCCAGGTGATCGTTCCCACGCTCTGCGTGGGAATGCCGCCATGGACGCTCTGCGTCCATTTTTGGATGTGACGCGGAGCGTCACGGGATGCATTCCCACGCAGAGCGTGGGAACGATCATGGTTCAGGTAATCCCGCCATTTCCCGTTTTTTTCACATTTTCTCTGGATAATTCCGGCGCTTGCGGCGTCTGAGCCGGTCCCAATTATGCTATTACCCCTAGCCTGAATTTCTGGAACGCATCCCTTAATGGCCACCCCACCGCTGCCTGCTTTCAAAACTGCCCGCCGTTCGCGCTTCGCCTTGCGTTGGTATTCCTGGCTGTTACTGGTTGCTGCCATTGCCTACGGCGTTGCCTTTGCGATGCATTGGGATGACCGCGGCCTGCTCTGGTTACATGAGCGTTTCGAAAGCCAGGCCGAGCGTCAGGCCAGCGTCTGGTTGCCGGATTACCGGGCAGTGATCGATGCCAAGCTGCTGCCGGGCATGGAAAAGGACGAAGCCTCGGACCTGTCTTACGATCCGCAAACCAAAACCCTGTTTTCGGTGATGGGTAAAAATCCGTTCCTGGTCGAGTTGTCGTTGCAGGGCGAGGTGTTGCGCAAGATGCCACTGGTGGGCTGGAGCAACCCCGAAGGCGTGACCGTGCTGGGCAATGGCCTGCTGGCCATTGTTGATGAGCGTGAGCACATCCTGTCCATCGTCAAGGTCGATGCCGACACTCGCGAGCTGAACATCGCCGACTTTCCGAAATACGACCTCGGCCCTTCGAAGGACCAGAACAAGGCCTTCGAAGCGATTGTCTATGACCCGCGCAATCAGCAGATCCTGCTCGGCGAGGAGCGCCCGCCAGCGTTGTTCAGCTGGAAAAGCGACGGTAGCCCGATGTTAAAGGGCGACAAGCAGAAACTGCTCAGTGACAAACTGGATATGCGTAATCTGTCGGCCCTGGCCATCGATCCGCGTACCGGCCACACCCTGGCGCTGTCTGCCGACTCCCACTTGTTGTTGGAGCTGAACGAGAAGGGCGAGCAGGTCAGCTTCATGACCTTGCTCAGCGGCTTTAATGGCCTGAAGAAAACCATTCCACGGGCCGAAGGCGTGACCATGGACGAAGCGGGCAACTTGTACATGGTCAGTGAGCCGAATCTGTTCTATCGCTTCGAAAAGCAGAATTAGGCCGCAACAATCGCGCAGTTGTCGTCGAAAGCCACTGGCCATTAAGCTTGAATTCATACAGGCGTGATATTTCATCCGCCTGTTTTTGTTTTCGAGCTTGCCTGAATGCGCCGACTTGCCCGTCCCAAACCCCTCGTTTTGATTCTGTCGGTGATTGCGCTGATCGTGCTGGTAGCCGTCGCCCAATACATGCGCCTGTTCGAACGGGCCTGGTTCAATCTCTATACCCTTTGGCAACCGCAGAGCAGTGTATCCATCGGCCTGGATCAATATCGGGTGGACATCGAAGCACGGGTGATCGACGGGCTGGACGATAACGTCTCGGCGCTGACGTTCGATCCGGTGCGCAAAAGCCTGTTCACCGTCACCAACAAAAACTCCGAGCTGATCGAGCTGTCCCTGGAGGGCAAGATCTTGCGGCGTGTGGCGTTGATTGGCTTCGGCGACCCGGAGGCGGTGGAATTTATCAGTCCCGACACCTACGTCATCACGGATGAGAGCGAGCAGCGACTGATCAAGATTCATCTGGAGCAGGACACCACCTTCCTCGATGGGGCGGACGCCGAGCAGATGACCCTTGGCGTACACGTGGCCCGTAACAAAGGATTTGAAGGGTTGGCTTACGATTCGGTGGGCAAGCGCTTGTTCGTTGCCAAGGAGCGCG
This sequence comes from Pseudomonas sp. BE134, assembly GCF_031456105.1. NCBI lineage: Bacteria > Pseudomonadati > Pseudomonadota > Gammaproteobacteria > Pseudomonadales > Pseudomonadaceae > Pseudomonas > Pseudomonas sp. BE134. The sequence goes on along the minus strand of NZ_JAVDUA010000002.1, from coordinate 111,603 downwards.
ATCCGATGCTGATCTACGAAGTGAAGGGCTTCCCCCATTACAACCCGGAGAAGTCCTACACCGTACACGTGGTGAACAACCCCAGGCGCGACGCCGGGATGTTCGTGCGAGACCTGTCGAGTCTGCAATACGACGAGCGCAGCGGCCATTTGCTGGCGCTGTCTGACGAGTCGCGGTTGATTCTGGAGCTGGATGTGGATGGGCGCCCGTTGAGCACAATGTCACTAAGAAAAGGGCGCCAGGGCCTGCAAAAGACCGTGCCGCAGGCGGAAGGCATCGCCATGGATGACGATGGCACGATGTACCTCGTCAGCGAGCCGAACCTGTTCTACGTCTTCAAAAAACCCACACAACCTTGACCCATGATCGGTGCCATACGCAGATAGTGGGTTCACCGCAAAACCACTGTGGGAGCGAGCCTGCTCGCGATAGCGGTCTGCCATTCAACATCTCTGTCGACTGACACGACCCCATCGCGAGCAGGCTCGCTCCCACAGGTTTTGTGTTGTATATGGTTTATTTGGCGCGCAGGGTTTTTACGCCTTCGCCGGTGCCCAACAACAGTAGATCCGCCGGGCGTGCCGCGAACAGACCGTTGGTGACCACGCCAACAATCGCGTTGATCTGGCTTTCCAGTTCGACCGGGTTGGTGATCTGCATGTTGAACACGTCGAGGATGATGTTGCCGTTGTCGGTCAGCACGCCTTCGCGATAAACCGGGTCGCCGCCCAGCTTCACCAGCTCGCGGGCTACGTGGCTGCGGGCCATCGGGATCACTTCGACCGGCAGCGGAAACTCGCCGAGCACCGGCACCAGTTTGCTGGCATCGGCGATGCAGATGAAAGTCTTGGCCACGGCGGCGACAATCTTCTCGCGGGTCAGGGCTGCGCCGCCGCCCTTGATCAGGTTCAGGTGTTCGTCGCTTTCATCGGCACCGTCGACGTAGAACTCCAGGTCGCTGACGGTGTTCAGCTCATACACCGGAATGCCGTGGCCCTTGAGGCGAGCGGCAGTGGCTTCGGAGCTGGCGACCGCGCCGTCGAACGCGCCTTTGTGCTTGGCCAGGGCGTCAATGAAGCAGTTGGCAGTGGAACCGGTGCCGACCCCGACGATGCTCTTGTCGTCGAGTTTCGGGAGGATGAAGTCGACGGCGGCCTGAGCCACTGCCTGTTTGAGTTGATCCTGGTTCATGCGGGCTCCGAGATGCCGGGGAGGGAACGAAAGGCCGGCATTATAGCCCTAAGCGGGGCTAAAACCGCTGTATTCGTGTGGTCGTACAGCTGAAAGCCGGGTTAGACTCCTTGGCCCTGCCCAACCCGCTCAGTGATGCTTTCCGATGCTCGAACAGTACGTCAAAAAGATCCTCACCTCGCGCGTTTATGACGTTGCCGTAGAAACCCCATTGCAGACTGCCCGCCAGCTCTCCGAGCGGCTGGGCAACAGTATCTGGCTCAAGCGCGAAGACTTGCAGCCCGTGTTCTCGTTCAAGATTCGCGGCGCTTACAACAAGCTGACTCAGTTGAGCGATGAAGAACGCGCTCGCGGCGTGGTAACGGCTTCGGCTGGCAATCATGCGCAAGGCTTGGCCCTGGCGGCGAAAGTATTGGGCGTGAAAGCGACCATCGTCATGCCCAAGACCACCCCGGAAATCAAAGTCGAAGGCGTGCGCTCACGCGGCGGCAAAGTGGTGCTGCACGGGGATTCGTTCCCGGAGGCTTTGGCCTACTCGCTGAAACTGGTCGACGAAAAAGGCTACGTCTACATCCACCCTTACGACGATCCCCACACCATTGCCGGGCAGGGCACGGTGGCGATGGAGATTCTGCGCCAGCACCCGGGGCGTCTGGATGCGATTTTCGTTCCGGTGGGCGGCGGCGGGCTGATCGCCGGCATCGCGGCCTATGTGAAATACCTGCGCCCGGAAATCAAGATCATCGGCGTCGAGCCGGACGATTCCAACTGCCTGCAAGCCGCCATGGCGGCAGGCGAGCGCGTGGTTTTACCGACCGTGGGCCTCTTCGCTGACGGCGTTGCGGTGGCGCAGATCGGCCAGCACACTTTCGACATCTGCAAAGAATATGTGGATGAAGTGATCACTGTCAGCACTGACGAGATCTGTGCGGCAATCAAGGATATCTACGACGATACCCGCTCGATCACTGAACCGGCCGGCGCGCTGGGTGTGGCCGGGATCAAGAAATACGTCGAACAACACGGCGTCACCGGTCACACCTTTGTGGCCATCGACTCCGGCGCCAATGTCAACTTCGACCGATTGCGCCACGTCGCCGAACGCGCCGAGCTGGGTGAGGGGCGCGAGGCAATCATCGCCGTGACCATTCCCGAGAAGCCGGGCAGCTTCAAGGCGTTCTGCGAGGCCATCGGCAAGCGCCAGATCACTGAATTCAACTACCGCTACAACACCGGCAGCGAAGCGCACATCTTCGTGGGCGTGCAGACGCACCCCGAAACCGATCCGCGCAGTGCGCTACTGGCGAGCCTGACCGAACAAGGCTTCCCGGTGCTGGACCTGACCGACAACGAACTGGCCAAACTGCACATCCGCCACATGGTCGGCGGTCGTGCGGCCCACGTGGTCGATGAAGTGATCCTGCGCTTCGAATTCCCGGAGCGTCCGGGTGCGCTGTTCAACTTCCTCAATAAGTTGGGCGGGCGCTGGAACATCTCAATGTTCCACTACCGCAACCATGGCGCTGCGGATGGTCGAGTCGTCGCGGGCCTGCAAGTGCCACATGACGAACGTCATCTGGTGCCGGCAGCGCTGGAAGAAATCGGTTACCCATACTGGGACGAAAGCGACAATCCGGCTTATCAGCTGTTTCTTGGCTGAGTGGCTACGCTGATGGGCAGGTCATAAGGAAATCGGACAATGGAAACGTTAACGGCCCTGAAAGCGGCGCACATGCTTGCAACGGTGGTGTTGCTGATCGGCGCGCTGGGCCTGGGGGTCTGGGTCTGGCGCACGCGGCGCAATGGCGACGCGACGGCGACGAGCCGTACCTTGCAGCGACCGCGAGTGTTTATCTGGCTGTTGATGGGCCTGGCGCTGCTGAGCCTGCCGTTCACGGGTTGGTGGATGGTGCATCTGGTGGGCTGGTCTTTGGGGCAGACGTGGTTGCTGGCTTCGAGTGTGCTTTATACGGTGGCGGCGCTGGCGTGGTTCTGGCTGTTGGTGCGCCTGAATAAGCTGCGCAAGGCACCGGCGGGCGTGGGTAAATTTACCTTCGCCTTGGCGTTGTTCAGTTTTGTCTGCTTTATCGCTATTGCTGGGTTGATGGGTGCCAAGCCTGTTTAGCGCGGAATCTGTAGCAGCTGCCGAGGTACGAGGCTGCGATGGGCTGCGAAGCGGCCCCATGGGCGGTCCTGCTGACCGCAACGCAGCCTCGTGCCTCGGCAGCTGCTACAGGCGATATCAGTCGCGCAGACTAATCACCGGCCAGCCACGTTTCTCGGCTTCAGCGCGCAGATTTTGATCAGGATCGACCGCCACCGCATGTGTAACCTGCTCCAACAACGGCAGATCATTCATCGAGTCGCTATAGAAATAGCTGTCCTCCAGCGAGTACCCCGTCTCTTCCAGCCAACGATTTAATCGCGTCACCTTGCCTTCCCGGAAGCACGGAACATCGGTACTGCGCCCGGTATATCGACCATCGACCATTTCGCACTCGGTGGCAATCAAGGTCTCAACACCCAGGCGCTGGGCAATCGGTCCGGTCACAAAGCGGTTGGTCGCGGTGATGATCACCAGTTTGTCGCCGGCTTCGCGGTGTTTGGCCAGTAATTCGATGGCTTGCGGCAACACAATCGGCTCGATGCAATCACGCATGTAATCGAGGTGCCATTGATCCAGCACGGCCATCTCGGTACGGCCGAGGACTTCCAGGCAGAAGTTCAGGTAAGCGTCGTTATCCAGCTTGCCAGCCAGGTAGTCCTGATAAAACTCGTCGTTGCGTGCCTTGTAGGCAACGGCGTCGAGAAAGCCGCGCTCACACAGGTAATCGCCCCAGGCGTGGTCACTGTCGCCGCCCAGAAGAGTGTTGTCCAAGTCGAATAAAGCCAGGCGCATTGCAGTTACTCGCTGAAAAGTCTGTAGAAAGGCGCCCAGAATACGGACTTTTCACAAGAGTGCACATAAGGTCGGTCGGCGCGTTGCTGCTTTCACAACCTTTGTGGAACAATGCGGCGACATGCGTTTGCGAGGTTGTTGCCGTGATCGACCCCGATGGTTTCCGCCCCAATGTCGGGATCATTCTCACGAATGATGCCGGACAGGTGCTATGGGCTCGCCGTATCAATCAAGACGCGTGGCAGTTTCCTCAGGGTGGGATCAACCCCCAGGAGACGCCGGAAGACGCCTTGTACCGCGAGTTGAATGAAGAAGTGGGTCTTGAGCGCGAAGATGTTGAAATTCTCGCCTGCACCCGGGGCTGGTTGCGCTATCGTTTGCCGCAACGTCTGGTCCGTACCCACAGCCAACCGCTGTGCATCGGCCAGAAACAGAAATGGTTTCTCCTGCGCCTGATCTCCAACGAGCAGCGGGTGCGGATGGATTTGACCGGTAAACCGGAATTCGATGGCTGGCGCTGGGTCAGCTATTGGTATCCGTTGGGCCAGGTGGTGACATTCAAGCGCGAGGTGTATCGACGCGCTCTCAAAGAGCTTGCCCCGCGCCTTTTAACGCGCGACTGACGACGGAGTTCGACCCCGAGCCATGCTCAATACGCTGCGCAAGATCGTCCAGGAAGTTAACTCCGCCAAGGATCTCAAGGCGGCGTTGGGGATTATTGTGTTGCGCGTCAAAGAGGCCATGGGCAGCCAGGTCTGCTCGGTCTACCTGCTGGACCCTGAGACCAACCGCTTCGTGCTGATGGCCACCGAGGGCTTGAACAAGCGCTCGATCGGCAAAGTCAGCATGGCACCCAATGAAGGTCTCGTCGGCCTGGTCGGCACGCGTGAAGAACCCCTGAACCTCGAAAACGCCGCGGATCACCCGCGCTACCGTTACTTTGCCGAGACCGGTGAAGAGCGCTACGCCTCCTTCCTCGGGGCACCAATCATTCACCACCGTCGCGTCGTCGGCGTGTTGGTCATTCAGCAAAAAGAACGCCGCCAGTTCGATGAAGGCGAAGAAGCCTTCCTCGTGACCATGAGCGCGCAGCTCGCCGGCGTAATCGCCCACGCCGAAGCCACCGGTTCGATCCGGGGCCTGGGTCGTCAGGGCAAGGGCATTCAGGAAGCCAAGTTCGTCGGCGTCCCGGGTTCGCCGGGTGCGGCGGTCGGTACCGCGGTGGTCATGCTGCCTCCCGCCGATCTGGACGTGGTGCCGGACAAGACCATCGTCGACATCGAAGCTGAGCTCGGGCTGTTCAAGACCGCCATCGAGGGCGTGCGCGCCGACATGCGCGCGCTGTCGACCAAGCTCGCTACGCAGTTGCGCCCGGAAGAGCGCGCCTTGTTCGACGTCTACCTGATGATGCTCGACGATGCCGCGCTGGGCAACGAAGTCACCACCGTGATCAAGACCGGTCAGTGGGCCCAGGGCGCATTGCGTCAGGTGGTCACCGATCACGTCAACCGTTTCGAATTGATGGACGACGCCTACCTGCGTGAGCGCGCCTCGGACGTCAAAGACCTCGGTCGCCGCTTGCTCGCCTATTTGCAGGAAGAGCGTCAGCAAACCCTGGTATATCCCGACAACACCATTCTGGTCAGCGAAGAACTGACGCCGGCGATGCTCGGCGAGGTTCCCGAAGGCAAGCTGGTTGGCCTGGTATCGGTACTCGGTTCCGGCAACTCCCATGTGGCCATCCTGGCGCGCGCCATGGGTATCCCGACGGTGATGGGCCTGGTCGACTTGCCGTATTCGAAAGTCGACGGCATCCAGATGATCGTCGACGGCTACCACGGCGAGGTCTACACCAACCCGAGCGAAGTGCTGCGCAAGCAGTTCGCCGAAGTGGTCGAGGAAGAAAAACAACTGGCCCTCGGGCTGGATGCACTGCGCGATTTGCCGTGCGTGACCCTTGATGGCCACCGCATGCCGCTATGGGTCAACACCGGCCTGCTGGCAGACGTGGCGCGGGCGCAGAAGCGCGGCGCTGAAGGGGTGGGTCTGTACCGCACCGAAGTGCCGTTCATGATCAACCAGAGGTTTCCGAGCGAAAAGGAGCAGTTGGCGATCTACCGCGAGCAGCTCGCCGCGTTCCACCCGCAGCCGGTCACCATGCGCAGCCTGGACATCGGCGGCGACAAGGCGTTGTCTTACTTCCCGATCAAGGAAGACAACCCGTTCCTCGGCTGGCGCGGGATTCGCGTCACCCTCGACCACCCGGAAATTTTCCTGGTCCAGACCCGCGCCATGCTCAAGGCCAGCGAAGGCTTGAACAACCTGCGGATTCTGCTGCCGATGATCTCCGGCACCCACGAACTCGAAGAAGCCCTGCACCTGATCCACCGGGCCTGGGGCGAAGTCCGCGACGAAGGCACCGACGTGCCGATGCCGCCGATTGGCGTGATGATCGAGATTCCGGCGGCGGTGTATCAGACCAAGGAGCTGGCGCGGCAAGTGGACTTCCTGTCGGTCGGCTCCAACGACCTGACCCAGTACCTGCTGGCCGTGGACCGTAACAACCCACGGGTGGCCGACCTTTACGACTACCTGCACCCGGCGGTGCTTCAGGCGTTGCAGAACGTGGTGCGTGACGCCCATGCCGAAGGCAAGCCTGTAAGCATCTGCGGTGAAATGGCCGGTGACCCGGCAGCGGCGGTGTTGTTGATGGCGATGGGTTTTGACAGCCTGTCGATGAACGCCACCAACCTGCCAAAAGTGAAGTGGATGCTGCGTCAGATCAACCTGAGCAAGGCCAAGGATTTGCTCGCGGAGCTGATGACCATCGACAACCCGCAAGTTATCCACAGCTCGCTGCAACTGGCGCTGAAGAATCTTGGGTTGGCGCGGATGATCAACCCGGCTTCGGTCAAAACCCTCTAAACCAGCACTGGCCTCATCGCGAGCAGGCTCGCTCCCACAGGGGATATGTGTCGATCACAAATCCAATGTGGGAGCGAGCCTGCTCGCGATGGGGCCAGTCCAGACAACACAAAACTAAACCCTGATCTCCACTTCCCCTAAATGCCCGCCATACGGCCCGAAACTCCTTTCGACCATATGCCGCGTCCCGTCCGCCTGAACAATCAGCGCCGTACTCGCCCGCGTCCCATAACTCTGGCTGGCAATAAACACACTCGACAACAACGTCTCGGTGGCCAGGCCAACCCCGGTGTCTGGCAGTTCGGCAAACGGCGCCGCCTGCGAGTCCGCCAGTAACGCCAGCAAAGCCTGAGGCTGTGGATCCCCCAGCACTTCTTCCAGCGCCGCCCGCGCCTTGAGCAATTTGGGCCACGGTGTATTCAGCCCTGCATTCGACAGCCCATAAACCCCGGGTGCCAGCATCACTGCCTCGGACTCCCGCGCATTGAAATGCCACAGCTCGTTGGCATTGCCGATCAACAAATTAAACCCGGCATATTCCAGCGAACGTGCGACAACGTCGTTCAAATAGTCATCAATCGGTTGGTCGCCCAACAAATATCCAGCCACCAGCTCCCCCCGCGATTTGCGCGACGGCGGTTGATGCGGGTCACGGATGTTGGTCAATGCGGCGAAGCGCCCGTTGGCACCGATGCCGAGCCAGGTGCCGCCGGCTTCCTGGTCGCGGCCGGCATACACCTGTGGCGCTTCGGGCCATTGCGCCAGCGGCAGGCTCGGGCGGGCATAGAATTCGTCGCGGTTGGCGGCCACGATCAGGGGCTGGGCGTGGCCGGGCCGCCAGGCGAAGACAATCAGGCACATAAGGTGGTCCTTGTGTGTTTTTTGCCCACTCTACGCAGACATCGCGCGGGTATCCATCGCCATCCAGTGGAGCCCGAGGCCATGCATCCGTTACCATGCCGCTCCGGTTTTGGGTGAAGAGTAGGATGCAGGCATGGAATTTCTGCTCTATCTGGCGCTGGGCGCCTGCGCAGGCGTGTTGGCCGGGCTGTTCGGGGTGGGTGGCGGGATCATCATCGTCCCCGTGTTGGTATTCAGTTTCACTTTGCAGGGCTTTGACACGTCGATCCTGACCCACTTGGCGGTCGGCACGTCCCTGGCGACGATTATCTTTACGTCGATCAACGCTGTCCGCGAACACCAACGTCGTGGTGCGGTGCGTTGGCCGATTTTCGTCTGGATGACCGTTGGTATTCTGATCGGCGCCGGTTTCGGCGCGCTGACGGCCGAAGCGATCTCCGGCCCGAACTTGCAAAAGATCATTGGCGTATTCGCCCTGGTCATCGCCGCGCAACTGGCGCTGGATGTCAAACCCAAAGCCAGCCGAACGGTACCGGGCAAACTCGGTCTGACCGTGGCCGGCAGCGTGATTGGCTGGGCCTCGGCGATTTTCGGGATTGGCGGTGGCTCATTGACCGTGCCGTTTCTGACCTGGCGCAGTGTGCCGATGCAGCAAGCGGTGGCCACCTCATCGGCCTGCGGTCTGCCCATCGCATTGGCCAGTGCATTAAGTTTCATGATTCTGGGCTGGCACGATCCATTGTTGCCGGCCCATAGTCTCGGTTTTGTTTATTTGCCGGCGCTGTTGGGCATTGCCCTGACCAGCATGGTCTTCGCCCGCTTCGGTGCGCGACTGGCTCACAGGCTGTCGCCGAAGTTGCTGAAAAGACTGTTTGCCGCTTTGCTGTTCTGCGTTGGCCTGAATTTCTTGTTCTGACGCACAGCGCAATCCTGGCTTAATCCTGAGGTGGCAGCGTCGCCCGGGAATTTTGGTTTCAACTCTAACGAGGAGTCGCAATGCTGCCTTACCCGCAGATCGATCCGGTGGCCCTGGCCATCGGTCCGCTGAAAATCCACTGGTACGGTTTGATGTACCTGATCGGCATTGGCGGCGCCTGGCTGCTGGCGTCCCGCCGGTTGAACCGGTTCGACCCGACCTGGACCAAAGAGAAACTCTCCGACATGGTCTTCTGGATGTCGATGGGCGTCATTGTCGGCGGCCGTCTGGGTTATGTGCTGTTCTACGATCTGCACGCCTACCTGGCGAGCCCGGCGCTGATTTTCGAAGTGTGGAAGGGCGGTATGTCGTTCCACGGCGGCTTCATCGGCGTAATGCTGGCGGCGCTGTGGTTTGGTAAAAAGAACAACAAGTCGTTCTTCCAGCTGATGGACTTCGTCGCGCCCATGGTGCCGATTGGCCTGGGTGCCGGACGCATTGGTAACTTCATCAACGCCGAGTTGTGGGGCAAGGCCACTGACGTGCCATGGGCGATGGTCTTCCCGACCGATCCGGCACAGCTGGCGCGTCATCCGTCGCAGCTGTATCAGTTCGCGCTCGAAGGCGTGGCGCTGTTCGCCATTCTCTGGCTATTTTCGCGCAAGCCGCGGCCAACCATGGCGGTGTCCGGGATGTTTGCGCTGTTCTATGGCATCTTCCGCTTCATCGTCGAATTCGTCCGCGTACCGGACGCGCAACTGGGCTATCTGGCCTGGAACTGGCTGACCATGGGTCAAGTGCTCTGCGTACCGATGATAGTCGGCGGGCTGTTTCTGATCTGGCTGGCGTATCACCGCGCCCCGGCGGCACCCGCGACGGCAGTATAAATTCGATCCCGGGGCTTGGGCCCCGGGTTCAAGGACACAGGTAACTCATGAAGCAATATCTCGAACTGGTCGCCCACGTCATCAAGAACGGCACCAAGCAAGCCAACCGCACCGGCGTGAACACCATCAGCTTTCCCGGTGCGATGCTGCGGTATGACCTGAAGGAAGGGTTCCCGGCGATCACCACCCGCAAGATGGCCTTTAAATCGGCCATCGGCGAGATGTGTGGTTTTCTGCGTGGGGTAAACAACGCCGCCGAATTCCGTGCGCTGGGCTGCAAGGTCTGGGATCAGAACGCCAACGAAAATGCCCAATGGCTGGCCAACCCGTTCCGCCAGGGCGAAGACGACCTCGGCGAGATCTACGGCGTGCAATGGCGCAAGTGGCCGGCGTACAAGCAGATCCCGGTCAGCAACCAGGCCGCCATCGAGCAGACGCTGAGCCAGGGCTACCGCCAGATCGCGGAAGGCGAAGAAGACGGTCAGGCTTATGTGGTGCTGTACAAGGCGATTGACCAGATCCGTCAGTGCGTCGACACCATCATCAAGGACCCGGGCAGCCGCCGCATCCTGTTCCACGGCTGGAACGTCGCCCAGCTCGATGAAATGGCTTTGCCACCGTGCCACCTGCTGTACCAGTTCCACCCGAATGTCGAGACCAAGGAAATTTCCCTGACCCTTTACATCCGCTCCAACGACCTGGGCCTGGGCACGCCGTTCAACCTCACCGAAGGCGCCGCACTGCTGAGCCTGATCGGTCGCCTGACCGGTTATACGCCGCGCTGGTTCACCTATTTCATCGGTGACGCGCACGTCTACGAAAACCACTTGAACATGCTCAATGAACAGCTCAAGCGCGAGCCGTTCCCGATGCCGAAACTGGTGATCAGTGATCGTGTGCCGGAGTTTGCCAAGACCGGTGTTTATCAGCCGGAGTGGCTGGAGCTGATCGAGCCGGGCGATTTCTCGCTTGAGGGTTATCAGCACCACGCGCCGATGACCGCGCCGATGGCGGTTTGATACGCGGTCTCGATCGTTCCCACGCTCCGCGTGGGAATGCCTCTATGGACGCTCCGCGTCCACTGTGACGCAGAGCGTCACGGGATTCATTCCCACGCAGAGCGTGGGAACGATCATTGAACGCTAATGGCCGTGACTGCGGCCGACATGCGAATGCTCAACCTCCGTCGCCACAACCCCGCCACTCACTTCCAGCCGCTGCAAAATCCCGCACTGATCAATCTCCGGCCCTTCGCCACAGCGTTGGCGCAGGTCGAGTAACTGTGTCTGCAATGCCAGTAACCCATCGATCCGCGCCTTGACATGGTGGATGTGTTCGTCGATCAGCGCATTCACGCTTTCACACTGATCCTGCGGACTGTCGCGCAAGGCCAGCAAGCTACGGATTTCTTCCAGCGTCATGTCGAGGGTGCGGCAGTTGCGGATGAAGGTCAGGCGTTCGGCGTGGGCCTGGGTGTAGACGCGGTAGTTGCCGTCGCTGCGGGCCGGTTCTGGCAGCAGGTTTTCGCGCTCGTAATAACGGATGGTTTCCACGGCGCAGTCGGTGAGTCGGGCCAGTTCTCCGATCTTCATGACGACAATCTCCCAATAGGTGCTTGACCCTATAGTGGCTACAGGGGCTTTACTTGGCAACAGGCACCTTTATGGACGCGACCTGATGAGCGACTCCCAACACACCCACATCCCTAAGGCTGAGCACGATCACAGCCACAAGCTGCAGCCTGTGCAGAAGCATGAGCATGGCGGCCACGGTGATTCCTGCTGTTCTGCCAAAGTGGCGGCACCGTCGCTGATCAAGTTGAGTGAAACGCCAACGGCCGGTGCACGGCTGAGCAGTTTCCGCATTGACGCGATGGACTGCCCGACCGAGCAGACGCTGATCCAGAACAAACTCGGCAAGCTCGCGGGTGTGCAGCAGCTGGAATTCAACCTGATCAACCGGGTGTTGGGCGTGACCCACGACCTGCCGAGTACCGCGCCGATCATCGAGGCGATCAAGTCGCTGGGCATGGTTGCCGAGCCGATGGAGGAAGGCATTGAAGCGCCCGCTCCAGCGCCGGAGAAAAAACCGTGGTGGCCACTGGCGCTGTCCGGCGTGGGGGCGCTGGCTGCCGAAGTGATCCACTTCACTAATGCCGCGCCCAATTGGGTGGTGGCGATCATTGCGCTGGTTTCGATTCTCAGTGGCGGGCTGAGCACGTACAAAAAGGGCTGGATTGCCCTTAAAAACCTCAACCTGAACATCAACGCGCTGATGAGCATCGCGGTGACCGGCGCGATCCTGATCGGGCAGTGGCCGGAAGCGGCGATGGTGATGTTCCTGTTCACTGTGGCCGAGTTGATCGAGGCCAAATCCCTGGACCGTGCGCGCAATGCTATCAGCGGCTTGATGCAGATGACCCCGGAACAGGCCACGGTGCAGCAAGCCGATGGCCGCTGGGTCGAGCAGGACGTCAACACCATCGAGCTCGGTGCACGGGTGCGGGTACGTCCCGGTGAGCGGATTGGTCTGGACGGTGAAGTCGTGTCCGGTAGCTCAACCATCGATCAGGCGCCGATCACTGGCGAAAGCCTGCCGGTGGAAAAAACGCTCGGAGACAAAGTGTTCGCCGGAACCATCAATCAGGCTGGGTCTCTGGAATTTGCCGTGACCGCCGCGGCCAACAACTCGACGCTGGCGCGGATCATCCATGCCGTCGAACAGGCGCAAGGCGCGCGGGCGCCAACTCAGCGTTTCGTCGACAGCTTCTCGAAAATCTACACGCCAACGGTATTCATCCTGGCCCTTGCGGTGGCCGTGATTCCACCGCTGTTCATGGGCGCAGTCTGGTTCGACTGGATCTACCGTGCGCTGGTGTTACTGGTGGTCGCTTGCCCGTGTGCGCTGGTGATTTCCACTCCGGTAACCATCGTCAGCGGTCTCGCGGCGGCAGCGCGTAAAGGGATTCTGGTGAAGGGCGGCGTCTATCTGGAGGGCGGTTACAAGCTCGATTACCTGGCTCTGGACAAGACCGGCACGATCACCCACGGCAAACCGGTGCAGACCGATTATTTGTCCCTCGATCCGACTGCCGATCAAAGCGCTCCGGCGATTGCGGCGGCGCTGGCCGGTCGTTCGGATCACCCGGTGTCGCTCGCCATCGCCAATGCTGCTGTGGATAAACAATCCGCGCCACTCGTTGTGGATAACTTCGAAGCGCTGGCCGGTCGCGGGGTGCGTGGCGACATTAATGGCCAGACTTACCACTTGGGCAATCATCGGCTGGTTGAAGAACTAAGACTCTGCTCGCCGGCACTGGAAGAGAAGCTGTTCGCGCTGGAAAAACAGGGCAAATCTGTGGTGTTGTTGCTCGACAAATCAGGCCCGTTGGCGTTGTTCGCCGTGGCGGACACGGTCAAGGACTCCAGCCGCGAGGCGATCCAGCAATTGCACGAACTGGGCATCAAGACCCTGATGCTTACCGGCGACAACGTCCACACCGCGCAGGCGATTGCCGCGCAAGTCGGCATCGACGAGGCCAAGGGCGACCTGCTGCCAACCGACAAACTGCAAGCCATCGAGGCCCTTTATGCACAGGGCCATCACGTCGGCATGGTGGGTGACGGCATCAACGACGCACCGGCACTGGCCCGGGCCGAAATCGGTTTTGCCATGGCCGCCGCCGGCACCGATACCGCCATCGAAACCGCCGATGTCGCGCTGATGGACGACGATCTGCGCAAGATTCCGGCGTTCATCCGCTTGTCGCGGCAGACCTCCAGCATCCTGAAACAGAACATCGCCCTCGCTTTGGTCATCAAGGCGATCTTTCTTGGGGTAACCTTTGCCGGGATCGCCACCATGTGGATGGCGGTGTTTGCCGACATGGGCGTGAGCCTGTTGGTGGTGTTCAACGGTTTGCGCCTGTTGCGTAAATAAGCGATGAGGAACGGGTGTGCTGAGTGCCGAGTTGAAGGCGTTTTACATGGTGGCCCGCCTGGGCAGCATTACCCTGGCGGCGAAAAAGCTCGGCCTGAGCCAGCCCACGGTGACGACGCAAATCCGCAACCTGGAAAGCCAGTACTCGGTTGAACTGTTCTACCGGGGCGGCCGCCGCCTCAGCGTCAGCGATGAAGGCGCGCGGCTGCTGCCGATGGTCAAGGCGTTGTTACAACAGGAATCCGACATAGAGTTTTTCCTGCGCAACAGTGGTCAGGTCCAGGGCACGTTGCGCATCGCGGCCACGGCGCCGTATTACATCCTTGATCTGGTGAAGACCTTCCGCGAGCGCTTGCCACAGGTGGAAGTGTCGGTAGAAATCGGCAACTCCCAGCAAGTGCTCGAAGCGCTGGAGGATTATCGGGTCGATGTCGCGGCGTCGTCGCAATTGCTCGACGATGCGCGACTGATTCGCCGGGTGCTCGGCAGCGATCCGCTGGTGCTGGCCGTGCATCGCAATCATCCGTTGGCGGTTCATGACCATGTGCCGCTCAGTGCGCTGGCCGGGCATACGTTGTTGATGCGGGAGTCGGGTTCGACCACTCGCCGATTGACCGAAGAGTTGTTGGATAGCGCCGGGGTGAGTTTCGGGCCGTTACTGGAGATTGGCAGCCGTGAATCGATCCGGGAGGCGGTGCTGCGCAACATCGGCATCAGCATCATTGCCCGGCAGGAAGTACCGCACGATCCGCAACTGCGGGTGCTGACCATCGAAAATGCGCCGCAGATTCCTGAGTACCTGTATTGCCTCAAGGAGCGCAAAGGGGCGCGGCTGCCGGCGGCGTTTCTCGGGTTGGCGCAGGAAATGGCCCCGGCCTGATGATCGTTCCCACGCTTTGCGTGGGAATGCAGCCCGGGACGCTCTGCGTCCCAAGAGCCGAACGCGGAGCGTCCGAAGAGGCATTCCCACGCAGAGCGTGGGAACGATCAGCGGTGAACCAAAATCCTCGAATACCACTATCAGCCATTTTTGCCTCACTGCCACATGACGGACTCATTACATCCCTAGGATGGCCTTCATCTGCTTGATGAGGCCTGTCCATGAACCATTCGATCGCAACTGCCCTGACCAACCCCGGCGCCCCGATGAAGGTGCGCGGCGTGCAGAAACGCTTTGGCGCCTTTACCGCGCTGGATAACGTTTCCCTCGACGTGGCGGCGGGGGAGCTGGTGTGCCTGCTGGGCCCGTCGGGTTGTGGCAAAACCACCTTGCTGCGCTGCATTGCCGGTCTGGAAAAGCAGGACAGCGGTGAGTTGTACCTGGGGGATCGTGACGTTTCCCATCTGGCCCCTCAGGCGCGGGACTACGGCATTCTCTTCCAGTCCTACGCGCTGTTCCCCAATCTCACCGTCGAAGCGAACATTGCCTACGGCCTCGCGGGCAGCGGTCGTGACGAAGTGCGCAAGCGTGTCGGTCAGATGCTGGAACTGGTCGGCCTGCTCGGCAGTGAGAAAAAGTACCCCGGCCAACTGTCTGGTGGCCAACAGCAACGCGTCGCCCTGGCGCGGGCCCTGGCACCAGCGCCTTCGTTACTGCTGCTGGACGAACCGATGTCGGCGCTCGACGCCCGGGTTCGCGAGCATCTGTGCACCGAGTTGCGCCAATTGCAGCGCAACCTCGGCATCACCACCCTGATGGTCACGCACAATCAGGACGAGGCCATGCTGATGGCCGACCGCATCGCCGTGATGAACAACGGCAAGGTCGAGCAGTACGCCACACCGCAGGAAATCTACGACCGTCCGGCAACACCCTTTGTGGCGGAGTTCGTCGGCCAGGGCAACTGGCTGCCGTTCCAGCGCAGCAGCGACAGCCACGCCCAGGTCGGCGGGCTGAACATGCGTCTGGCCGATGGCAGCGCGAAAACTGCGTCGGGCCGTTTGTTCTGCCGCCCGGAAGCGATCAACGTCAACCCGCTGGTGCATGAAGAAAACCTGTTTGCGGCCAAGGTTCGCGAAATCACTTTCCTCGGCAACCGTTGCCGCATGAGTTTCGAACTCGACCAATTGCCGGGTCACCCGTTGTTGGCTGAACTGGCGCCGGAAGCCATGCCGCGCCTCGGCGCCCAGCAGATCATGGTCGCCTTGCCGCCGCGCAGCCTGCAGGTGTTTGCCTGATGAGCGCGAACCTCGCGCTGCCGATACCGCACAAGCAGGTCCGGCAGACCTCCCGCGCTGAAATCGGCGACCGGGTGTTCGTGGTCGGCGGCAAAGTCCTGTTGCTGGTGTTGCTCGGCGTCGCCGTGTTGATGCCATTGCTGGCGATCTTCTGGCGCGGGTTCAGTTCGGAGGCCGGGCAGGGTGGTGGTCTGGTGGCCGCGCGGGAGTTGGTGACCAGCGAGAATTTCCACTGGTTGCTGGGTAACAGCCTCAAGGTTTCCCTCAGTGTCGCGGCGATTGTCGTACCGCTGGCCTATCTGTTTGCCTACGCCCTGCAACGCACATTGATTCCCGGCAAGGGCATCTGGCGCGGGATTTCGCTGCTGCCATTGATGGCGCCGTCGATGCTGCCGGGTATTGCGCTGGTTTACCTGTTCGGCAATCAGGGCCTATTGCGCGGTCTGCTCTCGGACAATATTTACGGCTTTTGGGGCATTGTGCTCGGTGAGGTGATCTACACCTTCCCACATGCCTTGATGATTGTTCTGTCGGCGCTGTCCCTGGCGGATGCGCGACTGTTCGATGCCGCCTCCAGCATGGGCGCCAGTCCTGCCAAAGCCTTTCGCAGCATCACCTGGCCGGCGACCCGTCAGGCCGTGTTCGCTGCGTTCTGCCTGGTGTTCACCCTGACCATCACCGACTTCGGTGTGCCCGTGGTGGTCGGTGGTGACTATCAAGTGCTGGCGCTGGAAGCCTACAAGGCCGTAGTCGGTCAGCAGCAGTTCGGTCGCGGCGCGTTGATCGGCATGGTCCTGTTGTTGCCGGCGCTGTTCAGCTTCGGCGTCGATGCGTGGTTGCGCCGACGTCATGGCGACTCCATGAGCGGCCGTGCCCAAGTGTTCAAACCAGCGGCCTCGAAACTGCGCGACGGCTGCTACCTGGCTATCGTGTTGCTGATCTGCGCGGCGTTGCTGCTGGTGTTCGGCATGGCGGTGTTCTCCTCGCTGGTCAAGTTCTGGCCGTACAACCTGTCGCTGTCGCTCAACCATTACCAGTTCAACGACACGGCGGGTGGCGGCTGGCTGGCCTATGGCAACAGCGTGAAGATGGCCCTGTGCACAGCGTTGATCGGCAGCGTGCTGATCTTCACCGGCGCTTACCTGATGGAAAAAACCAAAGCTCAGCGCGGACTGAATCTGAGCTTGCGCATGCTCAGTTTCGTACCGATGGCGGTGCCGGGTCTGGTGCTGGGCCTGGGTTATGTCTTCTTTTTCAACCTCAGCGGCAACCCGTTGCATGTGCTCTACGGGACCATGACCCTGCTGGTGGTCTGCACCATTGCTCACTATTTGACCACCGCGCAGATGACCGCGACCACCGCGTTGCGTCAGCTCGACGCTGAGTTCGAAGCCGCCGCGCTGTCGCTCAAGGCGCCGCTGTATCGGCACTACCTGCGGGTCACCGTGCCGATCTGCCTGCCGGCGTTGCTGGACATCGTGCGCTACCTGTTCGTCTCGGCCATGACCACCGTCTCGGCAGCGATCTTCCTCTACAGCCCCGACACCATCCTCGCGGCGGTGGCGGTGCTGAACATGGATGACGCCGGCAATGTCGGCGGTGCGGCAGCGATGTCGACCCTGATTCTGATCACCTCTGCGGGTGTGTCCCTGCTGCTGGCCTGGGCTTCGCGCGGTTTGTTGCGTCGCTCCCAGGCCTGGCGGCAAACGGCGCCCGGCAATTGATTCGCTGCTCCTAAAACCGAAAGCCCTTCAACTCAAAAACAGGAAAAGATCATGTTCAAGCCTATGGCCCTGGCCGCTGCTGTCCTCACTGCTTTCAGCCTGAACGCCTTTGCGGCGCCAACCGAGTTGACGGTGTACACCGCCCTCGAAGCCGAACAACTGAAGACCTACAAAGAAGCCTTCGAAAAGGCCAACCCGGACGTCGAGATCAAGTGGGTGCGCGATTCCACCGGCATCATCACCGCCAAACTGCTGGCCGAAAAAGCCCGCCCGCAAGCCGACGCCGTCTGGGGCCTGGCCGCTTCGAGCCTGGCGATTCTCGACCAGCAAGGCATGCTGCAAAGTTACGCGCCGAAGGACCTCGGTAAAATCGGTGGCAACTACCGCGACCCCGCCAATCCGCCAGCCTGGGTCGGCATGGACGTCTGGGCCGCGACCATTTGCTTCAACACCGTCGAAGCTGAGAAGCAGGGCCTGACCAAACCGGTCAGCTGGCAGGACCTGACCAAGCCTGAGTACAAAGGCAAGATCGTCATGCCCAACCCGGCTTCGTCCGGCACCGGTTTCCTCGATGTCAGCGCCTGGCTGCAAACCTTCGGCGAGCAGCAGGGCTGGGCGTACATGGACGGTTTGCACCAGAACATCGGCCAGTACGTTCACTCCGGCTCCAAGCCTTGCAAACTGGCGGCTGCTGGCGAATTCCCGATCGGTATTTCCTTTGAATACCCCGCCGTTCAGCTCAAGCGCCAGGGCGCGCCGCTGGACATCATCCTGCCGAAAGAAGGCCTGGGCTGGGAGATCGAAGCGACTGCCGTGATCAAGGGCACGCCGCATGAAGACGCGGCGAAGAAACTCGCTGACTTCTCGGCAAGCCCGGCGGCGATGGAGTTGTACAAAGAGAACTTCGCTGTGCTGGCTCAGCCAGGTATCGCCAAACCGCAGACCGAATTGCCGGCTGACTATGAGCAGCGCTTGATCAAGAACGACTTCGCCTGGGCCTCGAAAAACCGCGACGAGATCCTGACCGAATGGCGCAAGCGCTATGACGGCAAGTCCGAGAAAGTGGCTGCCAAGTAACTGACACCGATCGTTCCCACGCTCCGCGTGGGAATGCAGCCATGGACGCTCTGCGTCCACTGTGACGCAGAGCGTCACGGGAATCATGCCCACGCGGAGCGTGGGAACGATCATTGGGGTAACTTCATGACACAACACAACGACATGCTGATCGTCGGCGCCGGCATCCTCGGCCTGTCCCACGCTTACGCCGCCGCCCGACGCGGTCTCAACGTCACGGTTTTCGAACGCAGCGAAACGCCCCTGGGCGCCTCGGTGCGCAACTTCGGTCAGGCGCTCGTTACTGGTCAGCCGCCGGGCCCGATGCTCGAACTGGCCAAGGCTAGCCGTGAGATCTGGGGCCAATGGGCGCAACTCGCCGGCCTGCAACTCAAGCGCAACGGTTCGTACCTGTTCGCTCGCACCGAAGCGGAAGAACATCTGCTTGAGGCGTTTTGCGCCGGCCGCGCTGTGGAACACGGTTACCGCGTCGAGCTGCTGCGCGGTGCTGCATTGCGTGATCTGTACGGCGGCCAGTTCAGCCATCACCGCGCTGCATTGCACGGGATGGACGATCAGCAACTGTATTCCCGCGAGGCGATTGCGGCGTTGATCGACTACCTGCGCCGCGAACTCGGCGTCACTTTTCACTTTTCGACGCTGGTCCGCGACGTCGAGCCGGGCCGCTTGCACAGCACTGCCGGCACCTTCAGCGCCGAGCAGATCATCGTGTGCTCCGGCCACGATTATCAGACGTTGCTGGCCGAGCCGATTGCCGCGCTCAACCCGCAAATCTGCCGCCTGCAAATGCTCCGCGCCCGCCCCCAGATCAACCTCAATCTGCAACATGCGTTGCTCACCGGTTTGAGTTGCGTGCACTACGGCGCCTTTGCCGATCTGCCGGAAGCGGCGGCGGTGCAGGCGCAGATTCTGCGAGACGAGCCGCATCTGCATGACAACGGTATTCACTTGCTGATCAGCCCGACACCCTATGGCGAATTGATCATCGGCGACTCTCACCACTACGGCAGCGATCCCTCGCCGTTCAACGCCGAGCAAGTGGACGACTGGATGATTGAATTGGCCGAGCAGACGTTGGGCTGCAAGGTGCAAGTGGTTGAGCGCTGGCAGGGTGTTTATGGATCACGGGGGCCGGGGCCATTCTCCTTACTGCGACCGATGCCGGGTGTGAGCGTTGTACTGATGCACACTGGCGTCGGCATGAGCGTCGGACCGGCGATGGCTGAACGCAATGTGGCGACTTTGTTGGGAGAGCGTTGATGGGCAACCCCGCACAGGTGATCGCCGAGGTGTTCGGTCTGTATGAACGCTTTGGCGACAGCGACTACATCGGCGAGCCGGTGTCACAGGTCGAACATATGTCCCAAGCCGCGCAACGGGCGATGGCCGAAGGCTTCGACGATGAAGTGGTGCTGGCCGCGTTCTTCCATGACATCGGGCACATCTGCGAAGAAAGCGCCGAGAATATGGGCGGCTTCGGCGTGGTCAGCCACGAACGGCTGGGCGCCGACTACTTGCGCCGCGCTGGGTTCAGCGAGCGCATGGCTCGACTGGTGGAATACCACGTGCAGGCCAAGCGTTATCTGACGTTGAAGGAACCCGGGTACTACGCACGATTGAGCGAAGCCAGCCGGCGCACGCTGGAATATCAGGGCGGCGTTATGAATGCTGCCGAGGCTGAAGCCTTCGAGCAGGATCCTCTGTGTGAGGTCAGTTTGCGCATGCGTCAGTGGGATGAGTTGGCCAAGGAAACGCACGTGCCGCTCACTGATCTCGACATCTTGAAGCGCAAGGCTGCGGGTCTGTTGTCCCGCGAAGTGTGTTGACTTGCCCCACGTGCGATAGCGAATTGGGGGTATGGACCGTAGAGTCGATCAGGTCCAGGCTGAACTTTTCGACAGGAGCGCATGGATGCGTTATCTCAAAGTCATCGCACAGGATCAAAGCGGTCAAGGCCAGCCGGATACCTTGCACGTCCACTTTTATGAGGATGAACAGCTACAGCGCGAAGCCACGCAAGCGGACCTGCACAGGTTGAAGCGATTGGGCACAACCTATTTGAAATGTGCCTGGTACAACGCTGGCGAAAGCGAGGTGCGGCATTTGCGCATCTTCTCGCAAAACCCCAGCGCCGATGGCACCCCCGAAACGGTGAGGCTGCACTTCCATGAAGGGGCGCAAATTGCCTATAAAGCGGCTGTTCACGACCTTGATAACGACGGGGTGTACTCGGTGGTGTTGAGTACAGACGTGGACAACGATGGCCGGGCGAATCGCACGGATCGAAGCCGGGTCAGTGCATTGGTGCGCGAGTTTTTGAAAGTTGGCTGGTGGTGATCGGGCTTTAGACCGAATGAAGGCCATCGCGGGCAAGCCCTAATGCCGATCAGTTAAGCCATAACACTGTACGTAGCAGCTGGCGAAGCCTGCGTTCGGCTCGGGCCGCGTTCGGACGCAGCAGTCGTGAAATCAGGCGATGCGGTGTTTCAGGAAGACCGCAAACTCAGGTTTCACGACTGCTACGCAGCCGAACGCAGGCTTCGCCAGCTGCTACAAAGTGCGGTTTGGCTTAACTGACTGGCATTAGGGCAAGCCCGCTCCCACAAGTTCACCGTTGCCCTTGTGGGAGCGGGCTTGCCCGCGAAGGGATCAGCAGGATCACCGCAAAGCCTCAAGCTCTACAACTGCTGCGCCAACACCTCAATCTGCTCCTGCCTTTCCCCCTGATTCAGCTTTGACTGCGGGTTGAGCGAGGACCACTGCGGATGCGCCCGAGCCTTGTTCAGGGCTTCGGGCAACTTGCCTTCGCGCCAGGTCTTGTCCTGCGGCGTGGCGACCTGAATGCTGTCCATTGCCGCGTGCCCGCGCGCGTTCAGCGCCTGGAGCAGTTGGCGCTGACGCAATGCCAACAGCCTCAGCACGCTGTCATCGATGGTCAGCTCTCGTTGGCCTTTGATCTTGCCCATTAACCGACTGCCATAGCTGCGCGCGGTTTGCAGTGCGCCGCCGGCAATCGCGCCGGCCAATGCTGCCGCACCGAGGGTCAGACCGCCCACCAGCAAGTCGACTCCGGCCCCGGCTGCTGCGCCGGCGGCGATCCCGCTGCCGACCCGCACACCGAGCTGTTTCAGGGTTTCCGGGTTGAACAGATCATCGCCCCAACGGCCATCGAGCAGCGGCAGATCACTGGCCGCTGCATCTTGCGGGCGAAACGCGTAAAGCTTGAGCAGCGCCTCAACGCAACGTTGTTCGCGCTGGCGCACGGCTTTGTGCAGTTCGCTGATGGCGTGCTGTTCCTGCTCCGCATCGCTGGCCACGCTGCGCCGGCAGGCGGCGCAATCAATCAGCAACTCGGCAATCAGCCGCCCCGCGCTTTGCTGACGGGCCAGGCGCTGAGCCTGTTGATCGGCGATCAATCGCTCAAGCTGTTCACGGGAGTTTTCCAGCAACAGGGCCAGGCTTTCATAGAGGCGACGTTCGCCATCTTCCGGCGGGGCGACGCTGTCGAAACGCACGAGGGCATGCAAGCCCAGACGCGCCAACGCTTCGCGCCAATCCGGTTCGCGGTGGTTGGCGCTGCTGACGAAATTCAGCACCGGTAGCAGCGGCTTGCCGCAACTGGCCAGCACTTCCAGTTCGTCGCGGTACTTGGCCAGCACCGGTTCGCGGGCATCGATCACGTAGAGGCCGGCGTCGCAGGTGAGCAGTTGCCGCAACACTTTGGCTTCCTGCTCAAAGCGCTGCCGGGCTTCACTGCCCTCAAGGAATCTGCCCAGGCGTGCCGGGCCGTCGAGGCGCTCGCCCGGACGCTCCAGGCGTTCGAGGTAGTCGAGCAGGGCGATGGCGTCTTCCAGGCCGGGCGTGTCATAGAGGTCGAGTAACGGCTCGCCATCCACCGACAAGCGCGCGCCTTCGACGTGGCGCGTGGTGCTGGGGCGATGGGACACTTCGCCGAAACCGACATCACGGGTTAACGTGCGCAGCAATGAAGTTTTGCCGACGTTGGTGTGGCCGACCACGGCCAGCTTCAACGGTGCCTTCCAGGCATTAGTCATGACCGCTCTCCAGCCAGTTCAGCGGTGCGCAATCGGCGAACGGCAGCTCCAGGTTTTGCAGCGCTATATGCCAGTCGCCCAGCCGTTCGGCATCCAGCGCTTCGCCAGGTGGTGCTTGCAACAGCCAGACGCGGGTGGCCGCGGCATTGCGCGCCAGTTCGGCGATCAGCGCCAGGCTGCCACGGTCCGGCGAGCGACGTGGGTCGCAAGCGATGGCCAGGCGCGCGGGTGGAAAGCGGCTCAATTGTTCGAGGAGTCGATTGCGCGATTCACGGCTGTCGAGAACGCCGGCGTTGCCCACGGTTTTCGGCAGTTGCGGCGGCCATGGGCGTTGGTCATCCAGTTCGATGGCGACCAGCAGGGCACCGTCGCTTTGCTGATCAGTGACACCGCCTTCCACACGATGGAGTTTCTCCGGTGCTGCATCGTTGATACCCAGGCGTTCGCTAGTGGGCATCAATCGTTCGCGCAGTTGCGCATAGCCGGGCAGGTTCAGGTCCAGATGCAATTTCGCTTGGCCGGTTTTCCAGCGCCACTGGCAAAACAACATCAGTAGCAGACGCGGCAGTACCCCGTAGATCAGCAGGACACCCACCAGCCAGGCGGCCCAGGCCTGACGGGCACTTTCGATGTTCAGCGCAGCGTCGCCGCTGGCGCGGATCATCTCCACGGTGGGTACGCTGAAGCCGATCAAGGCCGGCAGCGCGCCGAGGGCCTGAGTCATGGCGACGAAAGTGTCAGCGCTCAAAATAGTGGTTTCCCAGACGAAGCCGTAGCGCCGGGTGGCCATCAACGTCAGCAGAATCGCCAGGGCGCTGAGCATTGCCAGCAGCCACAGGCCGTTGACCAACGTGCCGATGGCCCAGCGATTGAGTTTCTGTCGTTGTAGCAACAACAGCAGGGCCGGGGCGAGTTGTGCGGCTTTGGCATCGCGGGCGAGTTTTTCGCTGAGCCACAACCATAAGCGCCCGAGGGTGGCGCCCTGTTCGCCGGCGAAGAGCAGGCCCAGCGCCCAGCTCAGCAACAGAATCAGGTTCAGCCCGAGCAGGCTGCCCAAGGCCCAGAACACGTTCACCGGGAACTGTCCGTCGCCCATCGCGGCAAAGGCCAGACCGGCGCCGCTGACCACCGCCAGCACTGCCAGCACGATCAGCGCCAACCGCGCGCCTTGCAGCCAGTGCTGGAGGGCGCTGGCCAAACCATCGCGTTCGGCCAGCCAAATGGCCCGACGTTGAATCCGTGTCGGCAGGTCACCGCCGGCGCTGCGGGCCAGTCGGTTGGCTTCCAGATCTTCCAGGGGGCCGGCGTGTTCTTCACGCAGGCGTACGGTTTCGGTCAGCCAGAGGTTTTGCAATCCAGTCAGTTCAGTCACGCGCCATCCCGTCGCTCCATTGAGCTGTGAGCATAACCGCTGTGGCGCTTATCGGGGTACGGATGGCTCTGGTATCCTCGTCGGCATGACTAAATCACTCCCCCTCAGCCTGATCGCAGCCCTCGGTGAAAACCGCGTGATCGGCGTCGACAACAGCATGCCCTGGCACTTGCCGGGGGACTTCAAATACTTCAAGGCCACCACCCTCGGCAAGCCGATCATCATGGGTCGCAACACCTGGGATTCCCTCGGACGACCGCTGCCGGGGCGGTTGAACATCGTGGTCAGCCGTCAGCTCGATCTGGTGCTGGAAGGCGCGGAAGTCTATCCGTCGCTGGAGGCCGCCGTGGTTCGCGCCGAAGCCTGGGCAAAAGAGCAGGGCGTCGATGAACTGATGCTGATTGGCGGCGCGCAGTTGTATGCGCAGGGGATGGCTCAGGCGGACCGGTTGTACCTGACGCGCGTGGCGCTGAGCCCGGAGGGGGATGCGTGGTTTCCGGAGTTTGATTTGAACCAGTGGAAACTGGTGTCGAATGTGGCGAATCCGGCTGAAGGCGATAAGCCGGCGTACAATTTCGAAGTCTGGGAAAAAGCCTAAAAGCATCGCCAGCAGGCTGGCTCCCACAGTGAGTTTGAGGTGAAACACAGATTGTGTAATCCCCCAAATCCCCTGTGGGAGCCAGCCTGCTGGCGATGAGGCCAGATCAGACGCTAAAGAATTTAAGCGTGAACCAACTCCGAATGCTCATCCGCACCCAGAAGTTCTTTATCCGTCTGCTGCATGATCTGGCTGGTAATCGCCCCGGCCGTCATCGAACCACTGACATTCAGCGCCGTACGCCCCATATCAATCAGCGGCTCGACCGAAATCAGCAACGCCACCAGTGACACCGGCAAGCCCATCGCCGGCAGCACGATCAGTGCGGCAAACGTCGCGCCACCGCCCACGCCTGCTACACCGGCCGAGCTCAGCGTCACAATCGCCACCAGCGTTGCAATCCACAGCGGGTCCATCGGGTTGATACCCACGGTCGGCGCCACCATCACCGCCAACATCGCCGGGTACAGGCCCGCACAGCCATTCTGGCCAATGGTTGCGCCGAACGATGCGGCGAAACTGGCGATGGACTGAGGGATGCCCAAACGGCTGGTCTGCGCTTCGATGCTCAGCGGAATCGTCGCGGCGCTGGAGCGGCTGGTGAAGGCAAACGTCAGCACCGGCCAGACCTTGCGGAAGAACCGCAGCGGGTTGATCCCGGCCGCCGACACCAACACGCCGTGAACCACAAACATCAGGCCCAGACCGAGGTAGGACACCACCACAAAACTGCCGAGCTTGATGATGTCCTGGAGGTTGGAGCCGGCGACCACTTTGGTCATCAGCGCCAGTACACCGTACGGGGTGAGTTTCATCACCAGGCGCACCAGACGCATTACCCAGGCTTGCAGGGTGTCGATGGCGTTGATCACTTTCTGACCTTTCTCGATGTCATCCTTCAGCAATTGCAGCGCAGCGACCCCGAGGAACGCTGCAAAAATAACCACGCTGATGATTGAGGTCGGCTTGGCGCGAGCCAGATCGGCATACGGGTTTTGCGGAATGAATGAGAGCAGCAGTTGCGGCACGTTGAGGTCGGCGACCTTGCCGGCATAGTCGGACTGGATGGTTTGCAGGCGCGCCAGTTCCTGAGTGCCGGCCACCAGGCCTTCAGCGGTCAAGCCAAACAGGTTGGTCAAACCGATGCCGATCAACGCCGCCAGGGTGGTGGTGAACAGCAGTGTGCCCATGGTCAGGAAGCTGATCTTGCCCAGGGACGACGCGTTGTGCAGGCGGGCCACGGCGCTGAGGATCGAGGCGAACACCAGTGGAATCACGATCATTTGCAGCAACTGCACGTAACCGTTGCCCACCAGATCGAACCAGCTGATCGAGGCTTTCAATACCGGATTGCCGGTGCCGTAAACGGTGTGGAGCGCCACACCAAACACCACGCCCAGCACCAGCGCGAGCAGGACTTTTTTCGCCAGGCTCCAGGTGGAGTGACGGGTTTGTGCCAGGCCAAACAGCAGGGCAAGGAACACCAGCAGATTGAGGATCAGCGGCAGATTCATAAACACTCCGATCAGACATGTGCCAGCTACCTTCCGGGGCAGCCGCGAGCCGGCAAGCCTAACAGCTTGATATCTAATGAATTAATATCAAAAACAGAGGGTGTCTGTCGTTTTTGGAATAAGCCGGTGTCGCTGTCAGGGATGCAGTTGGCGTGATGGGTACGGTAGCGGTCGCTGGCAGACGAGGAGTGTCACACTTATTTGTTAGCGTGGATGTCTTCCAAATTCAGGGACGTTTAATAAGGAGAAGCATGTCGATGAAATTAGTACCGAAATTACTGGCTGCCGCACTTTGCCTGGGCCTTGCCGGCCAGGTATTCGCCACCGACTTGAAACACTGGCCGGCCGATCAGGCCAAGGCGCTGGACGCAATGATTGCCGCCAACGCCAACAAAGGTAACTACGCGGTGTTCGACATGGACAACACCAGTTACCGCTACGACCTGGAAGAGTCGTTGCTGCCGTTCATGGAAAACAAGGGCCTGATCACCCGCGACAAACTCGACCCCTCTCTGAAACTGATTCCGTTCAAAGACACCGCCGACCACAAGGAAAGTCTGTTCAGCTACTACTACCGCCTCTGCGAACTCGACGACATGGTGTGCTACCCCTGGGTCGCCCAAGTGTTCTCTGGTTTCACGCTCAAGGAACTCAAAGGTTATGTCGACGAATTGATGGCGTCCGGCAAACCAGTGCCCACCACTTATTACGAAGGCGACGTCGTCAAAAAACTCGACGTTAACCCGCCGAAAGTCTTCACCGGCCAGACTGAGTTGTACAACAAACTGATGGAGAACGGCATCGAGGTCTACGTGATGACCGCCGCCTCTGAAGAGTTGGTGCGTATGGTCGCCTCCGATCCCAAGTACGGCTACAACGTCAAACCACAGAACGTCATCGGCGTGAGCTTGTTGCTCAAGGACCCGAAGTCCGGCGAACTGACCACCGCGCGCAAACAGATCACTGCGGGCAAGTATGACGAGAAGGCTAACCTTGGCCTCGAATTGACCCCGTACCTGTGGACCCCGGCGACCTGGATGGCTGGTAAACAAGCGGCAATCCTGACCTACATCGATCAGTGGAAAAAACCGGTGCTGGTCGGTGGCGACACCCCGAGCAGCGACGGTTACATGCTGTTCCACAGCGTCGACGTGAAAAAGGGCGGCATCCACTTGTGGGTCAACCGCAAAGACAAATACATGACTCAGATTAACGGCATGATGGCCAAGAACGCTGCGGTCCAGGCCCAGGAAGGGCTGGAAGTCACGGCGGACAAGAACTGGGTGATCGTCAAGCCGGAAGAGATTCAGTAAGCACTGAAGCTGATCGTTCCCACGCGGGAGCGTGGGAACGATCAGCCCCGCACTTGGCGGGGCATTTTTATTTCTGCGATTGACGCTTACAGCCCGTCGAGCATCGCCTTGTTACGCACCGCACCCTTGTCGGCGCTGGTCGCCAGCAGGGCGTAGGCTTTCAGTGCGGTGGTCACCTTGCGTGGACGTTTTTCCACGGGCTTCCAGCCTTTCTGATCCTGCTCGGCACGGCGCCCAGCCATTTCTTCGTCGCTGATCAACAGGTTGATCGAGCGGTTCGGAATGTCGATCAGCACTTTGTCGCCGTCCTGCACCAGACCAATTGCGCCGCCAGCCGCTGCTTCTGGCGAAGCGTGGCCGATGGACAAGCCCGAGGTGCCGCCGGAGAAACGGCCGTCGGTGAGCAGGGCGCAGGCTTTGCCCAGGCCTTTGGATTTCAGGTAGGAAGTCGGGTACAGCATTTCCTGCATGCCCGGGCCGCCTTTCGGGCCTTCGTAACGAATGATCACGATGTCGCCGGCCTTCACTTCGTCAGCAAGGATGCCGCGCACGGCGCTGTCCTGACTTTCGAAGATCTTCGCGTTGCCTTCGAAGACGTGGATCGATTCGTCGACGCCCGCGGTTTTCACCACACAGCCATCCAGCGCGATGTTGCCGTAGAGAACGGCCAGGCCGCCTTCTTTCGAGTAAGCGTGCTCGACACTGCGGATGCAGCCGTTTTCACGGTCGTCGTCCAGGGTTTCCCAACGGGTCGACTGGCTGAACGCGGTTTGCGTCGGAATGCCTGCCGGGCCGGCCTTGAAGAAGTGATGCACGGCTTCGTCGTCGGTCTGGGTGATGTCCCACTTGGCGATGCCCTCGGCCAGCGTCTTGCTGTGCACAGTCGGCAGGTCGGTGTGCAGCAGGCCGCCACGGGCCAGCGAGCCGAGGATGCTGAAGATCCCGCCGGCACGGTGCACGTCTTCCATGTGGTACTTCTGGATGTTCGGCGCGACTTTGCACAGTTGCGGTACGTGACGGGACAGACGGTCGATGTCGCGCAGGTCGAAATCGATCTCGGCTTCCTGGGCCGCGGCCAGCAAGTGCAGGATGGTGTTGGTGGAGCCGCCCATGGCAATGTCCAGCGTCATGGCGTTTTCGAACGCCTTGAAGTTGGCAATGTTGCGCGGCAGTACCGACTCGTCGTTTTCGCCGTAGTAACGCTTGCACAGCTCGACAATGGTGCGCCCGGCTTGCAGGAACAATTGCTCGCGGTCGCTGTGGGTGGCCAGGGTCGAACCGTTGCCCGGCAATGCCAGGCCCAGGGCCTCGACCAGGCAGTTCATCGAGTTGGCGGTGAACATGCCGGAGCACGAACCGCACGTCGGGCACGCGCTGCGCTCGTACTCAGCAACTTTCTCGTCAGAAGCGCTGGAGTCGGCGGCGATCACCATGGCGTCGACGAGGTCGAGACCGTGGCTGGCCAGTTTGGTCTTGCCGGCTTCCATCGGGCCGCCGGAGACGAAGATCACCGGGATGTTCAGGCGCAGGGACGCCATCAACATGCCAGGGGTGATCTTGTCGCAGTTGGAGATACAGACAATGGCGTCGGCGCAGTGGGCGTTGACCATGTACTCGACGGAGTCGGCGATGATTTCGCGACTCGGCAGCGAATACAGCATGCCGTCGTGGCCCATGGCAATGCCGTCATCCACTGCGATGGTGTTGAATTCTTTGGCAACACCACCGGCGCGTTCGATTTCGCGGGCGACTAGTTGGCCCAGGTCCTTGAGGTGGACGTGGCCCGGTACGAACTGGGTGAACGAGTTGGCAATGGCGATGATCGGCTTTTTGAAGTCGTCATCTTTCATCCCCGTGGCGCGCCACAGTGCGCGGGCACCGGCCATGTTGCGGCCGTGGGTGGATGTTTTCGAGCGGTAATCAGGCATGAAGCACTCCGGGCGGCTAATCAGGTATCAAAAGGGAAGTGAGCTTCTATTGACGTCTGGAACACTCAGAAATGGCCGTGTGTCCGGAAGTTGCCGATAACTTTGCGGGATCGCCGCGCGCTTCAGCTTGAGCTCATAAACCCGCCGGGGGATGACTGGCGATGAATGTCGCGATTCTACACGGCTGGCGTCAGGAGGGAATGCCGGGAAGCGTTGATCCAGTGCAGACGGAGCGTGCGGAATGACGACTGGCACGTTTCACCCGGTACTGAGTGCCTGTTGAGTCTTGTGATTGATCACTGCGTTCACTCCAAGCCCGGCAATGCTCAGTGTCAGAAAGCCCAGAGCCAGAGTCGTGGTCAGGTTTTCGGGCATCAGATTGATTACCGAGCTGGTTACACCGCCGAACATGAAAATCAGCATGCCCCCGACCGAGGTGGAGGCCCCGGCATTTTCCGGGTAGAAACTCATGGCTTTGGAGTTGGCGATTGGCCTGGCAATGGTGGTGCCGATGGTGCAAATCAGCATGGAGATCAACACCGTCGCCGCAGAAAGACCGAACTGGCGATTCAGCCACAGCATCACCCCGCCTGAAACCGCAATCAGGCCCAGGCCGATAATGATCTGGGTGTTGGCTTGCAGGTATCGATGTAGCACGCTGGCTAATACTCCGCCGAATACATAGGCCACGCCATACAGCAACAATGTCCAGGCGAACTCATACGGCGAAAGCGCCAGACGTTCCATGAAAATGATGGGCGAAGTAACGATGAACGAAAAATGACAGGCGAAGCCCAGGGCCGAAATCAACCAGTAGCCCATGAAGCGTACATCCGAACACAGGCGCCAATAAGCACTGAAAAATCCCTTGTGTAGCGCTCTGTGGGCAGACGGGATTTCCTTGATTAGCCGGTAGGCGCCTAGCCAGGCAATAACCGCCAGTGCAATGAATACATAAAAACTGCCTTGCCAGCCAAAGCACGATTGCAGCCAGGTTCCCAGAAGTGGCGAAATTGAAATGAACACTCCGCCAGCCGTCACCATCCAGATCCTGATGCGCTCGCGTTCTCGACCGGCAAAAAGGTCTTGTATCAGCGCCTGTGACAATGAAAATGATCCGCAGCCAATCGCCTGAATCACGCGGAAGAACAAAAACCAGCGGTAGTCGCTGGCGACCATGCAACCAGTCGCTCCAATTGTCGCGATAGCAATGCCTCCCAGCAGCAGCTTCTTGCGGCCCCATCTATCCGACAATGGCCCGACCAGCACCACAGCCAATGCCAGACCGATGACGAACACGCTGACAGACAGGGCAATTGCGGATGGCGAGGTCTGAAAGTAGTCAGCCAGATCGGGAAAAGACGGCAGTACCACATCGAGGGGGAAAACCCCAAGCAGCGTCATGGTCATCAACAGAATGAACATGGTCCGATGTTTTTTACCATGGGCTGTATCGTTTCCTTCATTCATCGAATAGCCCTGCCTTGGTGAAGAGTTGCCGGTTGAAAGGCAGATCGAAAAACCCGGATTTGTTCAGGGCGCTCAGCGTGGCGCTGGCGCCCGAACGGGCGCGTTGCAAGCAGGCTTGTGCGTCCGATAGCCCTTCGATGATGTCCGCGCAGGCTGACTCCCTGAGGCCGACGCTGCGAAAGCTTGCCCGCAGCCAACGCTCATCAACCTCAAAGAACACCCGAATGATCTCTGGCAACAGTCCGGCGCAGAACAGGCGTTGTGCGCTGTTCAGGTGTAGCCATAGATGGTGGAAGACTTCGGAAAAATAGCGACTGTGCCGTGCCTCGTCGGCGAGGTGGTCCCTGAGCATTTCCTGAACGCCGCACACCAACGCGTCACGACAGATGTCGAGCAGATCCTTGGCGATGATCGTCTCGGAAACGAAACCGGTGAGAAACCAGGCCAGTGGCTTGTACCTGTCGGGTGTGCGGTCGAGCAGGGTGTTCAGTCGGGTGATTCGCTGCGGCATGACCGGTCGATCGACCAAGCCGTAGTGAGCTACAACCTGTTCGGCGAGGTTATTGGAAAACAAGGCGTGATACCCCTCGTCGGTGTACAGCTGCAGCGCGGCCTTTTTCATGCGTTGGGGTACGCACACGCCGAGTTCGCCATGGACGATGGTTTCGACAGATCGGTTGACGATGCGGTGTTCGAGCAAGGTGGTGTAGTCGAGGAAATACACCAGATGATTGGCCGACAGGCGATGCGAGATTGCCCGACCGGCTTCTTTGACTGCCGGGTGATTCAGATACGGCAGGAAGGCTGGTGGAAACCAGTGTCGGGTTTCCAGCTGCTGTTCAACATCCTGCGGTAATACATAGGTGTGCCTGCTGGTTCGCACGGCGGCCCGGTTATCCCAGTCGCCGAGGGTGAAACGCTCGGCCCAGCTGGCGGGAAGCGATGACTGGTCAATCAGTGGACCGGTCATGGTTGCGAGTCCTGAGGGCTCAGCAGCGCTTTGAGCTCCTTGCACATCACGTCGCCGTTGCTCTTGCCGCAACCGACAAAAAACAAAGGCTGTTCTGCGCTGTCATTGAGACCCAGCAGCGTTTCGACCTGATCGTCCGTCAGCGCACCGGTCAGCCAGGTGTTCAATCCGAGTGAGGTGGCCACCAACTGGAAGGTCTGGGAAATATGCCCGGCTTCAACGTAGGCCATTCGATAGGCGCGCGAGTGTTCATACTTCCACCACAGCTTGTCGAATCGACTGGTGATGAACAGCCCGACTGGCAAGTTATTGATGAAGTGTTGCCCGCACAGCAGTTGCCCCAACGGCCTGCTTGGCAGTGGGTTGACGAAGCTCAACGCATGTTCGGTGGGATGGTAGGCATAGAACCCGGGTTTCAGGCCGCTGACATTTTGTACAAGAAGGAACCCCTCACAGGCGTTCAACCCACCCCCGGATGGACTGGTACGCCGGGCGCCAAGTCCTTCGGCAACGCTTTCATCGACGTCATCTTCCCGTTCTCGCAAGTAGCCCAGGGACAAGTAGAGCAGTGTGCTGACCCCTTCAAGTGAGAGGGAATCCCCGGTGAAGGTTCGGCAGGTTTTCCGGTTGATCAGGGTATTTGCCAGAGAGCCTTGCGGCAGGCATGCAGGTTTCGGCAGCGTAATCAGTTCGCCTGCCAGGCTTTCCGCCAGTCGCGTGTCCGGGGTCGTTGTGGCCAGGACTTCGCTGCAATGGTTCAGATACTCTCTGGACCATTCATGAATATCTTGCGGGGTATGTTGGCAGGGGATGTTCTTGGTGCCGATATGGAATATTTTCGACAGGTCATCCCAGCCCCACTCAATTATAGGAGGTGTATATGTGGTGAGTATTCCTGCTTCAAGAAGTTGTATATCTATGCTGTTTCTATTATTGAATCTGTTCGGTTTGTTGATGAGTTCTGCAAGCCGGGTTGAATGCTCAAGGTCCAGTTCATACTGTTTATGATTTTTGTAATCCCAAACTATTAGACCAGGCGTGCGAGGAAGCATGAAGAGATAAGGGTTTATCTGCATGGTAGGCGGTTCACTCTGGGATTTTCCATAGAGAACGCTGGGTAGCCGGCACTCCCCAGCGCTTCATTTACTTAGCGGGCTTTGGGTGCAACCAGAAAAGCCAGGTTGGCGATGTTGTTAGCTTCCAGAGTAATTGCTTTCATGTTTGGAACTCCTTTTCGTTGATAGTGAGCGTCACTCCTGTGTGACAACTCAATCATAGTTGCTAATGAGTCCTTATCAAGGAGAGATTGAGTAGGAAAGTTCTAGTAATTTTGTCGGATCAATCGAGGGGCTGAATAAACTTTGTAAGGCATATTCTCTAAAATAAAAAACACAGAGAAATGTCCTGCAAGTCTCAAGGGCTGCAAGTGTAGGAAGTTTTGACATTGAATGTCGGATGATAGAACTGGGAGCCGATCGGCTCCCCGTCAAGCCGGCGTGATCAGCTGTTTGGCAGCAGGCGGCAGGTGATGCTTTTGATGTAGCGAGTCTCGGCGATGGCAGGGTGAACCGGGTGGTCCGGGCCCTGAGCGCCACGCTCCAGCAACTGGATATTGCGGTCCAGGTGGCGGGCGCTGGTCAGCAGGATGTTTTGCAGGTCGTCTTCGGGCAGGTGCATCGAGCACGAAGCGCTCACCAGGATGCCGTCCTTGCTGAGCAGGCGCATGGCTTGCTCATTCAGGCGACGGTAGGCGCCTTCACCGTTCTTCATGTCTTTCTTGCGTTTGATGAATGCCGGAGGGTCGGCCACGATCACGTCGAAACGTTCTTCGCTGGCTTTCAGCTCTTTCAGGGCTTCGAACACGTCGCCTTCGATGCAGGTCATTTTGTCGGCGAAACCGTTCAGCGCGGCGTTACGCTCGACGCCGTCGAGGGCGAACGCGGAAGCGTCGACGCAGAACACTTCACTGGCGCCAAACGCGGCGGCTTGCACACCCCAGCCACCGATATAGCTGTAGAGGTCCAATACGCGTTTGCCTTTGGCATACGGGGCCAGGCGTGCGCGGTTCATGCGGTGGTCGTAGAACCAGCCGGTTTTCTGGCCTTGCATGACGGGTGCTTCAAATTTGACGCCGTTTTCTTCCAGCGCCACCCACTCCGGCACCAGGCCGAACACGGTTTCGACGTAACGGTTGAGGCCTTCGGCATCACGGGCGGCGGAGTCATTCTTGAACAGAATGCCGCTTGGCTTGAGCACTTGGGTCAACGCGGCGATCACGTCTTCTTTATGGGCTTCCATGGTCGCCGAAGCGATCTGCACCACCAGGATGTCACCGAAACGGTCGACCACCAGGCCTGGCAGCAGGTCGGAGTCACCGTAGACCAGGCGATAGAACGGCTTGTCGAACAGGCGATCGCGCAGCGACAGGGCGACGTTGATGCGGTGAACGAGCAACGACTTGTCCAGCGGCAACTTGATGTCGCGCGACAACAGGCGGGCGCAGATCAGGTTGTTCGGGCTCATGGCAACGATGCCCAGCGGCTTGCCGCCAGCCGCTTCGAGGATCGCCTGGTCACCGGCCTTGAAACCGTGCAAAGGCGTGGCGGCTACATCGATTTCGTTGCTGTAGACCCACAAGTGGCCGTTTCGCAGGCGACGGTCGGCGTTGGCTTTAAGGCGCAGGCTAGGCAGGGACATGACGTCGCTCCGGAAAAAAGAGCGGGAGTATAGCGTGTTGCGCAAGGCCACGGTTTGGCGGATAGACATGCGGTGACAGCCGTGGGGATGGATGAAACTTCAGCAGATGTGTGGCCCAAGGTGTCGGATCCAACTTTTAGAAGCTAGAATCTGCGCCTGGCCCAGAGTGTGTACCTATGTCCCAAGAGCTGACGACCGAACAGATTCAACAGTCCCTGCAAGGCATCAGCGTGCCCGCCCAGCCGCAAATCATGGTGGATTTGCAGATGGAGCAGTACATGCCCGACCCGGACCTGGAAGTGATCGCGAAGCTGATCTCCCAAGACCCGGGCCTCTCTGGCGCGTTGCTGAAGATCGTCAACTCGCCGTATTACGGCTTGAGCAACAAGATCGCCTCGATCCAGCGTGCGGTGAATCTGCTGG
Source organism: Pseudomonas sp. BE134 (assembly GCF_031456105.1). NCBI lineage: Bacteria > Pseudomonadati > Pseudomonadota > Gammaproteobacteria > Pseudomonadales > Pseudomonadaceae > Pseudomonas > Pseudomonas sp. BE134. The sequence continues at coordinate 76,666 of NZ_JAVDUA010000002.1, read as the reverse complement.
GCAGCCGCTCAATCATCAACCTGATCAACGCGCAGTCGATCAAGGGCGAGATGAATGACGACACCATTGTCACTTTGAACCGTTTCTGGGACACGGCTCAAGACGTGGCGATGACCTGCCTGACCCTGGCCAAGCGCATTGGCGCTCAGGCCGGTGATGAAGCGTACGCCCTGGGGTTGTTCCACGATTGCGGTGTGCCGTTGATGCTTCAGCGTTTCCCCCAATACATGACGGTTCTGGAACAGGCGTATGCTAACGCCAGTGCCGAATGCCGGGTGGTGGACACCGAGAACCGGGCGTTCAATACCAACCATGCCGTGGTGGGATATTACACCGCCAAGTCCTGGCGCCTGCCGGATCATGTGACCGCCGCTATCGCCAATCACCATAACGCGTTGGCGATCTTCAGCGATGAGTCGTCGCGCAATGCCCAGCTCAAGAACCTGCTGGCGATTCTGAAGATGGCCGAACACATTTGTGCGTCCTATCGGGTATTGGGCAACCAGGCCGAAGATCACGAATGGAACAGCATCGGGCATCTGGTGCTCGATTATGTCGGCCTCTCGGACTATGACTTCGAGACGCTCAAGCAAACGATTCGTGACCTTGGCACTCATCGCTGAGCGTTGGATAGCCTGATTCGAGTGCCCCATGCCTGAACTGCCAGAAGTCGAAACCACCCGCCGCGGAATTGCGCCGCACCTGGAAGGCCAACGGGTCAGCCGGGTGATCGTACGGGACCGGCGCTTGCGCTGGCCGATTCCGGAAGACCTTGATGTGCGGCTTTCCGGACAGCGCATCGTGCTGGTGGAACGGCGTGCGAAGTACTTGTTGATCAATGCCGAAGTCGGCACGCTGATCAGCCATTTGGGCATGTCGGGGAATTTGCGGCTGGTGGAAGCCGGTCTGCCGGCGGCCAAGCATGAGCATGTAGACATCGAACTGGAGTCCGGCCTGGCGCTGCGCTACACCGACCCGCGTCGGTTTGGTGCGATGCTCTGGAGTCTCGACCCATATAACCACGAGTTGCTGATTCGCCTGGGACCGGAGCCGTTGACCGACCTGTTCGACGGCGAGCGCTTGTTCCAGCAGTCTCGCGGGCGCTCCATGGCGGTCAAGCCGTTCATCATGGATAACGCGGTGGTGGTGGGCGTCGGCAATATCTACGCGACCGAAGCGCTGTTCGCCGCCGGTATCGATCCGCGCCGCGAAGCCAAGAGCATTTCCCGGGCGCGTTATTTGAAACTGGCGATCGAGATCAAACGCATCCTGGCCGCTGCCATCGAGCGCGGCGGTACCACGTTGCGCGACTTTATCGGCGGTGACGGTCAGCCGGGTTACTTCCAGCAGGAACTGTTCGTGTACGGCCGAGGCCATCAGCCCTGCAAGGTCTGCGGCACAGACCTGCGGGATGTGAAACTCGGGCAGCGTGCGAGCGTCTTTTGTCCTCGCTGTCAGAGCTGAAGCGCGGTAACCAGTTAAATGTTCGGCGTGGCTGATGACGTCATCGCGAGCAGGCTCGCTCCCACATTGGGCTTGCGTCGTTCACAAATCCCCTGTGGGAGCTAAGACAGGCAGCAAAAATCTCAAGCCTTACCGGTAATCTTCCGGTACTTCTCCATCAACTCGTCTTCAGTCTCTGGATGCGCTTCGTCCAGTGGAATGCAATCCACCGGGCACACTTGCTGGCACTGAGGTTCGTCGTAGTGGCCGACACACTGCGTGCACAGGTTCGGGTCGATCACGTAGATCTCTTCGCCTTGGGAAATGGCGGCGTTCGGGCACTCGGGTTCGCAGACGTCGCAGTTGATGCAATCGTCGGTGATGATCAGGGACATGCTAACTCCAGCCAGGGCGGCAGGCCCGGGCGCAATAAACCAATGCGCACAATTGTGCCGCATTGGCGCCCGCAGTGCACGCGGGCGCGACGTTTTGCGGATCGCAGGCTACGCCAGCTCCTACAGACGGTGCCCGGCTTTATTTCTTAAAACGTTCGGTGAGGGCGTCGGCCACCGCAGGGTGGACGAACTTGGTGATATCGCCGCCAAGCGCTGCGATTTCACGGACCAGCGTCGAGGAAATGAACGAATAACGCTCGGACGGTGTGAGAAAAAGGCTTTCCACATCCGGCGCCAGCTGGCGGTTCATGTTGGCCAGCTGGAATTCGTATTCGAAGTCCGACACCGCGCGCAAACCACGCAAGAACACGTTGGCATTCTTCTCTTTGGCGAAGTGGGCGAGCAGCGTCGAGAAACCGACAACTTCAACGTTCGGCAGATGTTTAGTGACCTCGCGGGCCAGCTCCACACGTTGTTCCAGAGGAAACAGCGGGTTTTTCTTGGGGCTGGCGGCAACGGCAATGATGACATGATCGAACAGGCGCGCGGCGCGTTCGACCAAGTCGCCATGGCCCTTGGTAATAGGGTCGAAGGTACCTGGGTACAACACTCGGTTCATCGCGTCGTCCTGGCGGGAGTCCGTTGGGGAGTCGGATGGTATCGCAGCCTTCCCGGTCGGCCAAGTCGCCTGTTGGGTAAGAAAGCACTATAGACGATAAGAATATTCTCCCTTTTCATGGGTTTTTCAAACGTTCGGCCAGGGAAGTGGCCAGTTGCGCCGTCAGCCCATAGATCGACAGTTGCGGGTTTGCGCCAATGCTGGTGGGAAACAGCGAGCCATCATGGACCGACAGATTGCTGAGCTGGTGATGACGGCCGAGGCTGTCGGTGACGGCGTTTTTCGGGTCTTCACCCATCGCACAACCGCCCATCACGTGGGCGCTGCCCAAGCGTGTGCGGTACAACTCAAGGCTCAAGCCATCGATCAGCGTGCGCGCTTCGGCCAGGGTTTTCACGTAGCGAGCATCGGCGTGCATCGGCATCACCGCTTTGGCGCCACCGGCGAACTGGATCTCGGCCATGCTGTGGAAAGCTCGGCGCAAGCCGTCCCAGACATAGGGCGAGACTTGATAGTCGAGCACTGGCGTATTGTCGCTGCGCAGTTCGACGCTGCCGCCGGGGCTGTCGGGATGGAACCCGTCGCGCAGCAACGCGAGCATGGCGTGGGTGTGGGGCAGGTGCTCCATGTGCTGGGCGTTTTCCTTGCCGAAACCGCCGAGCAGGGTTGTCGCCAGTGCCGGGTGCAGCGGCGGGACTTCGAGTTTGTAGGCCATCTTGCCGGTAGCGCCGTCCTGCCATTGGAAATGGTCGGAATAGATTGACTGCGGCGCGCCGTAGAACGGGTTGATCACCTCGTCGAACAGCCCGGCGGACATGTTTACCAAATGCAGGAACGTGCGTTTGCCCAGGCGCTTGTGCGGATCCGGTGCATCAGAACGCAGGAGCAGCCCCGGGCTGTTGATCCCGCCGCCGGCCAGGACGTAATGGCGTGCCTTGACCGTGATCGTGCGGCCGGTCGGCGCGACGCAACGGTCGTCCATCGCCACGCAGTGCAAACCGGTGACTTTGCCGTCCTTGATCGACAGTTTTTCCGCGCGGGTCAGATACAACAGCTCGCCGCCTTTTTCCAGCGTTGCCGGAATGGTCGTGACCAGCATCGATTGCTTGGCGTTGGTCGGGCAGCCCATGCCGCAATAGCCGAGGTTCCAGCAACCGCGCACGTTGCGCGGGATGACGTGCCAGCTGTAGCCGAGTTTTTCACAGCCTTTGCGGATCACGTCGTTGTTGGCGTTGGGTGGCACCATCCACGGTGCGACGCCGAGACGTTGTTCCATTTTCTCGAACCACGGCGCCATTTCGGCTGGCGTGTGGCCTTTGACATCGTGCTCCTTGGCCCAGTGTTCGAGCGTCGGGGCTGGCGAGCGAAAGCTCGACGTCCAGTTGATCAGCGTGGTGCCGCCCACCGCCCGGCCCTGAAGGATGGTGATCGCGCCATCCTTGCTCATGCGCCCGATACCTTCCTGGTAGAGGCTGGAGTAGGCCTGGTCTTCGAGCATCTTGAAGTCGCTGCTGGTCTTGAGCGGGCCTTCTTCGATCAGCAGCACCTTGTAGCCGGCCGCGCTGAGGATTTCAGCCGTGGTGCCGCCGCCAGCGCCGCTGCCGATGATCGCCACGTCCGCTTCGAGGGTCAGGTCTTGGGTCAGTTGCGAGCCATTGTAGGTTTTCCAGCCACGGGACAGGCCTTCTCGGAACGGATCGGGTACAGGCATTCTCAGGTTCTCTAGTTGTTATTTTTGGAGTGTTCTTCCGGGCGCCATCGCGAGCAGGCTCGCTCCCACAGGGGGACGCGATCCCCTGTGGGAACGGGCTTACCCGCGATGGGTCGACTCGGTTTCAGACCGTAGGCGGTCCGGGATACCCGCAATGCACCCACGATTCGGCCCGGCTGTACCACGCCATCATCACCAGTTGCAGTAACGAGCTATGCCCCATGCGCAACAAGCTCAACGAGCTGTTTTCCCATCGATCAAGGAAGTGCCGGACTTCACTGGCGTTGGCGTTTTCCCAGCTACCCCAGATCCCGGTCAGCGGTCCGCGAGTCACGGCCATCCCCAGCACATCGAATAATTGCTGGGTCAGCTTGAGCATTTCCGGTGACAGGTGATTCAGGCTGTTATCCAGGCTGTGCAAGGTCTGGTCGACCGATGCCGGCATTTTCTCGGCCGCGACAGCGCCCTCGAGCATCACCGGGATCAGTGCGCGCAAAAACAGCAGGTCGCCGCTGCGCAGAATCGCGAAGCCGGTCGCCGGAGTGCTCGACGAGCAGCCGCTGAGGCTCGCGCCCAATCCGGCCGTGGCCAGAAATGCACTCGCGCCGAGGCTGAATTTCAGCAGGCCGCGCCGTGACAGCGCGGGTGTGTCGGTCAAGCTTGGGTTCATTATTGTTGTTACCCGGTGGTGATGATCGTTAGCGGATAAACAGCTTCTGGATCAGTTTCTGAATGGACTTTCCGTACGGCGGGTAGATCAGCTTCGATGCGTTAAAGCGCTGTTTGATCAACACACCTTTGGCCTTGCTGAAGGTCAGGAAGCCTTCGTGGCCGTGGTAATGGCCCATGCCCGAGGCGCCGATGCCACCAAACGGCATGTCGTCCTGAGCGACGTGCAGCAGGGTGTCATTGAGGCAGACACCCCCGGAATGGGTTTCGTGGAGCACGCGGTTCTGTTCGCGCTTGTCGTAGCCGAAGTAATACAGCGCCAGTGGGCGAGGGCGTTGGTTGATGTAGGCAAACGCCTCGTCCAGATTCTTGTACGGCACGATGGGCAGCAGGGGGCCGAAGATTTCGTCCTGCATCACCGTCATGTCGTCGGTGACGTTGAGCAGCAGGCTGTGACTCATGCGCCGGCCCTGGCCCTGATCGAACAGCGGAATCAACTGCGCACCTTTGCTGGTGGCATCGCTGATGTAGCCGTTGAGACGCGCCAGTTGCCGCTCGTTGATGATGGCGGTGTAGTCCGGGTTGTCAGTAAGTGTCGGATAAAAACCGCGAATCACCTGGCGATAAGCGTCGATGAAACCGTCCACACGGTCTTGCGGCACCAGTACGTAATCCGGGGCTACGCAGGTTTGCCCGGCGTTCAGGGTTTTGCCGAAGGCGATACGTTCGGCGGCGTCTTTGAGTGGCACATCCTGGGACACGATGGCCGGGGACTTGCCGCCGAGTTCGAGGGTCACCGGGGTGAGGTTCTCGGCCGCCGCACGCATCACGTGTTTGCCGATGCTGGTGGCACCGGTGAACAGCAGATGATCGAAAGGCAGGCGAGAGAACGCTACGCCGACATCGGCTTCTCCCAATACGACGCAGACCAGGTCTTGAGGGAAGACCCGCGCGAGCAGCTCCTTGAGCAGTAAACCGGTGGCCGGGGTTGATTCGCTGAGCTTGAGCATCACCCGATTACCGGCCGACAGCGCACCCACCAACGGGCCGATGGCCAGGTACAGCGGATAGTTCCAGGGCACGATCACGCCGACCACGCCCAACGGTTGGTAGACAACTTTGGCCGCCGCCGGCTGAAAAGCGATGCCCACCTTGCGCCGCGAGTCCTTCATCCAGCCTTTGAGGCGCTGGCTGGCGTAATGAATGCCGTGCAGGCTGGGCATTATTTCGGCGAGCAGGGTTTCATCGGCGCTGCGGTGGCTGAAATCCTGGCTGATCGCCTCGATCAACGCCTGACGTTCACTGTTCAACAGGTCGCGCAATGCTTTGAGCCATTGCTGGCGCTGGGCGGCCGGCGGCATCGGGTTGGCGGCGTAAGCGGCGCGTTGTGCGTCGAACAGCGTTTGCAGTTCTTCCAGAGGCTGATTCAGGTTCTGAAGGTAGGCGATGTCAGCAGTCATTGTCGGCTCCGGATTAGTTGTTATGAAGGCCTTTTTAGAGTCTATACTCTAGAAAGTCAAATGGCATCCTGTAACAGCGTTGTTTTATCCGCTCGTCGATAGGTCGTAAGATGCCCCTCATCGCACTCTGAATTTAAGCTCAAGCCATGGCCCCTCGGATCAAAACCAGCGAGCGCATCGTGCAGAACAGCCTGGAGCTGTTCAATCAGCAAGGTGAGCGCAGTATCAGCACCAACCACATTGCTGCCCATATGGAAATTTCCCCAGGCAACCTGTACTACCACTTCCCTAACAAGCAGGCGATCATCGCCGTGCTGTTCAGTGAGTACGAAAGCCTGGTGGACAGCTTCCTGCGCCCACCTCAGGGGCGTGCGTCCACGGTGGACGACAAGCGCTTCTACCTTCAGGAACTGCTGGCGGCCATGTGGCGCTACCGGTTTTTGCACCGTGATCTCGAACACTTGCTCGACAGCGATCCGGAACTCGCCGCCCGTTATCGGCGGTTTTCCCAGCGTTGCCTGATCCATGGCACGCACATCTACGCGGCTTTCGTCGAAGCCGGCATCCTGCAAATGGACAAGGTGCAGATTGAGTCCCTGACGCTCAACGCGTGGATCATCCTGACGTCCTGGGTGCGGTTTCTGTGCACCACGCGGGAAAACTCCAATCACCTGAGTGAACAAGCCATCAAACGGGGCGTGTATCAGGTGCTGGTGCTTGAGGCCGGTTTCGTGACGGATCAGTCTCGCGATGCAGTGAACGCGCTGTACGAAGAGTTTTACGTGCCGCTGGCCCAAGCCCTTGAAGAAGTGCAGTAGGATTAAAAACCGACTTAGTCACAGGAGCCCGCTATGCCCATTGCGCAACTGATCAGCCCGCAAGCACTGGACCTGAAAAAGGATGAGCCGGGATTGGTGATTCTGGATTGTCGTTTTGCCCTCGATGACCCGGATTATGGCCAGCGCAGCTATGCCGAAGGGCACATCGCCGGGTCGAAGTTTGCCGATCTTGAGCGTGATTTGAGTGGGCAGGTGGTCAAGGGCGTGACGGGGCGTCATCCGCTGCCTGACGCTGAAACGTTGATCGAACGCCTGCAAGCCTGGGGCATCAACGCTGATAGCGAGGTGGTTTTGTACGATGACGGCCCGGGTGCCTACCCGGCGCGGGCCTGGTGGTTGCTGGCGTGGCTGGGCAAGCGTGACGGCGTGTTTATTCTGGATGGCGGGCTCAAGGCCTGGCACGCGGCAGGTTTGCCGCTGAGTCTGGATGCGTGCGACAACAAACGCGGCACCTTCACCGGAACACCTGACAATGCGTTGATCTTGAGCGCCCAGCAGCTTCAGCAGCGTCTCGGCCAACCTGCGCTGACCTTGCTGGATGCCCGTGCCTTGCCGCGTTTCAAAGGTGAAGTGGAGCCGATCGATCCGATTGCCGGGCACATTCCGGGGGCGCAATGTGCGGCGTTTACCGACAACTTGGGGAGTGACGGGTGCTTCCTCCCGGCCGATCAGCTCAAGCAGCGATTTACCGCGAAACTCGGTGATCGTTCGCCGAGCGATCTGGTGGCGTATTGCGGTTCAGGTGTGACGGCTTGCCATAACCTGTTCGCTCTGTGCCTGGCGGGGTATCCGTTGGGTTCGTTGTATGCCGGGTCGTGGAGCGAGTGGATCAACGATCCTGCGCGTGGCATCGCCACCGGTGAGTAATTGCTAAACCCTGTGGGAGCTGGCTCGCTCCCACAGTCGTACCCATTTCTTGCCCTGATCGGCTACCTGTGCCCCACGGCGGCCAGCCACTGCGGGATGCGCCGTTCCAGGTAATAACCCGGTTGCCTGAACGAGCCATCGACGAAGCCGACATGCCCACCTTTGGTTTGTAACTCGAGTTGCGTGCAGGCAGACAGTTCGTCGGTTTGCGGCAGGCTGTGGGGGAAGACGAAGGGATCGTCCGCCGCCTGAATGATCAGGGTTGGTGTGCGAATCTCCCCCAGGAAATAACGGCTCGACGCGCGACGATAGTAATCCTCGGCATCGATAAAACCATTTAACGGTGCCGTGACCCGGCCATCGAAATCCCAGAAGGTGCGCATGTTTTCCAGCGAACCGAGCGCCGCCAACGCCGCCAGGCCCTCTTCGCGTCCGTCATGCTGGAACTGGCGTTGTTTGTTCTTGATGTAGGCGAGCATCTCGCGCATGAAATGCGCCTGGTAGACCCTGGAAAAACCCAGGCCGATACGATCGGCGCAGTGGTCGAGGCGAAACGGTACCGAGACGGCCACCGCACCGGCCACGCCACTGTCACTGCCTGATTCGCCCAGGTGCTTGAGCAAAATATTGCCACCCAGGGAATAGCCCACTACGTACAGCGGCGCTAACGGGCGTTTGGCCCGCAGGTGCCTGATGGCTTCGGCGAGGTCTTCACTGGCACCGGAATGGTAGCTGCGTGCCAACAGGTTCGGCTCGCCCGAACAGCCGCGCCAGTTCAGCGCGACACTGGCCCAGCCTTGGGCGGCGAGTGCCTTTTGCACACCGGCCACATAAGGTGAATTCGACGACCCCGTCAGCCCGTGCAGCACCAGCACCAACGGTGCCGTCGCGCTGTGTGGACCATGCCAGTCGAGGTCGAGAAAGTCGCCGTCATCGAGCCACAAGCGTTCACGCTCGCGTTCAATATGTGTGGTTTTGCGCCATAGCGGTCCCCACAAGGTTTGCAAGTGCGGGTTGCCCAGGCCAAAGGCCGGGGTGAAGCGTTCACTGGACTGGAGCACGATGTTTCTCTAAAGGGTAAAACTGTCGGTGACAGGGCTGATACGTTTGGCCCTGCCACCTGTTTCTAAAGAAACTAACTTGCCACAAACCCCGTCTCGGCGCGACACATGCTCTGTGGCACCTCACTGGCAGGCAGAGGCAAAGGCCGTTGCTCCACGGTCGGACCTACTGTCACGACCGACCATTGGTTCGCATCGAAGTGTTTGTTCAAGGCTCCTTTGATTTGTGCAACGGTCAACCCTTGGGCTTGCTCGACTGAGAAGTTCAGGTCAAGTGGCAAGTCGTTCTGGTTGATAGCGACCAGTCGGGAAAGAATCTGGGCGTTGCTGGCGCTGTTCAACGCGGTGCTGATGCGCAGCTGGCGCAGGGTGTCGTCGAGTTCCTGCTGGGTCGGACCCGTTTGCAAGTACTCGCGATACATTGACTGCACCAGCTTCACTGCGCCCTCGCTGAACTGTGGACTGGTTTTCAGGCTGATGACGGCAGCGCTGCCGCCCTTCCAAAAGGTCGACTGCAATTGCACGGCATAGGTCAGCCCGCGCTTCTCTCTGAGCTCCTTCATCAGTCGGGAAGATGGGTTTTGCCCACCGAAAATCATGTGGGCCACGGACAATGCCAAGTAATCGGGATGCTGTCGTGTCACACCCGTCTGCCCCAGCTGGATGTGCGTCTGGCTCAGGGGGTGCTCGATATGACGTGACTTCGTGTCGCCCTGTCGACGCGAGATCGGCATCGCTCCTGCCATTTCGGAGCCGGCGGGCAGCGCGTTGAAAACTTGCAGACTCATCGCTTGGGCTTGTTCCAGTGTCAGGTCCCCGACCAATGTGATTAATACGTTGGACGCGGTATAGGCTTGTCGATGGAACGCCTGGATCTGTTCCCGGGAGAGTGCGGCCACACTTTTTTCCGTACCGTAAATCGGTTGGGCGTACGGGTTTCCCGGCATCAGCAGCTCATTCATGGCGTGGGTGATTTGTGATGCGGGATCCTGCTGCTGGGTCTTGAGGATATGGGTCAGTTCTTTTTTGACGCTGGACAACGATTCGTCGGTCAGCAGGGGCTGGCCAAGTATCTGGGTAAACAGCAACAGTGCCGGATCACGCTTTTCTGTGGCCGCCAGGGTGCGTAGGGAAAATGAGGCCCGGTCCGGATCGATGCTCATACCGAGTTTTGCACCGAGGCTATCAAAGGTTTCCAGGATCGCTGGCAGGTCCTTGCCCGGCACGCCTTCATTGAGCAGGCTGAACGTTGCTGCCGCCAGGCCGGGGTGCACACCATCTTGCGTGCTGCCGGCAGGAAAACTCACATGCAGGTCGAGCATCGGCAGCTCAGGGGTGCGGATAAACAACACCTTACCGCCGAACAGCGATTTCCAGCCGTTGATTTTCAGGGGGCGAGAGGTTTTTGCCTGCTCGTCCAGCTCTGCCAGGGATTGCAGGCGTGGGGGTTGAACAACAGAGGTTTGCTGCGGTTCGGCGTCGGCGAACGCCAGGCTGCCTTGGAGGCCGGCCAGTGCTAATAACCATAGTGTCACCCAGGTGAACTTATTCATGGGTTTTTCTCCACGAGGACATGGGCGATGCTCAGGCGTTGGCGGGTCAGGTACGTCTGTGCGGCATGCTGAATGTCTGCCGGGGTCACCTGTTTCAGTTCATTGGCATCCTCGTCCACCAGTCGCCAGGACTGCCCGATACTCTCAAGCGCGCCGAGTTGATACCCCTGATTGGTGATGGAATCGCGGTCATAGATTTGCCGGGCGATCAGTCGGGTGCGGGCGCGTTCCAGTTCGACGCTGTCGGGCGGTGTGGCCTTGAGCTCGTCGAGCAGCGCCCAGATCCGCGCTTGTGCCTCATCAAGGTTGACGGTGCTTGGTGCGTTGAGTTGGGCGTTGAGGGTGAAAAGACTGTCGCCGCGATACAGCGGGTTGTAATTGGACGAAGTGCTGGAGAACAGCCTGTCGGTGAATTGCAGCTGTTTAGTCAGACGCCCGCTGTTCGAGCCGGCCAGCAAAGTGTCGAGTAGCCGCAACGCGTGCGCGGTGCGACGGTTTTCGGCGGTGGTCAGGCTCGGGACGTTGAACGACATTATCAATCGAGGCGCAGGTATCGCCTGGTGCAGGATGATTTTTCGCTCTCCGGGTTCAGCCAGTTCCAGCGACTTTCTTGTGGTGACAAAGGTCTTGGCGGGAAGTCCGCCGAAGTAACGCTCCGCGAGGGTCTTTACCTGTTCCAGTGTGACGTCACCGACAATGATGAGCGTGGCGTTTGCGGGTGCGTAGCGGGTCTGGTACCAATGATGCAGATCATCGACTTTGAGGCGCTGCAAGTCGTGCATCCAGCCGACGACCGGTGCGCCATAGCTGCTGGCAGGTAAGGCGATGCTCGTAAGACGTTCCTGTGCGGTCGCATTTGGCTCATCCTCGTACAACCTGCGCTCTTCCTGAATGACGGCCAGTTCCGGAATGAAATCCTCGGCGCGCAGGAGGGCGGTTGACATCATGTCGGCCATCAACTCGAAAGCGACGCCTAATTGATAGGGCTGTAAAGTCTGGTGATAGGTGGTCACATCCTTGTCGGTAAACGCGTTTTCCGACGCGCCAAGTCTGTTCAGTATGGCCGAAGCTTCGCCAGCGCAGACCTTGCTGCTGCCTTTGTAGAGCATGTGTTCCAGAGCGTGGGACAGTCCGGATTGCCCTGGCGGTTCATCGCTGGAGCCGACCTTGATCCAGAGTTGCGAGGTCACCACGGGCGCGCGATGGTCCTCGCGCACCACAACTTTCAGTCCGTTGTTCAACGTGAATTCGTGCGTCGGTTGTACGGGTTCGGCCAGTGCCGTGAAGGGCACTAACCAGGAAAAGAGCAGCAGCCTTCTGCGTGAGATATTCATCCGTGTCTATCCTCAGTGGTTTACGGGGATTGCGTAAACCACTGTGGAGATTTGGACGAGGCTGTTGGCGGTAACTATTTATCGCACTTGATTCGTTGTTTCAGACCATGGGGCTATGACGGTTTCAGCTCTCCAGCGGGTTGCGTTGCCACAACGCATAGTAAACCCGCCCGGATTTCTGCTCCCGGTGCAGCCGCCAGTTGCCTGGCAAACCGAGTGACGACGGCGCGTTTTCGCTTTCAGTGTAGATCCAGGCCTCGTCGGCCAGCCACTGACGCTCTTCCAGCAGGGTGCAGACGCTCGGCAACAGGTTCTGGTTGAACGGCGGGTCGAGGAACACCAGGTCGTAGGCAGTGGCTGTCTGGGTTTCCAGGTAGCGCAGGGCATCGGCGGTCTGGATCTGGCCGGTGGTGCAGCGCAGTGTGCCCAGATGTTCCTTGATGCTGGCGACCGCGATGTTGCTGGCGTCCAGCGCCTGGCCCATGGCGGCGCCACGGGACAGGGCTTCCAGAAACAGTGCGCCGCTGCCGGCGAACGGGTCCAGCACCTTGGCGCCCGCGACATAAGGCGCGAGCCAGTTGAACAGGGTTTCACGCACCCGGTCTGGTGTCGGGCGCAAGCCCGGGGCATCCGGGAAGCTCAGCTTTCGGCTGCCCCATTCGCCGCCAATGATGCGCAGTTGATTCACGCCGTTATGAACGTTGTGAACAGGTTTTTTTGGACGCGTGGCCATTAATGCTCCGGAACCCCGAGCGGCTGCTCGGCAGGTTTATCAGATGGGGCCGGTAACGGCTTTTGTGGCACGGTCGGGCCAGCGCTGACGATGACCATTTTATCCGTGCTCAAGTGTTTGTTCAGTGCGGTTTTGACTTGTTCGACGGTCAGGCTCTGGGACTGGCGCATGAAATCATCCAGATAGCTAAGCGGCAGGTTGTAGAAGCCCATGGCGCCCAACTGGCCGACGATATCGGCGTTGCTGGCTGTGGACAGCGGGAAGCTGCCGGCCAGTTCACGCTTGGCGTCATCGAGTTCTTTTTGTGTCGGGCCGGTTTTAAGGTAGTCGGCCAGCACGTCCTGCACCAGTTTCAGCGTGCCTTCGCTCATTTCGGCGCGGGTCTGCAGGTTGATCATGAACGGGCCGCGCGCCTGCATCGGGGTGAAACCCGAGTACACGCCGTATGCCAGGCCACGTTTCTCGCGCACTTCGCTCATCAGGCGGGTGCCGAAGCCACCGCCGCCGAGGATCTGGTTGCCCATGGACAGGGCGGCGTAGTCTGGATCGTCACGGTCGATGCCCAGTTGCGCGAGCATCAGGTTGGTTTGCTTGGACGGGAACTCGATGTGGCCGACGCTGGCTTTGGGTTCTTCCGGCGGTGCGATCTTCGCCAGTGCCGGGCCTTTTGGCAGTGCGCTGGAGACCTGCGCGGCAATCGCCTCGGCCTCGGCGCGGGACAGGTCACCGACCAGTGCAATCACCACGTTGCCAGCTGCATAGGCTTTCTCGTGGAATGCCTTTAACTGAGCCTGGGTGATCGCCGGGACGGATTTCGCCGTACCGTCACTGGCATGCGCGTAAGGGTGATCGCCGTACAAACGGTTCATCAGCTCCAGACTCGCCAGTTTGCCGGGGTTTTGCTTCTGGTATTCGAAACCGGCAAGCATCTGGTTCTTGATGCGTGCAAAGGAGTCGGCCGGGAAGGTTGGTTTGCCAATGACTTCAGAGAACAACTTCAGGGCCGGCTCACGCTTGTCCGCGGCGCTGAGGCTACGCAAGGAAACCAGCGCCATGTCTTTGAACGCACCGTTGCCAAAGTCAGCACCCAGGCCTTCGAAGCCTTCGGCGATGGCGCCGGCATCTTTGCCGGCCACCCCTTCGTTGAGCATCGCGTTGGTCAACATGGCAAGGCCCGCTGCCTCGCCATCCTGGCTGCTGCCGGCGGCGAAGATCAGGCGCATGTCGAACATCGGCAGTTCGCGGGCTTCGACGAACATCACCTTGGCGCCTTCGGCGGTGGTCCAGGTCTGTACGTCAAGGGCGCGGTGGCTCGGTGCCTTGCCGTCAAGTTCTGCCAGCGATTGCAGCTTCTGGCTGGACTTGGCTTTGTCCAGTGCTTCGCTGGCCTTGGAGTCACTGCTTCGGGACAGGTAGAAAGTCGCAGAGCCGATCAGTGCGACAGCGATCAAGCCGACCAAGGCCAGACGTGGTTTTTTACGCTCACTCATGAGTCGTCTCCAGTGGCAGTACATGGGCGACGCTGAGACGTTCGCGGGTGAAATACAGCTTGGCGGCATTCTGGATGTCTTGCGGCGTTACGCTTTGCAGGTCGGCAAGTTCAGTGTCCATCAGCTTCCACGACAGGCCGACCGTTTCCAGTTGGCCGATGGAAGTGGCCTGGCTGGTGATCGAGTCGCGCTGGAAGACCAGGCCGGCAATCACTTGAGCCCTCACGCGTTCCAGCTCTTCGGCGGACGGTGGGGTGGATTTCAGCTGTTCGAGTAGCTTCCACAGACCGGCTTCAGCCTGGGCCATGGTTTTGTTTTTCTGGGTGTTGGGTGAAGCCGACAAGGTGAACAGGCTGTCGCCGCGGGTGTAGGCGTCATAGCTTGACGAGCCGCCAGACACCAGTTCTTCACCACGTTCCAGTTGCGTCGGGATGCGACCGCTGTAACCGCCGTCGAGCAGGGCCGAGATCAGGCGCAAGGCGTTTACCGAGCGTTTGTCTTCGGAGGTGGCGATGCTCGGCACGTTGAAGCCCAGCATCAGGCTCGGCAATTGGGTTTGCACATGCAGGGTGATGAGGCGTTCGCCAGGTTCGGCCAGTTCCAGCGGAATTTTCGCCGGGGGAACATCGCGTTTGGCGATGGGGCCGAAGTAACGCTGGGCCAAGGCTTTGACCTCGTCCGGGGTGACGTCACCGACCACCACCAGCGTGGCGTTGTTCGGCGCGTACCAGGATTGATACCAGTGGCGCAGTTCTTCGACTTTCATGCGGTCCAGGTCGACCATCCAGCCGATGGTCGGCGTGTGGTAACCACTGGCCGGGTATGCCATCGCCTTGAAGCGTTCGTAGGCCTTGGACATCGGCTTGTCGTCGGTGCGCAGGCGACGTTCTTCTTTAATGACTTCGATTTCGCGGGCGAACTCGTCAGCCGGCAAACGCAGGCTGGCCATGCGGTCTGCTTCCAGTTCGAAGGCCACACCCAGACGATCGCGGGCCAGCACCTGATAGTAAGCCGTGAAGTCGTCGCTGGTGAATGCGTTCTCTTCAGCGCCGAGATCGCGCAGGATCAGCGAGGCTTCACCGGGGCCGACTTTCTCGCTGCCTTTGAACATCATGTGTTCGAGGGCATGGGAAAGACCGGTCTGACCCGGTGTTTCGTAGCTGGAACCGACCTTGTACCAGACCTGGGAAACCACCACCGGCGCACGATGGTCTTCGCGCACGATAACCTTCAGGCCGTTATCGAGAGTGAATTCGTGGGTGGGTTGTGGGTCGGCAGCGAAGGCTGAAAATGGCAGACAAACTGTGCTGAGCAGCAGGCCTGCAGCGCGGCGGGCTAGAGCATTCATTCGTTTTTAAACCTGTTGGGCTGCCCGCTTGGTCTTAGCGTCAGCGGGCGAGAGGGTGCTAGGATAACGGTCCGTTTTACTGGCGGCCACGCCTATCAGGCCTTTGATCGGTCTGCAGGTTGTTTGGGTTTGCGGCGCACGCTTTGAGTTTGACAGCTAAACTCTGTGTTTTCGCCGACGATGCCGTTCCAGTCCTTCGAATTAGTCGACCTTTGAGTTGCGATTTGCACCTCGACAAAATGTTGCGCGTGAACAAGCTGGGTCAATCGCAGTCTGTTCTGCATCGAATATTTATTTGCCGGGGCGCCTTTGGCGCGTCGCTACCGTGAGATAGCCGTCCTCCATGTTTGGTTCCAACGACGACAAGAAAGCCCCAGCTGCGGCTGGCGAGAAGAAAAGCCTGTTCGGATGGCTGCGCAAAAAGCCGCAGGAACCCGTCGTCGAACAGCCACAGCCACTTCCTGAGCCCACGCCGGCGCCGGTTATAGATGAAGAGCTCGCGCCAATTGTGTTGCCCATCGCCGAGCCGGCGCTGCAACCCGTTGTCGAGCCTGATCCTGTCGCCGAAGTCGTTGCCAAGGCCTCACTGACACCGATTGCCGAACCCTGGTTGACGCTGCCGGTGGCCGAAGAGCCAGTGGCACTCGTTGAAGATGAATTGGCGCCGCACATTACGCCGCCGATTCCTGCTCCGGCCGCGTTTGTGCCTGAGCCCGTTCAGGTTCATGTGGTTGAGCCGGTTGTAGCGCCAGTCGTGGTGGCTGCGCCTGAACCGGTTGTAGCGCCAGTCGTCGTGGCTGAGCTTGAGCCGGTTGCTGCGCCAGTCGTTGTGGCCGAGCCTAAACCGGTTGTTGCAGAACCTGTGGTTCCTGCTTTCATTGCTCCGGTTGCTCCGGTTGCTCCGGTTGCTCCGGTTGCTCCGGTTGTGCAAGCACCAGCACCAGCACCTGTCGTCGCATCCGTCGAAACGCCCGACGAACCGCCGCGTACAGAAGAATCCAAAACCGGTTTCTTCGCCCGCCTCAAGCAAGGCCTGTCCAAGACCAGCGCCAGCATCGGTGAAGGCATGGCCAGCCTGTTTCTGGGCAGAAAGGCCATCGATGACGAACTGCTTGAAGACCTCGAAACCCGTCTGCTGACCGCCGACGTTGGCGTCGAAGCAACGTCAGTCATTATCCAGCGCCTGACCCAAAAGGTCGCGCGCAAGGAACTGGCCGATGCCGATGCACTGTACAAATCCCTGCAAGCCGAACTGGCCGCCATGCTCAAGCCAGTCGAGCAACCGCTGAAAATCACCTCGCAGAATAAGCCCTTCGTGATTCTCGTGGTGGGCGTCAACGGCGCCGGCAAGACCACCACCATCGGCAAACTGGCGAAGAAGCTGCAACTCGAAGGCAAGAAAGTCATGCTCGCGGCCGGTGACACCTTCCGCGCAGCAGCGGTCGAGCAATTGCAGGTCTGGGGTGAGCGCAACAAGATCCCGGTCATCGCCCAGCACACCGGCGCCGACTCGGCATCGGTTATCTTTGACGCCGTTCAGGCGGCCAAGGCCCGTGGCATCGATGTACTGATTGCCGACACCGCCGGTCGTCTGCACACCAAAGACAACTTGATGGAAGAGCTGAAAAAAGTTCGCCGGGTCATCGGCAAGCTCGATGCCGACGCGCCGCACGAAGTGCTATTGGTACTCGATGCCGGCACCGGCCAGAACGCCATCAACCAGGCCAAACAATTCAACCAGACCGTCGAACTGACTGGCCTGGCGCTGACCAAGCTCGACGGCACCGCCAAGGGTGGGGTGATTTTCGCCCTGGCCAAGCAGTTTGGCCTGCCGATTCGCTACATCGGCGTCGGTGAAGGCATCGACGATTTGCGTACTTTTGAAGCAGAACCCTTTGTCCAGGCATTGTTTGCCGAGCGGGAGCGTTCATGATTCGTTTCGAACAGGTCGGTAAACGCTACCCGAACGGTCACGTCGGCTTGCATGAGCTGAGCTTTCGAGTCCGTCGGGGCGAATTCTTGTTTGTAACCGGGCATTCCGGCGCAGGTAAAAGCACCTTGTTGCGACTGCTGCTGGCGATGGAGCGTCCAACCACTGGCAAATTGCTGTTGGCCGGCCAGGACCTCGCGACCATCAGCAGCGCGCAGATTCCTTATCTTCGCCGGCAGATCGGCGTGGTGTTCCAGAATCACCAGTTGTTGTTCGATCGCACGGTGTTCAACAACGTTGCGCTACCCTTGCAGATCCTTGGCCTGTCGAAGGCCGAGATCGTCAAACGCGTGGATTCGGCCCTTGAGCGCGTGGCGCTTTCGGACAAAACCGATTTGTACCCGGGTGACTTGTCCACCGGTCAGCAACAGCGCGTCGGCATCGCCCGCGCCATCGTTCATCGGCCGGCCTTGCTGCTGGCGGACGAACCGACCGGTAACCTCGACCCGCGTCTGGCCGCTGAAATCATGGGCGTGTTCGAAGACATCAATCGCCTGGGCACCAGTGTGCTGATCGCCAGTCACGACCTGGCGCTGATCGCCCGTATGCGTCACCGCATGCTGACGCTGCAACGTGGTCGATTGATTGGCGACGGGGAGGCTGCCGAATGAGCGCGACACGCAGCCCCAAAGTTTCCGAACGTGTAGCCCCGAAAGCTGCCGATCCGCAACCGCAGAAGAAAAAACACGACGATGACGACGGCCCGGACTTCGCCACGTTGTTCCGCGCCTGGGTCGAAAGCCACCGTGCGAGCCTTCTGGATAGCTTGCGTCGCCTGGGAAAACAGCCGATCGGCAGTTTTTTCACCTGCATGGTGATGGCCGTTGCGCTGAGTTTGCCGATGGGCCTGTCACTTTTGCTGAGCAACGTCGAGCGGCTTGGCGGCTCCTGGCAGCGTGCGGCGCAAATTTCCCTGTACCTGCAATTGGAGGCCAGCCCTGCTGAGGGCGAGTCGCTGCGCGAGCAGATCAAAGGCATGCCAGGCGTCGCTGATGCGCAATATGTCGGTCGCGACCAAGCGCTGGAGGAATTTCAGCAGCAGTCCGGTTTGGGCGATGCGCTCAAGGAATTGCCGGAAAACCCGTTGCCGGGCGTGGTTCTGGTGACCCCGAAGGAGGTCGACAAGCTCGCGCTTGAAGCATTAAGACAAAAACTTTCCGAGCTGCCGAAGGTACAACAGGCGCAACTTGATCTAGTCTGGGTCGAGCGTCTGGCCGCCATCCTCAAGCTGGGCGACCGTTTTGTCTTCGGTCTGACCGTGCTGCTGGTTTCTGCATTACTTTTGGTGATAGGCAATACCATTCGTCTTCATATTGAAAACCGCCGCACAGAGATAGAAGTGATTAAACTCGTCGGCGGCACGGACAGCTATGTGCGCAGGCCCTTTTTGTACATGGGCGCGCTTTATGGCTTCGGTGCGGGGATGCTGTCCTGGGGTGTATTGGCGTTTGGCTTGAACTGGCTGAACGACGCCGTGGTTGGACTGGCCGGTTTGTACGGCAGTGATTTTGCGCTGGCCGGAGTGCCAGTTGCCGACGGTCTGTCTCTCTTGCTTGGCGCGGTGCTGTTGGGGTATATCGGTGCATGGATTGCAGTCGCACGCCACCTGAGGGAGCTTGCGCCTAAGTAGCATCATTTTGCTCGTATTGACCTTTCAGCGTTTATGGGAACTTGTTTTTCGGTTTCCGGTCAATTTTCGCAGTGCTGAACTGCACGAGTTTGTAAAAGTGGGAGGTTTTTTCGTATGACCAATTCTTTGCAACCTGCATATGCTCTGGTCCCGGGTGCGAACCTGGAGGCCTATGTGCACACCGTGAACAGCATTCCATTGCTGACGCCGGAGCAGGAGCGTGAACTGGCCGAGAGTCTCTATTATGAGCAGGATTTGGGGGCGGCTCGGCAGATGGTGCTCGCCCACCTGCGTTTTGTCGTACATATCGCCCGTAGCTATTCCGGTTATGGCCTGGCTCAGGCTGACCTGATCCAGGAAGGCAACGTCGGCCTGATGAAGGCGGTCAAGCGCTTCAACCCGGAAATGGGTGTGCGTCTGGTTTCGTTCGCGGTGCACTGGATCAAGGCGGAAATCCACGAGTTTATCCTGCGCAACTGGCGCATCGTGAAAGTCGCGACCACCAAGGCCCAGCGCAAGTTGTTCTTCAACCTGCGCAGCCAGAAGAAGCGTCTGGCGTGGTTGAACAACGAGGAAGTCCACCGTGTGGCGGAAAGCCTCGGCGTAGAGCCGCGGGAAGTGCGAGAGATGGAAAGTCGCCTGACCGGCCATGACATGGCCTTCGACCCGGCCGCGGAAGCGGACGACGACAGTGCTTTCCAGTCGCCAGCCAACTATCTGGAAGACCACCGGTACGACCCGGCCCGTCAACTGGAAGATGCTGACTGGAGCGACAACTCCAACCACAACCTGCACGAAGCACTGGAAGTGCTGGACGACCGCAGCCGTGACATCCTTTATCAGCGCTGGTTGGCTGAAGAGAAAGCCACGCTGCACGATCTGGCGCAGAAGTACAACGTGTCGGCCGAGCGTATCCGTCAGCTTGAGAAGAGCGCGATGAACAAGCTCAAGTTGTCGATAGCGGCATAACCTGCGAACCGGCATAAAAAACGCCCCGATCATTGATCGGGGCGTTTTTGTTTGTGCCCGGTTTTCTGCAACACCACAAAACTAATGTGGGAGCGGGCTTGCTCGCGAAAGCGGTGTGTCATTCAGCATAAATGTTGACTGATACACCGCTTTCGCGAGCAGGCTCGCTCCCACAGGGGATTTGCGGTGTTACTGGGACCAAGGTGCCCGGCGCGAATCGTTGAGGCCAACCAGATAGCTTTCCCCACCCAACTGACTCATCTGCCGCCGAATCCACCCGGCCCGTCGTGCGACGTAGTTGGTCGGATGGCTCGCGCTCCACACTCGCGGGTTGGGCAAGACGGCGGCCAGCAAGCTCGATTGCTGACGGCTCAGACTTTTAGCACTCACACCGAAGTGATGCCGTGCCGCAGCCTCTGCCCCAAACACCCCGTCATCCCACTCAACGCTGTTGAGATACACCTCAAGAATCCGCTGCTTAGGCCAGATCACTTCGATCAGCGCGGTAAACCAGGCCTCCAGACCTTTGCGCAACCAACTGCGGCCAGACCACAGGAACAGATTCTTCGAGACTTGCTGGCTCAGTGTGCTGGCACCGCGAATCGATCCGCCCAGTTCGTTGTGAGCCAGTGCCGCCTGAATCGCGTGGAAGTCAAAACCCCAGTGCTCCGGGAATTTCTGATCTTCACCCGCAATCACCGCGAGTTTCAGGTCGTCGGAGATTTCATCCCACGGCTTCCAGGTGCGCTGCAGATCAATCGGCTCGCCGTCGAACCAGGATTCGATCTTGCGCTCGACCATCAACGCTGTTCCCGGCGGCGGCACAAAGCGAAAGATCAGCACCAGCAATACGCTGCCACCGGCGAACCAGAGCACGGCCTTTGTGAATCGACGCAAATATATACGCAGCATAGAGATGGCTTGGCCGAACCCGTTGAGCGGGCCATTATACAGACCCTGTTGATCGAGTCTGACTGGAGTTTTTCATGCTGCGTGGCTTTTTGATGCTGGCCGCTTTCTTCGGTTTCACCGGCGTTGCCCTCGGCGCGTTCGCCGCTCATGGCCTGAAAAACCGCCTGACCCCCGAGTACCTGGCGATTTTCCACACGGGCGTCACCTACCAACTGGTGCACACCCTGGCATTGCTGGGCGTGGCGCTGCTGGCTACGCAGATTCCAGGGCGTCTGGTCACGTGGGCAGGCGCCTCGTTTGCCATTGGTATCCTGCTGTTCTCCGGCAGCCTGTACTTGCTGACCCTGACCGGTGTCAGCAAACTCGGAATCGTCACACCTTTTGGTGGTTTGGCATTCCTGATCGGCTGGCTTTGCCTGGGCCTTGCCGCCTGGCGCTTGCCGCTTACCGCTTGACGCTTGTTGCTGACCTTTAGGTCATGATCGGGCTAGAATGCCAGCCCCTAAAAATGATGGCGGCATTCGGTATGCGCATTCAGTTGAACGGCGAATCCCTTGAACTGCCCAACGGTGAAACCGTTGCGGCCCTGCTGACCCGTCTGGAACTGACCGGACGCCGGGTGGCGGTTGAGCTCAATCTGGATATCGTCCCGCGCAGTCAGCATGCCGACACCACGCTGAACGACGGCGACACCGTCGAAGTCGTCCACGCCATCGGCGGCGGCTAGCCGTGCAGTCCGCAAGGGCACAGAATTCTGCAAGAACCTCACTCCTACAGAGGATTTCCCATGAGCATCGTTCGTAGCGACAAGCCTTTCGTCCTGGCCGGTCGTACTTACCAGTCGCGTTTGCTGGTAGGCACCGGCAAGTACCGTGACATGGAAGAAACCCGCCTGGCCATCGAAGCCTCGGGTGCCGAAATTGTCACCTTCGCCGTGCGCCGCACCAATCTGGGCCAGAACCAGGGCGAACCGAACCTGCTGGATTTCCTGTCGCCGGATCGCTACACCTTCCTGCCGAACACTGCCGGTTGCTACGACGCTATCGAAGCCGTGCGCACCTGTCGCCTGGCTCGTGAGCTGCTCGATGGTCACAACCTGGTGAAGCTGGAAGTGCTGGCGGACCAGAAAACCCTGTTCCCCAACGTGATCGAAACCCTCAAGGCCGCTGAATCGCTGGTCAAGGAAGGTTTTGATGTGATGGTCTACACCAGCGATGACCCGATCATTGCTCGCCAACTGGCGGAAATCGGCTGCATCGCGGTCATGCCGCTGGCGGGTCTGATCGGTTCGGGCCTGGGGATCTGCAACCCGTACAACCTGCAGATCATCCTCGAAGAAGCCAAGATCCCGGTGCTGGTGGATGCCGGTGTCGGTACCGCTTCCGACGCCACCATCGCCATGGAGCTGGGGTGTGACGCAGTGCTGATGAACTCGGCCATCGCCCACGCCCAGCAGCCGATCATGATGGCTGAAGCCATGAAGCACGCCATTGTCGCGGGCCGCCTGGCTTACCTCGCCGGCCGCATGCCGAAAAAACTCTATGCCAGCGCCTCCTCGCCGCTGGATGGTCTGATCAAGTAAGAGCCATTGATGACTGAATCAAACGACACGCCAATCCAGACGGAAGAAGGCGAAGAGCGCCAACACCGCCGCATCAAGAGTTTCGTGATGCGCGCCGGGCGCATGACTGAAGGCCAGCAAAAAGGCCTGGAGCAGGGCACGCCGCTGTTCGTGCTGCCGCTGGCCGATGCGCCGGTGGACTTCGATCAGGTGTTCGGCCGTTCGGCGCCGCGCTCGCTGGAAATCGGTTTCGGCATGGGCCATTCGCTGCTGGAAATGGCAGCGGCCTCGCCAGAGCAGGATTTCATTGGTGTGGAAGTTCACCGTCCAGGTGTCGGCGCGCTGCTCAATGGCGTGCTGACTCAGGGCCTGACCAACCTGCGGGTCTACGATTGCGACGCGATTGAAGTGCTCAATCGCTGCATCGCTGACAACAGCCTTGATCGCCTGATGCTGTTTTTCCCTGATCCGTGGCACAAGAGCCGTCACCACAAGCGTCGTATCGTTCAGGCATCTTTTGCTGAACTGGTGCGCAGCAAGTTGAAGGTCGGCGGTGTATTGCACATGGCCACCGACTGGGAACCGTACGCCGAGTACATGCTGGAAGTGATGAACGTCGCCCCGGGCTATCGCAACCTCGCCGAAGACGGCAAGTGCGTCCCGCGTCCGACCGAGCGCCCGATCACCAAGTTCGAACGCCGCGGCGAACGACTTGGGCATGGCGTGTGGGATCTGAAGTTCGAAAAACAGTCCTAAAGCCCTACGCAATTCCCGCTGTGGGAGCGAGCCTGCTCGCGAAAGCGGTCTGACATTCAAAGAAGATTTTGAATGTTATGGCCTCTTCGCGAGCAGGCTCGCTCCCACATTTGTTTTGGGGTGTGTTCGAAGTTAGCGGCGGTCGGCGACGACGCCAATGAGCACCAGCACCACCAACAACACCGGCGCCAGGCTGTAGTTGTTGAACTGGCCCAGGCCTTTGACGATCCACGGTGTGGCGTAGATCAACGCGGCGCCACTGCCGATCAGGCACAGCAGGGCCATCAGCGGGACGCGCAAGGCGCCGGCAATGCTGCCCAGGCGCTGCTCGACCCAGCCTTTGAAATCCGAACCGAACAGCACCAGCAGACAGCCCACCAAGGCCAGGGCGATTTCCGATAAGTTGCTGCGGCTCCAGCGGGACACCGTGGCGAGCAGGTCGAGTATCAAATCCATTCGTTTTTCCTTAGGGCTGAAATCAGCTCAGAAATTTTTGCAGCAAGTCATTGAGAAACAACTGTCCGCGCTCGGTGGCCGCCAGACGTGACGGTTCGACCTGCAACAAGCCACTTTGTTCGGCGTCGCGGCGGTGTTCGGCGAGGCTTTCCAGGGGCATCCCGGTGCGCTCCGGATAAAGCCGCGATTCGACGCCATCGGTCAGGCGCAGCGCGTTCATCAGGAACTCGAACGGCATCTCATCGTTGGTCAGCGCTTTCTCGCCAGCCTTGAAGCTTTTCGCCGGGTTGAGGTAATCCTTGGGCAATCGGGTCTTCCAGGTGCGCACGATGCGCCCGTCAGGATGACTGAGCTTGCCGTGGGCACCGGCGCCAATGCCGATGAAGTCGCCGAAGCTCCAGTAATTGAGGTTATGCCGCGCCGGACGACCAGGCTGGGCGTAAGCCGAGACTTCATATTGCGCGTAACCGTGTTCGGCGAGCAGCGCCTGACCCGCTTCCTGAATGTCCCACAACGTGTCGTCTTCCGGCAGCGTTGGCGGCTGGTTCCAGAACACCGTGTTCGGCTCCAGCGTCAGCTGATACCAGGACAGGTGGGTCGGCTTCAAGGCGATGGCCTGGCGCAGGTCGCTCAGCGCATCGTCCAGCGACTGGTCGGGCAACCCATGCATCAAGTCCAGGTTGAAATTATCGAACCCGGCCCTGCGCGCCATGCCGGCGGCACGAACCGCTTCGTCACCGTTGTGAATCCGGCCCAATGCCTTGAGTTTCTCTTCCTGAAAACTCTGGATGCCGATCGACAGGCGATTGATGCCCAGGGCGCGGTAAGCGACAAACTTCTCTTGTTCGAACGTCCCCGGATTGGCTTCCAGGGTGATTTCGATGTCGCTGGCAAACGGAATGCGCTGTTCGACTCCTTTGAGCAAACGGCCCAAGGCTTCGGCACTGAACAGGCTTGGTGTGCCGCCACCAAAGAAAATCGAACTCAGCTCACGACCATATACCGCGTGCAGATCCTGATCGAGGTCTGCCAGCAGCGCGTCGACGTACTCTTCTTCCGGCAGCACCGGGCTGGCGGTGTGGGAGTTGAAGTCGCAATAAGGGCATTTGCGCACACACCACGGGATGTGGATGTACAGCGCCAGGGGTGGCAACACGGGCAGTGCCGCTCTTGGCGATTGGGCGTCGCCGCCGAATATCAGCGGTGACGCAGATGAGTCGTGGATCATTTCAGGCCCAGACGCTGGCGCAGCAGTTCCATTGCACGGGCGCGGTGACTGATGACGTTCTTGTCGCTCGGGCTCAGCTCTGCGCTGGAGCAATCGCGCTCCGGTACCCAGAACAGCGGATCGTAACCAAACCCGTGCTCGCCACTGGCGGCCGGCAGGATACGCCCGTGCCACAGGCCTTCGCAGAGAATGGGTAATGGATCTTCAGCGTGACGCACCAGCGCCAGGACGCAGACGAACTGCGCGCCGCGCTCGGCTTCTGGCACGTCTTTCAACGCGTCGAGCAGCTTGGCGTTGTTCGCCGCATCACCCTGACCATCCGCATAACGAGCCGAATAGATGCCCGGCGCACCACCGAGGAAATCCACCGCCAGCCCTGAGTCGTCAGCCAGCGCCGGCAAGCCGGAAATGCGCGCGGCATTGCGGGCCTTGAGAATGGCGTTTTCGACAAACGACAGGCCGGTTTCTTCAGGCTCGACCTGACTGAACTCGCCGATCGAGCGCAGTTGCACCGAGTGGCCAAGCATCGCCTGGAGCTCTTTGAGTTTGCCGGCGTTGTGGCTGGCCAGTACGAGCTGTGTAAAGTTGATCATTCGCCGGGGAAAATCTCTTGGTTGAAATTGATGGTGTTGATTTTGTCGCCGATCTGCACCTTGATGTCGAAGGTGCGGATTTCCGTCTGGGGCACCGGATACTGAGCGATGTAATAGATAGCGCCCTTTTCGGTGATTTGTCTGAAGTTCAACGGCACGATTTGGCTGGTCAGATCCTTGACTGTGCCGCTGACCTGCGCCATCAGGGGTTTGCCGTCCTTGATCACCGAAACGTTGATCATACCCAGATTCTTGCTACGCGCCTGCTCGACGGATTTGGCGATGTCCGGTGTCAGGAACGTTGAGTTGAAGGTGTTGTAGTACACCGTCACATCACCAAATGTTTGCTCGCGCTTGGCATTGATCGTGTCAGCGGCAAAAGCGGTGACGCTCAGGCAGGCAGTGAGTAAAAACAGCGCTAGACGAACCATGATCGTTCTCCTCGGAGTGGGGCGGGTCAGACCGCGACCTTGTGGTCTGCAAGTCCTGGGCTGCTGACGCGATAAATACCGATCTCGCCTAACAGATTAGGCCATAGCTTGCTGGCCCACCCGTGCCGATGCTGTTGATCCACGGCCAGCCGATCAATGACCTTGGCCTCACGTTTGAGGCACAAGGCTTCAAAGTCCGCAAAAGTGCAGAAGTGGATGTTCGGCGTGTTGTACCAGGTGTACGGCAGGAACTCGGAAACCGGCATCCGGCCCTTGCTCGCCAGGTACCAGCGGCAGCGCCAGTGACCGAAGTTGGGAAAGGTGATGATGCACTGGCGGCCGACCCGCAGCATTTCATCGAGGATCTTGTCCGGGTAATGCACCGCTTGCAGCGCCTGGGTCATGACCACGACGTCGAAGCTGTTGCTGGCAAAATTGCCCAGGCCCTTGTCCAGGTCCTGCTCGATGACGTTGATGCCCTTGGCCACGCATTCGGCGATGTTGTCCGGGTCGTTTTCCAGGCCATAGCCAGTCACTTGCTTGTTGTCGCGCAGCCAGGTCAGCAGTTCGCCATCACCGCAGCCGAGGTCGAGCACGCGGCTGCCGGCGGGGATCCATTCCTGGATGATTTCCAGATCAGCTCTCATGGCTTTCTCACAACGTAATGCGGTTCATGTAACTGCTGAATGCCTGCAAGTAACGCGGGATCGGCATCAGGAAGGCATCGTGGCCTTGCGGAGCATCGATCTCGAGGTAGCAGACGTCTTTCTTGGCGGCCATCAACGCGTCCACCAGTTCCCGCGAACGGGCAGGGGAGAAGCGCCAGTCGGTGGTGAACGACATTACGCAGAACTTGGCTTTCACGTGGGTGAAGGTCTTTGCCAGGTCATCGTCGAAGTTGGCTGCCGGGTCGAAATAGTCCAGCGCCTTGGTCATCAGCAAATAAGTATTGGCGTCGAAGCGCCCGGAGAACTCTTCGCCCTGATAACGCAAGTAGCTTTCGACCTGAAATTCGACGCTGTGGAAGTCGTAGTTGAGCTTTTCCCTTTTGATGAGGCCTCGGCCGAATTTCTCGCCCATGGAGTCATCGGACAGGTAGGTGATGTGCCCGACCATCCGCGCCAGCATCAAGCCGCGCTTGGGGATTACACCCGCTTCCTGAAACGAACCGCTGTGGAACTCGGGGTCGGTGAGGATCGCCTGGCGTGCCACTTCGTTGAAGGCGATGTTTTGCGCTGACAACTTGGGGGCCGAGGCGATGGCCAGGCAGTGCCGGATGCGCTCCGGGTAGGTGATGCTCCATTGCATCGCTTGCATGCCACCAAGGCTGCCGCCAATCACGGCAGCCCATTGGCTGATGCCGATGCGGTCCGCCAGGCGCGCCTGGCTGTGCACCCAGTCTTCCACGGTCAGCACCGGGAAGTCGGCGCCGAACGGCTTGCCGGTGTCCGGGTTGGTGCTGCTCGGGCCCGTAGAGCCGTTACAACCGCCGAGGTTGTTCAGGCTGACCACGAAGAACTTGTTGGTGTCGATCGGTTTGCCGGGGCCGATGCAACTGTCCCACCAACCCGGTTTGCGGTCGTCGGGGCTGTGGTAGCCGGCAGCGTGATGATGACCGGACAGTGCGTGGCAAATCAGCACGGCGTTGTTCGCCGTGGTGTTCAGCGTGCCGTAGGTTTCATAGATCAGGTCATACGCTGGAAGCGAACGCCCGCAGGCCAAGGCCAGGGGTTCGCTGAAGTGCGCCACTTGCGGCGTCACCAGACCAACAGAATCGGGGGGAAAGGCAGTTGGCATCGACCCTGCTCTCGTTGAAATGAGGCGTAAGTCTAAAGACCGCTGCCCCTAGCAGCAAGCGACTACCCATGATCGTTCCCACGCTCTGCGTGGGAATGCCTCATTTGACGCTCCGCGTCTGCTTCGGCAGTGACGCGGAGCGTCACAGGCTGCATTCCCACGCGGAGCGTGGGAACGATCAAGGTAGGGTCAATCCGGGTAATTCAGGCAGCTTCTTCGGCGAACAAATCCGCACCCGTTTCTGCCGGTTCAACTCGCCGCTGATCAAACTGACCTGGCTCTTGGATACCCCAAAGGCCTTGGCCAGAAACGCCATCAGATACGCATTGGCCTTGCCTTCAACCGGCGGCGCGGTCAGGCGGATCTTCAGGCGATCCCCGTGCAGCCCGCAGAAATCATCGCTGCGGGCTGCCGGTTGCAGGTGACACTCCAGAATCAGGTCGTCACCGTCCCAGCGAAAGTAACTCATCAGATCAGGCCGAGCAGCCCTTGCGGCATGAAGGCGAAGTGCGCAAGGCGCGGGATCAGCCAGCTCTGCAGCAACTGGATCACGATGAACGCGAAGATCGGCGAAATATCGAGACCGCCCAGGTTCGGGATGATCCGGCGGAACGGCGCGAGTACCGGTTCAGTAATCTGCCCGACCAGTTCGGCGCCCGGGTTGTGGCTGCCCGGGGCGACCCAGGACAGAATCACGCTGATGATCATTGCATAGAACAGAATGTTCAAAAACAGCGAGAACAGCGCGATCAGAGCCCACGGCACCAACAGCAACCAATCGACCATGAAGCCCTTGAGCGCCAGGATCACGGCGATCAGCACCATCTGCACGATCAGCGCCAGCACCAGCGACGACATGTCCAGCCCGAACATGCTTGGGATGACCCGACGCAGGGGCTTGAGCAGTGGTTGTGTGGCTTTGACGATGAACTGGCAGAGCGGGTTGTAAAAATTCGCCCGAACCAGTTGCAGGATAAAACGCATCAGTACGATCAGCAGGTACAGGCTGCCAAGGGTTTTAATGATGAAAATGGCAGCGTCATTGAGTCCGAGCATCTTTGATTCCTTTGTAAGAGCTGATTAGCGACCGAGTTGCTCAGCCATCTCGGCCGAGCGATGCGCGGCGGCGCCGAGTGCTGTTTCGACCAGGGCTTCGAAGCCTCCGGCCTGGAACGACTTGATCGCGGCTTCCGTGGTGCCCGCAGGCGACGTTACACGACGACGCAGTTCGGCGGCATCGACATCGCTGGCGACCGCCATGTGCGCGGCGCCCAACGCTGTTTGCAAGGTCAGTTGCGCGGCGATGTCCGCTGGCAGGCCGAGTTTCACGCCGGCGGCGGTCATGGCTTCAATCAGCAGGAAGAAATAGGCCGGGCCGCTGCCGGAAACGGCGGTGACCGCGTCCAGTTGCTGCTCTTCGTTCAGCCACAGTGCGAGGCCCACCGCCGACAGCAGCTCTTGAGCTTGCTGGCGTTGATCAGCGGTCACTTGAGCTGTGGCGAACAGGCCGCTCACGCCCTGACGCAGCAGCGCCGGGGTGTTGGGCATGCAGCGCACAATCGGCTGGGCGCCGAGCCAGTTGTTCATGCTGGCGCAGGTAATGCCGGCGGCAATCGACACCACCAGTTGATGGGGCTTGAGGCTCGGGCGAATCGCTTCGCACACGGTTTTCATCGCCTGGGGTTTGACCGCCAATACGACGACGTCGGCGTCTTGAATGGCGTCGGCGTTGTCGGCGAAGACTTCGATGCCGTGTTCGGCAGCCACCTTGGTGCGGGTTTCAACACCCGGATCGCTGGCGCGGATTTGCGAAGCGTCCAGACCTTTGGCGCGCAGGCCGCCGATCAGGCTGGCGGCCATGTTGCCGGCACCGATAAAGGCAATACGAGTTTTGCTCATGTCAGGTCCTTAGAAAGAAAGTGGTCAAGGCTGTCCGTAATCACGGGCGCCAAACAAGGCCGTACCAATACGGACCCAAGTGGCGCCTTGGGCAATAGCCGACTCAAGGTCATGGCTCATGCCCATGGAAAGTGTGTCGAGCGGCAGGTTCAGGCTGGCTTGCAGGCTTTGCACGGCAGCAAATGCGGCATCCTGTTCGGCGCGATCATCCGTCGGCTCGGGGATCGCCATCAACCCGCGCAACGTGAGGCGTGGCAATTCACTGATGGCATTGGCCAGCGCCGGCAGGTCGGCCGGGGTGCAGCCGGATTTGCTGGCTTCACCGCTGACATTGACCTGAATGCAGATGTTCAGTGGCGGCAAATCGGCTGGCCGTTGTTCGGACAGGCGTTGTGCGATTTTCAAACGATCCACGGAATGCACCCAAGCGAAGTGCTCGGCGATAGCGCGAGTCTTGTTCGATTGAATGGGGCCGATGAAGTGCCAGATCAAGGGCAGGTCGGCCAATTCGAGCTGTTTGCCCAAGGCCTCCTGCAGGTAGTTCTCGCCAAAGTCGCGCAAGCCGGCGGCGTACGCTTCACGCAGGGCCTTGGCGGGTTTTGTCTTGCTCACGGCCAGCAACTGAACGCTGTGCTCATCGCGCCGGGCTGCCAGGGCGGCGGCACGGATGCGTGAACTTACCTGAGCAATGTTGTCTGCTATCGTGGACATTCAATGTGCGCCAGCGGTCTGAAGGTTGGCGGCATTCTACTGGAATTGAGGGGCGCTATGGATATCACTGAGCTGCTGGCATTCAGCGCTAAACAGGGCGCATCCGACCTGCACCTGTCCGCCGGGCTGCCCCCGATGATCCGCGTCGACGGCGATGTGCGACGCATCAACGTGCCGGCCCTGGACCACAAACAGGTGCAAGCGCTGATCTACGACATCATGAACGACACCCAGCGGGTGGACTTCGAGAAACACCTGGAAACCGACTTTTCCTTTGAAGTGCCCGGTGTGGCGCGTTTCCGGGTCAATGCCTTTCACCAGAATCGTGGCGCAGGCGCCGTGTTCCGTACCATTCCATCGAAGGTCCTGAGCATGGACGACCTCGGCATGGGCGAGGTGTTTCGCAAGATGACCGACGCGCCACGCGGGCTGGTGCTGGTGACCGGCCCGACCGGTTCCGGCAAGTCCACCACCCTGGCGGCAATGATCGATTACCTGAACAACCATCGCCATCACCACATCCTCACCATCGAAGACCCGATCGAGTTCGTCCACGAATCGCGCAAATGCCTGATCAACCAGCGCGAAGTGCATCGCGATACGCGCAGCTTTGCGACCGCCTTGCGCTCG
Organism: Pseudomonas sp. BE134; assembly: GCF_031456105.1. NCBI lineage: Bacteria > Pseudomonadati > Pseudomonadota > Gammaproteobacteria > Pseudomonadales > Pseudomonadaceae > Pseudomonas > Pseudomonas sp. BE134. Next base: position 45,581 of record NZ_JAVDUA010000002.1, on the reverse strand, counting down.
GCGCTGCGCGAAGACCCGGACGTGATCCTGGTGGGGGAGATGCGTGACCTGGAGACCATTCGCCTGGCGCTGACCGCCGCCGAGACCGGGCACCTGGTGTTTGGCACGCTGCACACAACCTCTGCTGCAAAAACCATCGACCGGGTGGTGGATGTGTTTCCGGGGGATGAGAAGTCGATGGTGCGGTCGATGCTGTCCGAGTCGTTACTGGCGGTGGTGTCGCAGACTTTGGTGAAGAAGATCGGAGGAGGGCGGATTGCGGCGCACGAGATCATGCTCGGAACATCGGCGATTCGTAACCTGATCCGTGAAGACAAGGTTGCGCAGATGTACTCGTCGATTCAGACCGGTGGGAATCTGGGGATGCAGACGCTGGATATGTGCTTGAAGGAGCTGGTGACCAAGGGCTTGATCAGTCGCGAGCATGCGCGGGAGAAGGCGCGGTCGCCGGATAACTTCTGAGGATTGGAATTCAGGCCTGTCGATCGTTCCCACGCGCTGCGTGAAAATGCCTCAATGGACGCTCTGCGTCCGCTGTTGGGACGCGGAGTGTCCCGGGTCAGGCCCGGGATTTCAAATCAGCGCTGAACGACGCGCATCTGATTCTGTTCTTTAGGCAGAACCCGCTTGGCAACCACGTAGTGTTTTTCCCAGTACGGCTTTTTCAGCGTATCGATGCTCACCGACTTGCCACGGCGTGGTGCGTGGATGAAGCGGTCGTTGCCCAGGTAGATGGCAACATGATTGACTCGACGGCTCTTGAGCTTGAAGAAAATCAGGTCGCCCGGCCTCAGGTCCTCGCGATCCACTTCTTCGCCATGACCTTTGGCCATGGCGTTGGAGGTGCGCGGCAGGTCAAACGTAGCGTCGTTGAACGCATATTTCACCAGACCACTGCAGTCGAACCCTTTACTTGGGCTGCTGCCACCCCAACGATACGGAGTACCGAGGACGTTGACGGCGCGACTCAGCACGTTGCTGCTTTCCTTGCTCGCCATTGGCGGAACAAGTTTGCTGTTGTCGCTCAGCTGGATCGATTTTTTAGCAGTTTGTTTGTTTTTGCTCGAAGGAGCAGAAACATGGGATTTTGGGGTGTAACCATTAACGTTTGGAAGACGTTGCTCACGATTGGTGGCGTGGGCGGCCAGTGGCATCAAAAGGCAAATGGTTAGCCATGTCTTGAAAAATGGACGCATTAGGCAGGGCTCGTATGTATGAACGCGCAACTTTATAACAGCTTTTTTTGCCCTTCCGAGGCCGTTGGTCGATTCAACATGGGGGGTAATGGAACCAATCAAGCGGCAGATTGACGCAATTGTCGGACAGAAGTCAGGTGCTATAAGGCTTTGGCAGGAGTCACACAAGCATTTGCCATACGTCGGCAACCGGTAAAAAAGTCACAAAGATTTAAAGAATATTTATCTATCGTGTGAGTCGAGGTCCTTAATGAACAGCTATCAGCAGTCCGCCACGCATCAAGATACGCACAGCAAAGTGATTGGTTATCTGCTGTGGATTTTCGGATTTACCGGCGCTCACCGCTTCTATTACGGCAAGCCGGTGACGGGGACGATCTGGTTCTTCACCTTCGGTTTGCTGGGGATTGGCTGGCTGATCGACCTGTTTCTGATCCCGGCAATGGACCGCGAAGCTGACTTTCGGTTCACCGCAGGGCCTATCGAGTACAACGTGGCGTGGATTCTGCTGACGTTTCTCGGGGTGTTCGGCGTCCACCGGATGTATCAGGGGAAGTGGATCAGCGGGTTGCTGTACCTGGTGACGGGCGGGTTGTTCTTTGTCGGGGTGCTGTATGACTTCTGGACGCTGAATGACCAGGTTTCGCTGCGTAACGCCCAGAGTCGTTGATGATCGTTCCCACGCTCTGCGTGGGAATGCCTCTGCGGACGCTCCGCGTCCGCTTTCGGGACGCAGAGCGTCCCTTTCTGCATTCCCACGCAGAGCGTGGGAACGATCGGTGCAGGGTTACGCCTGGTGGCTAATCCGCCCATCCACCAAGGTGTAACGCACTACACCCGGCAGGGTATGCCCAATAAACGGACAGTTCTCACCCTTGGATCGCCAGTTCTCACCGGCCACGGTTGACGTCGCCGGGTCGAACAGCACGATGTCCGCCGGTCCACCCACCGCCAGCTTGCCGGCCGGCAAACGCAGCGCCTCGGCAGGCCCGGCACTCAAACGCGCCAGCAACGTCGGCAGGTCCAGCAAGCCGTCCTCCACCAGTGTCATCGCCAGCGGCAGCAGCAATTCAACGCTGCTGATGCCGGGCTCCGTAGCGCCGAACGGTGCCAGTTTGGCGTCGCGCTCGTGCGGTTGGTGATGGCTGGAGATGGCCGAGATCACGCCCGATTTCACCGCTTCCCGCAGGCCGTCGCGGTCGGCGCGGGTGCGTAATGGCGGCTGCACGTGATAGAGGCTGCTGAAGTCGATCAAGGCTTCATCGGTCAGGATCAACTGGTACAGGGCGACATCGGCGGTCACCGGCAGCCCGCGCGCTTGTGCCTGAGCGATCAGGGCCACGCCGCGAGCACTGGTGAGTTGGCTGAAGTGCGCACGCACGCCGCTCTGCTCGACCAGCAGCAGGTCCCGGGCCAGAGCCACGGTTTCAGCGGTTTCCGGAATGCCCGGCAAGCCGAGGAAACTGGCGGTCGGGCCTTCATGGGCCAGGCCACCTTCGGCCAGGTCGTGGTCTTGCGAGTTGAAAATCACTGTCAGGTCGAACGTCGCCGCGTATTCCAGCGCCCGGCACAAGGTGCGGGTGTTGCGGAAGCTCTCCAGACCGTTGCCGAAGGCCACGCAGCCAGCGTCGCGCAAGGCAACAAGCTCTGCAAGCTGTTCGCCGTCCAGGCCTTTGCTCAAGGCGCCAATCGGGAAGACTTTGGTGTTGCCGGCTTCGCGAGCGCGGTCGAGGATCAGTTCGGCCACGGCCGAGGTGTCCAGCACCGGTTTGGTTTTCGGTGGGCAGCACAGGCTGGTCACGCCACCGGCCGCCGCCGCGCGGGTTTCGCTATTGATCGAGCCTTTGCGGCTGTAGCCCGGCTCGCGCAGGGCGACATTGAGGTCAACCAGGCCGGGGGCCGCCACCAGGCCTTGGGCGTCGATGGTGTCTACTGCAACGAAACCGGCCGGAGCGGCGCCAAGGGCGATGATCTTGCAGGCTTCAATATGGATGTCAGTTACTTTATCCAGGCCAGTGGCTGGATCAATCACGCGGGCGCCGAGGATACTGAGCTTCACTGGGCGTTCTCCTGCTCGAATTGGCCTTGCTCGAATTGACGTTGCGCAGTCTGCCCGCTCATGGCCATGGACAGCACGGCCATACGAATCGCAATACCGTAGGTGACCTGGTTGAGGATCACCGAATGCGGGCCGTCGGCCACCGCCGACTCAATCTCCACCCCGCGGTTGATCGGCCCCGGGTGCATGACGATGCAGTCCGGCTTGGCCCCGGCCAGGCGGGCGGTGGTCAGGCCGAACAGGCGGTAGAACTCGCCTTCGCTCGGCAGCAGGCCGCCGGCCATGCGTTCGCGTTGCAGGCGCAGCATGATCACCACGTCCACATCTTTCAGGCCTTCGGCCATGTCGGTGTAGACCTTCACGCCGTATTGCTCGATGCCGATGGGCAGCAGGGTTTTCGGCGCGATCACGCGGATGTCCGGGCAACCGAGGGTTTTCAGCGCCAGCATGTTCGAGCGTGCCACCCGCGAGTGCAGGATGTCGCCGACGATGGCCACCGAGAGGTTTTCGAAACCGCCCTTGTGTCGACGGATGGTGAGCATGTCGAGCATACCCTGCGTCGGGTGCGCGTGACGGCCGTCGCCGCCGTTGATGATTGCCACTTGCGGGCAGACATGTTCGGCGATGAAGTGTGCGGCACCGGAGTCACCGTGGCGCACGACGAACATGTCGGCAGCCATGGCTTCGAGGTTGCGCAGGGTGTCGAGCAGGGTTTCGCCCTTGCTCGCCGACGAGGTCGACACGTTCAGGGTGATCACGTCCGCCGACAGCCGCTGGGCCGCCAGTTCGAAGGTGGTGCGGGTGCGGGTGGAGTTTTCGAAGAACACGTTGCACACGGTCTTGCCGCGCAACAAAGGGACTTTTTTCACGGCCCGGGCGCCGACTTCGAGGAACGAGTCGGCAGTGTCGAGGATTTCCGTCAGCAACTCGCGGCGCAAACCGTCGAGCGAGAGGAAGTGGCGCAGCTGGCCCTGATCATTGAGCTGCAGCGGGCGCTTGGTTTCTAGAGGCGTCATCGCGAGGGGACTCTCAATAGGGCGGATTAAAGGGCGAGGTCTTGCAACTCAAGCTTGAGCTCGGGACCGGACAGTTTCACCCGCTCGTGGGCGGCCAGCGACAGCGTCGCGCCCACCACGTTCGGGCGAATCGGCAGCTCGCCGGCGTCCAGGTCCAGCAGGCAGACCAGCGTTACGCTGGCCGGGCGGCCGTAGTCGAAAAGTTCGTTCAGCGCCGCGCGGATGGTCCGGCCGCTCATGAGCACGTCGTCGATCAGCACCAGGTGCTGGCCTTCGATTTCGAACGGCAGTGCAGACGGGCGAACCTGGGGGTGCAAACCGCTCTGGCTGAAATCGTCGCGATAGAAGGACACGTCCAGGGTGCCGAGCGGCGAGTCGCTGCCCATTTCATCGAGCAAGGCCTGGGCGACCCAGACACCGCCGGTACGAATACCGATGTAACGCGGTTCGCTGATGCCTCGTTTGGCCAGGTGGGCGTCAAGCCGGATCGCCATCTGGCTGATCAGTTCGGCGGGATTGGGCAGGCTCATGGTAGCTCCTTCTTGGGCCCGAGCCGATGTTGCTTGGGTGTTGGCTCGGGTTGTCGCTATAAAGAGTCGCTTGCAGCGGCTCTTGAGGATTCGTTGTTTCAGGACTCGAACAGTGCGCTGTTTTCGTCGAGCCAGCCTTGCAGCAGCAGGGCGGCGGCGATGGCGTCCACCGGGTTGTCGCGGTAACTGCCTTTTTGCCCGCCCCGATCACGTCGCTCGCCCTTGGCTTCAAACGTGGTCAGGCGTTCATCGTGGGTATAGAAGGGCAGGTTGTAGCGGCCGTTCAGGCGGCGGGCGAACTTTTCCGCGCGCAGGCACATGTCGCTCGGGGTGCCGTCCATGTTCAAGGGCAGGCCGACCACCACCGCATCGGGTTTCCACTCTTTAATCAGGGCTTCGACCTGATTCCAGTCGGGAACACCGTTCTGAGCCTTCAAAGTGCACAGCTCGCGGGCCTGGCCGGTAATCACCTGCCCGACCGCTACGCCGATCTGCTTGGTGCCATAGTCAAAACCCAAAATCAGGCGCAGGGCCATCAGGCGTGCCCCGCCTGGCTGGTGAGCAGGCTGAGGTTGACGCCCAAATGTTTGGCCGCCGCTTCCAGGCGCAGTTCGCTGCTGGTGTTGAACAGGATGTCGGCGTCGTACGGGCAGGTCAGCCAGGCGTTCTGGGCCAGTTCGGCATCCAGCTGCCCGGCTTCCCAGCCAGCGTAACCCAAGGCGATCAGGCTTTTCGCCGGACCCACGCCGTCGGCGATGGCGAACAGCACGTCTTGAGAAGTGGACAAGGACAGTTCGCCTTCCAGATCAGCGGTCGCCTGATAAGTCTGACCTGTTGGGTGCAGGACAAAGCCACGATCCGTCTGCACCGGACCGCCCATGAAAATCGGCACATGCTGGCACAGCGCCGGCGGCTCGATGTCCGGGCGCAGTTGCTCAAGAATGTCGGCCAGACTCAGGTCTTGCGGGCGGTTGATCACCAGCCCCATGGCACCATTGGCCGTGTGCTCGACGATGTAGGTCAAGGTGTGCGCAAAGTTCGGGTCGGCCATATGAGGCATGGCGATCAGGAAGTGATGCTTGAGGTAGCTGGGGCTGACGTTTTTCATGAGCGATAGTGTGGCGTTGGAGGGGCGAACTGACAAGCTGGGGATGCACAGGAAATGCCTCAAATGCCAGCAACAATACAGATTAACTGTGGGAGCGAGCCTGCTCGCGATTGCGGTCTGTCAGACACTTCGATGCTGGATGTGATGCCGCATTCGCGAGCAGGCTCGCTCCCACAGGGGATTATTGGTGGTGTCAGTTGCTGGAGAGTCTGTCCCCACGGGCAAACTTCCACGTGCGGATGATTTCCAGGCGGTCGATGTCCGAAAGATCGCCGGTAAACGGCGCAAAGGGTGCCGCGAGCCTGACGATCCGCTGCGCCGCCTGATCCAGCAGCGGTTGCCCGGACGACTCCAGCACCAGCACTTCATACAGCGAGCCGTCGCGGTTGATCGAAACCATTAGCCGCAAATTGCCGTAGATCTGTTGGCGTCGGGCTTCGTCGGGGTAGTTGAGGTTACCAATGCGCTCGACCTTCTTGCGCCATTCGTCCTTATACCAGGCACCTTTGTCGCGCATGGTCGAGGCCGCGCTCAAGCGGTGGATACGCGGGCGCTTGGCGTACAGCTGTTGTTCATTGGCCAGTTCCGCTTCGAGGCTGGCGATGTCGCTGGACAACTGGGAGCTGTCGAACGTCGGTGCAGCGACCGCAGGTTTGGTTTGCGGTTTGACCTCTTCGTTCTTGGCAGGGGCTTTTTTCGGTTTGGGTGCGACGGTGGTCACGGCAGCCTTGGGCGCCGCTTCCTGCACTTCAGGCTTGGCAGCGGGCGGCGGCGTGACTTTTTGCACCTTGTTGTCCTGGAACGGCGCGACCTCGGTGGTCTTGGGGATCGCCTTTTTATCCAGGGTGCCGCTGCCCTGCTGATTTTCCTGGGCAAGGAAGTCGGCTTTTTCGGGCTTCTTTTCGCTTTTGAAGGTGGCGAGGGTGATTTCCAGGGTTTTGCTGATTTGTTGGGGTTCGATCATCGTAAAACCGACGCCCAACAGCAAGGCTAAATGGATCAACGCCGCCAGAAACAGGGTAAAACCGAGACGATCAGCCGGGCGCACGCCACGATGGGCGAGTTCAGCGGGCAGATCGGACGGGAGAGTCATGGCAGAAAAACCAACATCGCGTTTTTATGGGCTCGGCATGATAGCGCAATGTTGGTTTTTAGCTTCAAGCCGCAAGCTTCAAGCGACAAGCTGTAGAGACGCAGCTTCAAGCTTGCAGCTTCTTCTCAATGACCTCCATCAGCAGGCCGCCAATATCGGTGCCAAAGGCATTGTCGATTTCGCGAATGCAGGTCGGGCTGGTGACGTTGATTTCGGTCAGGTGTTCGCCGATCACGTCCAGGCCCACGAACAACAGGCCTTTCTCACGCAGGGTCGGGCCGACTTGAGCGGCAATCCAGCGATCCTTGTCGGTCAGTGGGCGGGCTTCGCCACGGCCGCCGGCCGCGAGGTTGCCACGGGTTTCACCGGCGGCGGGAATGCGCGCCAGGCAGTAATCCACCGGCTCACCATCGATCATCAGGATGCGCTTGTCGCCATCCTTGATCGCCGGCAGGTACGCCTGGCCCATGATCTGCTGGGCGCCCAGCGCGGTCAGGGTTTCCAGAATCACCGACAGGTTCGGGTCGCCAGCACGGTGACGGAAGATCGAAGTGCCGCCCATGCCGTCCAGTGGCTTGAGGATGACGTCGCCGTGTTTGGCGGCGAATTCACGCAGCACATCGGCGCGACGGCTGACCACGGTCGGCGGCGTGCACTGCGGGAACAGCGTGGCGAACAGCTTTTCGTTGCAGTCACGCAGGCTTTGCGGCTTGTTGACCACCAGCACGCCGGCGCGCTCGGCTTGCTCCAACAGGTAGGTGGAGTAAACGAATTCCATGTCGAACGGCGGATCCTTGCGCATCAGGATCACGTCCAGATCGCTCAACAGCGCATCGCTTTCATCGCCCAGCTCGAACCATTTTTCCGGGTTGGCGAACACCTTCAGCGGCCGCATCCGCGCCCGTGCTTCACCTTCGCCCTGATACAAATCGCGCTGTTCCATATAGAACAGTTCCCAGCCGCGGTTCTGCGCAGCCAGCAGCATGGCCAGCGAGCTATCCTTTTTATAGGAAATATTGGCAATAGGATCCATGACAATCCCGACGCGAACGCTCATGGGTTTTTCCTCGAAAATGGCTGGTCCGAAAGGACATGAAAAAGTGGCGTCAGAGTGGCGCTCAGTGTGTTCCCGGTCAAGGAAAAACCACCGCAAAGACCGGCCGATAGATTGCATTTGGAGACTGTGCTAAAAAGGCTGCCATGCCGTGCCGGCCCTTGATCGTAAAGGGTTTCGAGCCAGCGATTACCCTTAAACGGACAATTTGTTTCGCAAAGGCGACGGTAGAGCATTTATGGATCAGCATTCCAGCGCCTTGAAGGTCATGGTGATCGACGATTCGAAGACGATTCGTCGCACCGCCGAAACGCTGTTGAAGAATGTGGGTTGTGAAGTCATTACGGCCATCGACGGTTTCGATGCGCTGGCCAAGATTGCCGATAACCATCCCGGCATCATCTTTGTCGACATCATGATGCCGCGTCTGGATGGCTATCAGACCTGCGCTTTAATCAAGAACAACAGTGCGTTCAAGTCCACGCCAGTGATTATGCTGTCGTCCAAGGACGGGCTGTTCGACAAGGCCAAGGGGCGCATCGTTGGTTCCGACCAGTTTTTGACCAAGCCTTTCAGCAAGGAAGAGCTGCTGAACGCGATCCAGGCCCACATTCCGGGCTTCGCCGCCGTTTTGCCGCAGTAGGACACGCAAAGTGACGCTCGGCCAGCGGGCCCGGCGTCGACAAGAATGGGGAAGACCATGGCACGTATTCTGATCGTCGATGATTCGCCGACTGAAATGTACAAACTGACCGGCATGCTGGAAAAGCACGGTCACGAAGTGTTGAAAGCCGAAAACGGCGCCGACGGCGTGGCCCTGGCCCGTCAGGAAAAACCCGACGCGGTGCTGATGGACATCGTCATGCCCGGTCTCAACGGCTTTCAGGCGACTCGCCAGCTGACCAAAGACCCGGACACCGGGCACATCCCGGTGATTATCATCACCACCAAGGATCAGGATACCGACAAGGTCTGGGGCACCCGCCAGGGCGCCAAGGACTACCTGACCAAGCCGGTCGATGAAGAAACCCTGATCAAAACCCTGAACAACGTGTTGGCCGGTTGATCGCCCGGCCATGAGCGAGTCGTTGACGGCTTTTGAACTGCTGCTGCAAATCGACCAGCGCTGTCGCTTGCTGGCGGCGGATCTGCCGTCGCAGCCGACGCGGCAGGACAGCTGGAGCGGTATCGGTTTTCGCTTGGGCGAGGATTGGTACGTCGCGCCGATGGGCGAAGTCAGCGAAGTCCTGCATGAACCGCGTTTTACCCAATTGCCGGGCGTCAAACCCTGGGTCAAAGGGGTGGCCAACTTGCGTGGGCGATTGCTGCCGATCATGGACTTGTACGGTTTTTTTGGCCACGAAGTCTCGGCGGCGCGCAAGCAGCGGCGGGTGTTGGTGGTGGAGCATGACGAGGTGTTTGCCGGGTTGCTGGTCGACGAAGTCTTCGGTTTGCAGCACTTTGCCCAGGATAGCCTGGAACCGGTAGATCATTGGACCGGGCCAATGTCGGCGTTCGTCAAGGGCCGGTTCCAGCGTGAGCAGACCTGGCAAGTGTTCAGCCCGTTTGCGTTGGCGCAGTCGCAAAGCTTTATGCATGTCGCGCTATAAACCCGGACCCTTGTGGGAGCGAGCCTGCTCGCGATTGAACGATAACGCGGTGTTGCTGAGACACCGCGGCGCCTGAATCGCGAGCAGGCTCGCTCCCACAGGGTTTTCGGCAAGCATCAAAGGGTGTTGGTTAACAGGCGAGGACCGATGATAAAAATAAAAACAGGCAAGCCAGAAGGATCGCGCAGCCGCTCGCAGATCGTCGCGCTTTTTATCGCGCTGATCGTGTTCATCATGCTGCTGTTCGCCAATTTCGCTTACCTCAACACCCAGGCCACGTACGACAAACAGTACATCGGCCATGCCGGTGAACTGCGCGTGCTGTCCCAGCGCATCGCCAAAAATGCCACCGAAGCCGCCGCCGGCAAAGCGGCTGCGTTCAAATTGCTCAGCGATGCGCGCAATGACTTTGCGCTGCGTTGGGGTTACCTGAAGAAGGGTGATCCGGCCACTGGCCTGCCGCCAGCGCCGTCCACCGTACGCCCGGAAATGCGCGCCGTGCAGCTCGATTGGGAGCGCTTGCTGAAAAACACCGACGCGATCCTCACCAGCGAGCAGACCGTGCTGTCGCTGCATCAAGTCGCCGCGACCCTGGCCGAAACCGTGCCGCAGTTGCAGGTCGAGTACGAAAAAGTCGTCGAAATCCTTCTGCAACGTGGGGCTCCGGCTGCTCAGGTTGCGGTGGCCCAGCGTCAATCGCTGCTGGCCGAGCGCATTTTGGGCGCGGTGAATATGGTGCTGTCCGGCGACGAAAACTCGCAGCAGGCCGCCGATGCTTTCGGTCGTGACGCCGCGCGTTTTGGCCTGGTTCTCAACGGCATGCTTCAGGGTAACGTGGCGCTGAGGATCAGCCAGGTCGAAGACCGGGATGCCCGCGCCCGGTTGAGCGAGATTTCCGAACTGTTCGAATTCGTCTCCGGCTCGGTGGATGAAATCCTCGAAACCTCGCCCGAACTGTTCAAGGTCCGTGAGTCAGCCACCAACATTTTCACCCTGTCGCAAACCCTGCTCGACGAAGCCTCGCACCTGGCCATCGGTTTCGAAAACCTCGCCGACGGGCGCAATGTCGACACCATCGGCGGTTACGTGCTGGGTCTGCTGGCACTGATGTCGATCATCCTGATCGGCCTGGTGATGGTTCGCGAAACCAACCGCCAGCTGCAGGAAACCGCCGAGAAGAATGAACGTAACCAGAACGCGATCATGCGGCTTCTGGACGAAATCGAAGACCTGGCCGACGGCGACTTGACCGTCACGGCTTCGGTGACCGAAGACTTCACCGGCACCATTGCCGACTCGATCAACTACTCCGTGGACCAATTGCGCGACCTGGTGGCGACCATCAACCTGACCGCCGGCCAGGTGGCTGCCGCCGTGCAGGAAACCCAGGCCACCGCCATGCATCTTGCGCAGGCTTCAGAACATCAGGCACAGCAGATTTCCGAAGCCTCCACGGCCATTAACGACATGGCCCAGTCCATCGATCAGGTCTCTGCCAACGCCGCTGAATCTTCGGCGGTGGCGGAGCGCTCGGTGGAAATTGCCAACAAGGGCAACGAGGTGGTGCACAACACCATCCACGGCATGGACAACATTCGCGAGCAGATTCAGGACACGGCCAAGCGCATCAAGCGTCTGGGTGAGTCCTCCCAGGAAATCGGCGATATTGTCAGCCTGATCGATGACATCGCCGATCAGACCAACATCCTCGCGCTCAACGCCGCCATCCAGGCGTCGATGGCCGGTGATGCCGGGCGCGGTTTTGCGGTGGTGGCCGATGAAGTCCAGCGCCTGGCCGAGCGTTCGTCCGCCGCGACCCGGCAAATCGAAACCCTGGTGCGAGCGATCCAGACCGACACCAACGAAGCGGTGATTTCCATGGAACAGACCACCACCGAAGTGGTGCGTGGTGCGCGGCTGGCGCAGGATGCCGGTGTGGCCCTGGAAGAAATCGAAGGTGTATCGAAGACCCTCGCCGCGTTGATCCAGAGTATCTCCAACGCAGCGCAGCAACAGACCTCTTCGGCCGGACAGATTTCCCTGACGATGAATGTGATTCAACAGATCACCTCGCAGACCTCGTCCGGCTCCACCGCCACCGCCGAGAGCATCGGCAACCTGGCGAAAATGGCCAGTCAGCTGCGGCGTTCGGTGTCCGGCTTCACCTTGCCGGCCGCCAAGGTACAGGCGGCGGATAAAGCGTGAACCGTCCACAGGCATATGATTTTTGATTGGTGTAGGGACTGGAGTGGTTATGGGTGATCGGCACGACTATGTGGCCCTCGAATGGGTCAAAGGCGAGATTGCCGAAACGCTGAAGCAGGCCCATCAAGCAATCGAAACCCTGCTTGATGACCCGCAGGCGTTGTACGCCTTGAGCGATTGCCTGGCCTACATCCATCAGGTGCACGGCAGTTTGCAGATGGTCGAATTCTACGGTGCGGCCCTGCTCGCCGAAGAGATGGAACAACTGGCGAGCGCCTTGCAGCACAACCGCGTCAGCCATCGTGACGAGGCGCTGCACCTGTTGATGCAAGCCCTCGGACAACTGCCGATTTATCTCGACCGGGTGCAAGGTGCGCGCCGTGACCTGCCTTTGGTGGTGTTGCCGCTGCTCAACGACTTGCGCAGTGCGCGGGGGGACACTCTGCTCTCGGAAACCAGCCTGTTCAGTCCGCAACTGGTGGAGCTGCCGCCGTTGGACGACGCATCGCTGGCCCTGCTGGAGCCTGCGGATTTTGCCAATGTGCTGCGCAGATTGCGGCAGATGCTGCAAATGGCGCTGGTCGGGTTGCTGCGGGAACAGGATGACGACACCCATTTTAATTATCTGGCCAAGGTTTTTTCACGCCTTGAAGGGTTATGCGCTGATGCGCCCCTGAGCCCGCTGTGGCAAGTCGCCTCGGCACTGGTCGAAGGCATGCGCACAGACGTGATCGCCAACAGCCCGGCGCTGCGCAGCCTGTTCAAGGACGCCGACAAAGAACTCAAGCGTTTGCTCGAACAAGGCATCCACGCAATCAATCAACCGGCACCGCCGGAGCTGCTCAAGAGTTTGCTGTTCTACATTGCCAAGGCCGACCATCCCACCGGGCAGATGCTGACCATGAAAGATCGCTACTCACTGGACGATGCGTTGCCCGACAGCGCGATGGTCGATGAAGAACGGGCACGGCTGGCCGGTCCCGACCGCGATGCCATGCGCTCGGTGCTGGCTGCGCTCTGTGAAGAGCTGGTGCGGGTCAAGGAACGCCTGGACCTGTTCGTGCGCAGCGACCGTCAGCACACCTCGGACCTCGAAAGCCTGTTGGCGCCGCTGCGGCAAATCGCCGACACCCTGGCGGTGCTGGGGTTTGGTCAGCCGCGCAAAGTCATCATCGATCAACTGGCGGTGGTGCTGAGCCTGGCTCAGGGCCAGCGCGAACCCAACGACGCGATCCTCATGGACGTCGCGGGCGCCTTGCTCTACGTCGAAGCCAATCTGTCCGGCATGATGGGCACGGTAGAGCCCGAGAGCCAGGAAGAAAGCCGCCTGCCGACCACCGATCTGACGCAGATCCACCAGATCGTCATCCGCGAAGCGCGTATCTGTCTGCAACAAGCCAAGGACATGATCGTCGACTACATCGATGCCGACTGGGATCGCCAGCATTTGCAGGCATTGCCGGCCTTGCTGACCCAGGTGCGCGGTGCCTTGTCGATGATCCCGTTAAGCCGTGCGGCGAGCCTGATCGAAACCTGCAATCACTTCATCCGCGAGCATTTGCTGGTGGAGCCGGACCAGCCCGACTGGCAGGAGCTGGACAGCCTGGCCGACGTCGTGACCAGCATCGAGTATTACCTGGAGCGCCTTGGCGATGATCCTGAAGCACCGGGCGAACAACTGCTCGATGTCGCCGAAAAGAGTTTGGCCTCGCTCGGTTTTTTCCCCAGCGAATTGCAAGTGCCGATGCTCGACGATGTGCTCAGCCCGAGTGAAGCCCGGGTGATGCAGGAGATGCAGGAACTCGATGACCCCGAGATCGCACAGTCGCTGGCCGATGTGCTGGCCAACCCCGTGTCGTCCGTCAACCCGCCCGCCCTGAACACCCCGGGCAGTCTGTTGCCGCCGCCCGCCGGTGAAGAGCCGGTTGACGATGAGCTGCGCGAAGTCTTTCTCGAAGAGACCGATGAAGTTCTGGATATTCTCCAGGAATACTTGCCGCGCTGGGCGGTCAACCCGGATGACAAGTCGGCCTTGAGTGAGGTACGCCGAGCCTTCCACACGTTGAAAGGCAGTGGCCGGATGGTCCGGGCGCTGGTGCTGGGCGAGCTGGCCTGGGCGGTGGAGAACCTGCTCAACCGTGTGCTGGAGGACAGCATCGCGCCTGGGGCCGCCGTGCAACAACTGCTTACCGAAGCACTGAATCTGCTGCCGGAGCTGGTAGCCGAATACGCCGGCAATGCCCAGCGTCAGCGAAATGATGTCGACCAATTGGCCGCGCGCGCACATGCACTTGCCAAGGGCGATGCGCCGGCCAGCGATGAAGATACCCAGGACGTCGCGGCCCTTGACCCGCTGTTGCTGGAGATCTTCCGCAAAGAAGCTGAAACCCATCTGGCCAGCCTCAACCGCTTTCTCGATCAGGCCGCCGAGCATGTGCCGCTTCAGGCCAGCGATGAGTTGCAGCGGGCGTTGCACACGCTCAAGGGCAGTGCCTCGATGGCCGGCGTCTTGCCGATTGCCGAACTGGCAACGGCACTGGATCAACTGGCCCGCGAGTACAAGGCGCACCAGATTGCACTGGATCTGGACGAAGTCGAACTATTGCTGGAAGCCGAAGGGTTGTTCCGGCTCGGGTTGCGACAACTCAAGACGGATCCATTGGCGCAGATACGCGGCGCCGGCCCATTGATCGAACAAACCCGGGCGTTGCTCGCTGAACATTTGCAAAAGCAGTCGAGCACGCCCAATACCGCGCCGCGAACCAAGCGCGATCCGCAGCTAATCAACAACTTTCTGTCCCAGGGCATGGACATCCTGCTGGACGCCGAAAGCCTGTTGCAGCGCTGGCAACAGCATCCTGGTGAGCGTCAGGAGCTGACCGCGCTGCTCGACGAGCTGACCACCCTCGGCGAAGGCGCGCACCTCGCTGACCTGCATCCGGTGGACGCACTCTGCGAAGCCTTGCTCGACCTGTATGGCGCGGTGGAAGAGAGCAGCCTGGCGGTCAGTGAGCGGTTTTTTCATGAGGCGCAACAGGCTCACGAAGCGCTGATCAACATGCTGGATGAACTGGCCGCTGGCCAGGAAATCAGCCCGCAGCCGGAACGTATCCGGGCCTTGCGCGGTTTGCTCGACGAAAGTCTGGATCCGTCCGCCATGGGCCTGATTCGCAGCGATGGCAGCCGTACCCTGAGCATCCGCGAGCTGGGCAGCGCCACCGCTGAACTGGAGCAAGCGGCGACCCAGGTGGATCTGGATGACGAAATCGTTTCGATCTTCCTTGAAGAAGCGATGGATATCCTCGAAAGCGCCGGCCAGGCGCTGCAGCGCTGGTTGAGCGACCCGGACAACGCCGCGCCGCTGTTGTCCTTGCAGCGGGATTTGCACACCCTCAAGGGTGGGGCGCGGATGGCCGAAGTCCAGCCGGTCGGCGACCTCGCCCATGAACTGGAAAGCCTTTACGAAGGCTTGGTGGACCGCCGTTACAACCACAGTGAAACCCTGGCGCAGTTGCTGCAACAGAGCCATGACCGGCTCGCGGTGTTGCTTGAGCAGTTGCAGAATCAGCAATCGCTGGGCAACCCGGGCGAGCTGATCGAGGCGATTCGCGAGTTTCGTCAGGGCAACGCCAACGCCGCCGAAGTTGCGGAGTCTGCGTCGGTCAAGGATTCGCCGGGGCAAGATCCCGAGTTGCTGGAGATCTTCCTGGAGGAAGGTTTCGACATCATAGAAAACTCGGGTGCCGCGCTCGTGCGCTGGCAGGCCGAACCGTCGAGCCGGCAGGAAATTGAAACCCTGCTGCGTGACCTGCACACGCTCAAGGGCGGCGCGCGAATGGTCGAAATCGCGCCGATTGGCGACCTTGCCCATGAGCTGGAATTTCTTTACGAAAGCCTGTCGGCGGGCGCGCTGCAACCGAGCGCGGCGTTGTTCACGTTGGTGCAAAGCAGTCACGACCGGTTGGCGCAGATGCTCGATGCGACCCGCGCCGGGCAACCATTGCCGCCCGCCGACAGCTTGATCGACGCGATCAAGAACTTCAGTCACCCGGCGGTGCTGCAACCGGCCGTTGTGGCGCCCGTTGCCGCCAAACCCGAGACGCCCGTGCCGCAAGCCGAAGCGGGCGCCGACATGGTCAAGGTCTCGGCGGAACTGCTCGACGACCTGGTCAACCTGGCCGGTGAGACGTCAATCTTCCGGGGCCGTATCGAGCAGCAGGTCAACGATGCACAGGTCACCCTGAGCGAGATGGAAACCACCATCGAGCGGATGCGCGACCAATTGCGCCGGCTTGATACCGAAACTCAGGGGCGCATTCTCAGCCGCCAGCAAGTCGACGCCGAACGCCAGGGCTACGAAGAATTCGACCCGCTGGAAATGGACCGCCACTCGCAATTGCAGCAACTGTCGCGTGCGCTGTTCGAGTCGGCCTCTGACTTGCTGGACCTGAAGGAAACCCTCGACCGGCGCAACCAGGACGCGGAGAACCTGCTGCAACAGCAGGGCCGCATCAATACCGAATTGCAGGAAGGCCTGATGCGCACGCGCATGGTGCCGTTCGAGCGGATGCTGCCGCGTTTGAAGCGCATCGTTCGTCAGGTCTCCAGCGAACTGGGCAAGGACGTGGAATTCATCGTCGGCAACGCTGAAGGCGAGATGGACCGCAACGTGCTCGAACGCATGGCGCCGCCGCTGGAACACATGCTGCGCAACGCTGTGGACCACGGTCTGGAATCGGCGGAGGTGCGAGTCGCGGCCGGCAAACCGGCCAAGGGGCGGATCACACTCGACTTGTCCCGCGAGGGCGGCGACATGATTTTCGACATCCGCGACGACGGTGCCGGCGTACCGCTGGATGCAGTGCGACGCAAGGCGATCAAGCGCGGCTTGCTGGCGGCCGATGCCGAGATCAGTGATCGCGACGTCTTGCAGTTCATCCTGCAACCGGGGTTTTCCACGGCCGAGAAGATCACCCAGATTTCCGGGCGTGGCGTCGGCATGGACGTGGTCCATGAAGAAGTTCGCCAGCTCGGTGGCTCGATGGTCATCGACTCTGTGCCGGGGAAGGGCGTGCATTTTCGCATTCGCCTGCCGTTCACCGTGTCGGTCAACCGCGCGCTGATGGTGCAGTGCTTTGAAGATCAATATGCGATCCCGCTGAATACCATCGACGGCATCGTCCGTGTGCTGCCCAATGAACTGGAAGGGCATTACCGACTCGATCCTCCCCGGTACAACTACGCCGGGCAGGACTACGAACTGTGCTACCTCGGCGAGCTTCTGAAAACCAGCACCCGCCCGAAACTGCTGGGGCAAAGCCTGCCGTTGCCGGTATTGCTGGTGCAATGCAACGAGCGGCAAATTGCTGTTCAAGTCGATTCCATGGCCGGCACCCGCGAGATCGTGGTGAAAAGCCTCGGCCCGCAGTTTGCGGCGGTGCAGGGCTTGTCCGGCGCGACGATTCTGGGCGATGGCCGGGTGGTGCTCATTCTTGATTTGCTGGCGCCGATCCGCGCCATGCAGGCACCTGTGCCGCAGCAGGTGTTGACCCAGGACACCGAAGTCGAACCACACAAACCCTTGCTGGTGATGGTGGTCGATGACTCGGTGACGGTGCGCAAGGTCACCAGTCGTTTGCTCGAACGCCATGGCATGAACGTGCTGACCGCCAAGGACGGGGTCGACGCCATGTTGCTGCTTGAAGAACACCTGCCGGACCTGATGCTGCTGGACATCGAGATGCCGCGGATGGACGGCTTCGAAGTCGCGACCCAGGTGCGCGCCGACGAGCGTCTGCAGCACCTGCCGATCATCATGATCACCTCACGCACCGGCCAAAAACACCGCGACCGCGCGATGGCCATCGGCGTCAACGATTACCTCGGCAAGCCGTACCAGGAATCGGTGCTGCTCGAAAGCATCGCCCTGTGGAGCAAATCCCATGCTTGATGACCATTTTTACCAGCGCACCAACAACCTCACCGGTCTGTTGCTGCCCCTGGCCGACCGCAACCTGATCGTGCCCAACGTCGCGGTGGCGGAGCTGATCGACTATCAGCCGGGGGCGTTCGATCTGGATACGCCGCCGTGGTATCTGGGGCTGGTGACGTGGCGCGACCGGCAAATTCCGTTGCTGAGTTTTGAATCGGCATGCGGTAATAAAGTCGTGATCGGCGAGCGGGCGCGGATCGTGATTCTCAATGCGCTGGGCGGGCGGCCGCAATTGAAGTTCATTGCGTTGCTGGTGCAGGGAATTCCCCGGTCGTACAAGCTCGACAGTCAGTTAAGTTATGTCGATGTGCCGTTGTGTTCGCTGGAGCAGGCGGCGGTGCAGGTGGGGGAGCAAGTGGCCAAAGTGCCAGACTTGCTGGCGCTGGAGGAGTTACTGGTAAGTGCCGGGTTGGTCTGACCGGCCCCATCGCGAGCAAGCTCACTCCCACAGGTTTTGTGTTCGCCGCCGATCCAATGTGAGAGCGAGCCTGCTCGCGAAGGCGACCTTCAATTCACCAAAAATCTAACGGCTAAACCTTGGCCTGAGCGCGCATCTGCATCTGCAACGCCTCGTAATGGTCCAACGCCCGCTCCACCAACAACTGAACGCCATCCGCCATTCGGCTGATCGCCAAGGCGACCGAGCGGCGAGAGCCTTCCACATCGTCTGCCAGATCGGCAGCAATCGCGCTGATCGACAGCATGTCTTCAGAGGCGTTGGCCAGCAGGGCTTCGGCGTCGATGTCGGGGCAGACAGTGAAGAGCTGGGATTTGTTACGGCGTCCCGGTGGTTTGTCGCGAGCAGGGGGGAAGTAATAGGAGAACGCGCGGTCGGCGGCTTCCTTGAGTTTTTCGGCTTCGAGGGATGGGGCGGAACCGGTGTCGGTTTCCGGGGGGTTGGGAGTAGCTTTAAACATGGTGACTCTCCGTACAAGGGTGAAGCTGACCCATTCGGTTTCCAAGCGAATGGTGGCAGCTGTACGCGGTTGGAAACCCGGGGTACGGCCCGGCAGACCCTAAGGTCTTCCGCGCACAGCCGCCATAACGGAGTGCACACTTTGAAGGTGCGCAAGCATACGTTATGAAGGACGCTTTTGCGTCCCGTACTCATGGGGTTTCCAGCCCCGGTCGCTGAATTGTCAGCGACCCACAAACGATAAAGCCCAGCGCAAAACCCCACCAGTCAGCGGCTTCCGGCATTGCTGTAAGCATCGCGGCCAGAATGCGTAGCCTCACGCCCTTCCTGCTTACAAACTTTTAAACACAAAACCTCAATCGACCAGCCCAGGTTGAAGATTCCCAAAAAGGGACCTATCGTTCCCTTTTTGGGACTCATCGGTTGCCACTGTGAAAAACCTTTCCCTCAGCGAAGCCCTGTTCACGACAACTCAGCAAAAAGTGCTGGGCTTGTTGTTCGGCAAACCCGACCGCAGTTTTTACGCCAACGAGATCGCCCGCTGGGCTCAAGTGGGTAAAGGCAGCCTCATGCGCGAGCTGGATCGGTTGCATCAGGCCGGCGTGCTGACCCTGAGCCGTCAAGGCAACCAGACTCACTATCAAGCCAATCCACAATGCCCGATCTATGCCGAACTGTTAGGCATCGCCCGCAAAACCTTTGGTATTGCCGAGCCTTTGCGCCAAGCACTGCAACCCTTTGCCGAACAGATCACCTGGGCATTTGTGTACGGTTCAATCGCCAAGGATTCCGCAAACGCATCCAGTGACATTGATCTCATGCTGATCGGCGAAAGCCTCCACTACAGTGAAGTGATGGAGCGGCTGATGCCTCTGGAAGAGCAACTGGGCCGCGTCCTCAACCCGACGCTCTATACCCCCGACGACTGGGCCGCAAAACTGGCGGCTGAAAACAGCTTTGTCGTGCGGGTGGCGCAGCAGGACAAGATCAACCTGATGGGGGGAAACCCTTTGGAGTCCAAGGATGGGCAGCAACGAGAATCTGGAGAACCTGATACGTAGCGGTGGACTGAAAGCCGAGCCGCCGGATCGCAAGGAATGCGAAGGACTGATGCGTTCCGCGGTGGATCGATTGAAAGATGCGCAAACGTCTTCGCT
Source organism: Pseudomonas sp. BE134 (assembly GCF_031456105.1). Taxonomy (NCBI): domain Bacteria; kingdom Pseudomonadati; phylum Pseudomonadota; class Gammaproteobacteria; order Pseudomonadales; family Pseudomonadaceae; genus Pseudomonas; species Pseudomonas sp. BE134. Next base: position 25,645 of record NZ_JAVDUA010000002.1, on the reverse strand, counting down.
TTCCTTCGCAAGCCGTTTTGACCTGGCTTACAACGCTGCCCATGCCTTGGCTCTGACGGCTCTTCGCTTGTGTGGTTACCGTTCAGACAAGAGATACCTGGTGTTTCAATGCCTGGTTCATACCGCTGATATTGGCAAAGTGCAGGTTCGGTTATTCGCGCTGTGCCATGAGCGACGAAACCTGGCGGAGTACGAGGGCTACATGGATGAAGATCCGGCGTTGTTGGCGCAGTTGTTGGAATGCGCTGAGCAGTTGCTGGTTCGTGTGCAGCAGCTGATGACTGGGTTGAAATGTTGAAACTGCGGTGATTTTTCCGGCCCCTTCGCGAGCAAGCCCGCTCCCACATTTGATCTGTGTACGCCGATCCAATGTGGGAGCGGGCTTGCTCGCGAAGGCGCCAGTCCAGGCAACAGATATCTCCAACCAACCATTACCCTGACCGTAACGATCCACCGCTCAGCTTGATTGATGCCCCCACCCAACACTCCTAAGGTGACTTCCACGAAAGCGAACCCGTGGAGTGGTCATGACAACAACAATATCCCCCGACTCGCGATGGACGCGCCGGCGCAGCGAAAAGCAGCGGCGTCTGGCGTTGGTCAAGCATTTCGCCGATGGCGTAGTCCTGCACACCGACAAAATAGTCGCGGCGCTGGAGGCGCTTATCCTGCCCGGCGACCGCGTGGTGCTGGAGGGTAATAATCAGAAGCAGGCGGATTTCCTGTCCCGCTCACTGGTCAAGGCTGATCCCGCCAAGCTGCATGACCTGCATATGATCATGCCCAGCGTCGGCCGTGCCGAGCATCTGGACCTGTTCGAGCGCGGCATCGCCCGCAAGCTCGATTTCTCCTTTGCCGGCACACAAAGCCTGCGTATCAGCCAGTTGCTGGAAGACGGCCTGCTGGAAATCGGCGCGATTCACACCTACATCGAGCTCTATGCGCGACTGGTGGTCGACCTGATTCCCAACGTCGTGCTTTCTGCCGGTTTCATGGCTGACCGCGCCGGTAACATCTACACCGGCCCCAGCACTGAAGACACTCCAGCTTTGATCGAACCGGCTGCGTTCAGTGACGGCATCGTCATCGTCCAGGTCAACCAGTTGGTCGACGATGTCAGCGACTTGCCGCGCGTCGACATCCCCGCATCCTGGGTCGATTTTGTGGTGGTGGCGGACAAGCCGTTCTACATCGAACCGCTGTTCACCCGCGACCCACGGCACATCAAGCCCGTACACGTGCTGATGGCGATGATGGCCATCCGTGGCATCTACGAAAAACACAACGTTCAGTCGCTGAATCACGGCATCGGTTTCAACACTGCCGCCATCGAATTGATCCTGCCGACCTACGGTGAATCCCTCGGACTCAAAGGCAAAATCTGCCGCAACTGGACGCTCAATCCGCACCCGACCTTGATCCCGGCGATTGAAAGCGGCTGGGTCGAAAGCGTGCATTGCTTCGGCACCGAACTGGGTATGGAAAACTACATTGCCGCACGGCCGGACGTGTTCTTCACCGGCCGCGACGGCTCGCTGCGTTCCAACCGGATGTTCTGCCAACTGGCCGGACAGTACGCAGTGGACCTGTTCATCGGCGCGACCCTGCAAGTCGACGGCGACGGTCATTCCTCCACCGTGACCCGCGGACGCCTCGCCGGATTTGGTGGTGCGCCGAACATGGGCCACGACCCGCGCGGTCGCCGTCACGGCACGCCGGCCTGGCTCGACATGCGCCACGACGATGCGCCTGAAGCCTTGCTCGAACGCGGCAAAAAACTCGTGGTGCAAATGGTCGAGACCTTCCAGGAGGGCGGCAAACCGACCTTCGTCGAAACCCTCGACGCCATCGACGTGGCGAAGAAAAGCGGCATGCCGCTGGCGCCGATCATGGTCTACGGCGACGACGTCACCCACCTGCTGACCGAAGAAGGTATCGCCTATTTGTACAAGGCGCGCTCGCTGGAAGAACGCCAGGCGATGATTGCCGCCGTCGCCGGGGTGACCGCCATTGGCCTGCGCCACAACCCGAAAGACACCGCACGCATGCGCCGCGAAGGGTTGATTGCCTTGCCCGAAGACCTCGGCATCCGCCGCACCGACGCCACCCGCGAACTGCTCGCAGCGAAAAGCGTGGCGGATCTGGTCGAGTGGTCCGGTGGCCTCTACAACCCGCCCGCCAAGTTCAGGAGCTGGTAATGCACGCACTCAACCTGCAACCCACAACCTTGAGCCTGGCGGAACGGCTAGCCGATTTGGCGGTGGACGCGCTGATCGACGAAGCGGACCTGTCGCCGAAACCGGCGCTGGTCGACCGTCGTGGCAACGGCGCCCACACCGATTTGCACCTGGGGTTGATGCACGCTTCGGCGTTGTCACTCTGGTCCGCGTTCAAGGAAATGGCCGAAGCCGCTATCGAATGTGGCGAAATCGGTTTGCCGCTGCGCGAAGCGGTGGGGCGGATTGGCCGGGAAGGGGAGCAAGCGATGCTCGCCACCACGGGAGGTGTGAATACCCATCGCGGGGCGATCTGGGCCTTGGGCCTGTTGGTCACTGCCGCGGCGCTTGAGCCGGCCGGTTCCATCACCTTGCGCGCCGCACGCCTGGCGTTGCTCGACGACCGTTACGCACCCCGTCCCCTCAGCCACGGCGCCCAAGTCGCCCAGCGCTACGGCGCCCGAGGTGCCCGTGAAGAAGCACAGCTGGGTTTTCCTTCTGTGGTGCAACGGGCATTGCCGCAACTCAAACGCAGCCGCGCCGCCGGCCACGGAGAGCAGAACGCCCGGCTCGATGCCTTGCTGGCGATCATGACCCGACTGGCCGACACCTGCGTGCTCTACCGCGCCGGCGAAGACGGCCTGCGCACCATGCAACTTGGCGCCCAGGCCGTGCTCGATGCAGGCGGCAGCGCCAGCCTTGCCGGTCGCCGCCGTTTGCATGAACTGGATGAACAATTAATCGCGTTGAATGCCTCGCCCGGTGGTGCTGCCGACTTGCTCGCAACCTGCCTGTTTATTGACCGTATCGAGTCGGGCGATGGGCTCATCCTGGGAGTATTTTGATGGAAACCTTATCCTTTGAATTCCCCGCCGGGCAGCCGCCACGCGGTCGCACGCTGGTGGGTTGTGTCGGCTCCGGCGATCTGGAAGTGCTGATCGAACCAGGTCAGGCCGGCAAGCTGACCATCAACGTGCAGACTTCGGTCAATGGCGCGCAACAGCGCTGGCAGCATCTGTTCACGCGGATGTTCGACGGTCAGACACCGCCGGCGATGGCCATCGATATCCACGATTTCGGCGCGACACCGGGCGTGGTGCGCTTGCGTCTGGAACAAGGCTTTGAGGAGATCAGCCATGACTGACAGCGCACAACTTCTTAACAAACACAGCTTCATCGAACTCGGCGCCCGGCAACGAGCGAAAGCCTTGCTCGACCCCGGCACCTTCCGCGAATTGCTCGACCCGTTTCAACGCGTCATGTCGCCGTGGCTGGAGCGCCAGGGCGTGGTGCCGCAAGCCGATGACGGCGTGGTGATCGCCAAGGGCAGCATCGGTGGATTGCCGGTGGTGATCGCGGCTATCGAAGGCGCATTCCAAGGTGGCAGCCTCGGTGAAGTCGGCGGGGCGAAGATTGCCGGTGCGCTGGAACTGGCCGCAGAAGACAACCGCAACGGCATTCCAACCCGCGCCGTGCTGCTGCTGGAAACCGGCGGCGTGCGTTTGCAGGAAGCCAACCTCGGACTGGCAGCGATTGCCGATATCCACGCGGCGATTGTCGACCTGCGCCAATACCAACCGGTAATTGGTGTGGTGGCCGGCAGCGTCGGCTGCTTTGGCGGGATGTCGATTGCTGCCGGGTTGTGCAGCTATTTGCTGGTGACCCAGGAAGCGCGACTTGGCCTGAACGGCCCGCAAGTCATCGAACAGGAAGCGGGCCTTGAAGAATACGACTCTCGTGACCGTCCTTTCATCTGGAGCCTGACCGGTGGCGAGCAGCGTTTCGCCAGCGGTTTGGTAGATCGTTATGCCGCCGACGATGTGGCGCAGATTCAGCAGCAGGTGTGCGAATTGCTCAAGCAAGGTTTGCCGGCGCAGCACCGTAGCCAACAGGCCGGGCTGTTCCTGCAACGTTTGGCGCGGCTGGACGCTGAACCGCAAATCGAGCCGTCAGTGGTTCGCGATCTGTATGAAGGAGCGCGCTCATGAGCACCTATTCGCTGAAAGGTTTGAACTGGTTCAACGCTTTGAGTGCAGGGGAGAAACCGGTCGAAGGTTTGCCCGCTTCATTGAAGGTGGCTGATGGTGTGCTGGGTGATCAGCCTGTCCGGTTTATCGCAGTGGTGGCTGATCCGGACAACCGTTTTGTCCGTGCGCGTAACGGTGAAGTCGGTTTGCTGGAAGGTTGGGGCTTGGCGAAAGCGGTGGATGACGCGATCGCCGCTGATGTGGATAAACCGCACAAGCGCGCCTTGATCGCCATCGTCGATGTGCCGAGTCAGGCTTATGGCCGACGCGAAGAAGCCCTCGGCATTCACCAGGCATTGGCCGGGGCCGCAGACAGTTATGCCCGTGCCCGTTTGGCCGGTCATGCGGTGATTGGTTTGCTGGTGGGCAAGGCGATGTCGGGGGCATTTCTGGCTCATGGTTATCAAGCCAATCGGTTGATCGCCCTGCGAGATCCGGGAGTGATGGTGCATGCGATGGGCAAGGCTTCGGCGGCGCGGGTGACCTTGCGCAGCATTGAAGAACTTGAAGCGCTGGCCGCCAGCGTGCCGCCGATGGCCTATGACATCGACAGCTACGCCAGTCTCGGTCTGTTGTGGGAAACCCTGTCGGTGGAACAGATTGAGCAGCCGACGGTAGCCGATCTGGCGCGGGTGGCTGAATGCCTGAATCAGGCGATTGGCGATGTGGCGGCCCACGGTCACGATCTGAGCAGTCGCTTGGGTGCAAGCAACCGTGCCGCTTCGAGCAAGGTGCGCCAACTGTTGAGAGCGCAGTGGTGAACACGCTTATGGCCCACGATCTGCTCTGGGGGATGACCCCGGAGCAGTTGCCTGCGGATGCACCTGCGTGGGTGAGCGAATCGCTAAGCGCGGGGCAGCCGGTGGTGGTTCGGCGTGCGCTGAGCGCTGCGGGTCTGGTCGCGGTCGGTGTGCGTGGGCGTTTGCGTGAACAGCGTTTTGCGACGCTGATGCCGGCCGATGCCATTCAGCGCCGAGTCAAACCGGAAGACCTTTGCCACGTCTCGATCGATCGGGATTTGCCGGCCTTGCGTGCCCTCGATCAACTGCGGCCGATACTCGATGAGTGTGGTTGGGTGTGGGGTGTCAGCGGCAGTGCCGGGTTTGAATTGGCCAGCGGCTTTGTTGCCTTGCACGAGGGCAGTGATCTCGATTTGATTCTGCGCACGCCGCAAGCGCTGGAGCGTTCTCAGGCGCACGCACTGATGAAGATTCTCGATGCGGCTGTGTGCCCGGTGGACATGCAGTTGCAGACGCCGTTTGGCGCTGTGGCCCTGCGCGAATGGGCCGGTTCTGCTCGGCGTGTATTGCTGAAGAATGCCACCGAAGCCTGTCTGGTGAGCGATCCGTGGAATCCGCAGGAGCAAGCCGCATGAGCAGTTTGCTGGTGTTCCCCGGCCAGGGCGCGCAGCAGCCGGGCATGCTCCAGCGTTTGCCGCGCGAGACGGTGAACGAGGCGAGTGAAGTGTTGGGTGAAGAGGCGTTGTTGCTGGATGGTGACGAGGCCTTGAAGTCGACCCGTGCGGTTCAGCTTTGCCTGTTGATCGCCGGCGTGGCGGCATCACGCCAATTAGCCATGGCGCCGGATTACGTGGCCGGATTGTCCATCGGCGCTTACCCGGCAGCGGTGGTGGCCGGTGCCTTGAGTTTCAGCGATGCGCTGCATCTGGTCAGCCTGCGCGGTGAGTTGATGCAGCAGGCTTATCCACAGGGTTACGGCATGACCGCGATCATCGGCCTGGAGTTGTCCACAGTCGAAGGCTTGCTGGCGCAGGTTCACAGCGTCGATACGCCGGTGTACCTGGCCAATATCAATGCCGATAACCAGATAGTGATTGCGGGCAGCGACGGGGCGATGAACGCGGTGGCGGTGCTGGCGAAACGTAGCGGTGCAGGTCTGGCCAAACGGCTGGCGGTCAGTGTGCCGTCGCATTGTCCGCTGCTGGATGCGCCGGCTAAAACCCTGGCCGAAGCCTTTGCCAAGGTGCCGCTGAAAACGCCGTCGTTGGGTTACCTCAGTGGCAGCCGCGCCCGGCCCATCATCAATGTCGACGCCTTGCGCGATGACCTCGCGTTCAACATGTGCCGCGTCGTTGACTGGCGTGGCACGGTACAAAGCGCTTATGAGCGCGGCGTACGTCTACAGATCGAACTTCCGCCCGGTGCGGTGTTGACCGGGCTGGCGCGCCGGGTGTTCGAGCAGGGCACTGTGATTGCTTTCGACGGTGCGCGGCTCGACACCTTGCAGGCGCTGTTGCGTGAGGAGGGAAGCCGCCAACCCTAGACCCCGACTCAGGCCTTCGAACAACAAAAACAACATTCGACGATGCACTTTGAGGACTACAACAATGATTATTTACGGTGTGGCGCTGTTGGCGATCTGTACGCTGGCGGGAGTGATCATGGGCGATGCGCTTGGCATGTTGCTGGGCGTCAAATCCAACGTTGGCGGGGTCGGGATCGCGATGATCCTGCTGATTTGCGCGCGGTTGTGGATGCAAAAGCGCGGCGGCATGACCAAGGACTGCGAGATGGGCGTCGGTTTCTGGGGCGCCATGTACATTCCGGTAGTGGTCGCGATGGCCGCGCAACAAAACGTGGTGACGGCCTTGCATGGCGGGCCAGTGGCGGTGCTCGCGGCGATCGGCTCGGTGGTGCTCTGTGGCTGCACCATCGCCTTGATCAGCCGGACGCATAAAGGCGAACCCTTGCCCGATGAACCGGTGGACATTACCCCGGTCGGCACACCTGTAGGAGGTCGTTGATATGTGGGAATCCATCGAGAAAGGCCTGACCACGAACAGTCTGGTCACCGCGTTCGCATTTGTTGGCGTAATCATGTGGGTGTCGGTTGTCTTGTCGAAGAGGCTGACATTCGGGAGGATTCACGGCTCGGCGATTGCCATTGTCATCGGGCTGGTGCTGGCGTGGGTCGGAGGCACCCTGACGGGTGGGCAAAAAGGCCTTGCGGATTTGACCCTGTTTTCTGGCATTGGGTTGATGGGCGGCGCGATGCTGCGCGACTTTGCCATTGTCGCCACGGCATTCGAAGTTCAGGCCAGCGAAGCGAAAAAAGCCGGGTTGATTGGCGTGATCGCGCTACTGCTTGGCACGATATTGCCGTTCATTGTCGGCGCGTGCATGGCCTGGGCGTTTGGTTATCGTGATGCGATCAGCATGACCACCATCGGCGCGGGCGCGGTGACGTACATCGTCGGGCCAGTGACCGGGGCGGCGATTGGCGCCAGTTCCGATGTGATGGCGTTGTCGATTGCCACCGGGTTGATCAAGGCGATTCTGGTGATGGTCGGTACGCCAATGGCGGCGCGCTGGATGGGCCTGGATAACCCGCGTTCGGCGATGGTGTTTGGCGGGTTGGCCGGTACGGTCAGCGGCGTGACGGCCGGGCTGGCGGCGACGGATCGGCGGTTGGTGCCATATGGCGCGTTGACGGCGACTTTCCACACCGGGCTTGGGTGCTTGCTGGGGCCTTCGTTGTTGTACTTCATTGTTCGCGGGATTGTGGGTTAAACCGAAGCATCGACTCTGAATGTACCGACGCCATCGCGAGCAGGCTCGCTCCCACAGGGAATTGCATTCCAAGGTGGGAGTGAGCCTGCTCGCGATGGCCGTGACACGGTTTCAGGGCTGGCGATTGGCGTACATCCGGCACTCCGCCAACAACGCCAGCAAGTTCGGATCGCGCTCCTTGGCCTTCAAGAACACCACGCCAATGTGTTGCTGCAACCGATAGCGTTCCTGCAACGGAATCAGCTTGACCCGGTTCTCATACACCGCCGCAATCCGCCCCGGCAGCAACGCATAACCTACCCCCGAGCTGACCATGCTCAGCAAGGTGAAGATGTCGTTCACCTGCATCGCCACTTTCGGCTCGAAGCCCGCCTGCTTGAACACCCGATTACCGTCCTGGTGCGTGGCAAAGCCCTGCGTCAGGGTAATAAACGTCTCGTCACGCACTTCGGCCAGATCGACCTCGGCGCGTTGGGCAAACTTCGAGTCAGCCGGCGTGGCGAGAAAAATGTCATCCGAAAAAAGCGCAATCTGCTCACAGTCCGGGTCGTTGACGCTCTCGTCCAGCGACACCAGGATCGCGTCGACTTCCAGGTTCTTGAGCTTGTACAAAAGGTCGAAGTTCGAACCGAGGATCAAGTCGATGTTGAGTTCGCTGCGGCGGATTTTCAGGCCCATGATCAACTGCGGCACAGTCTTCACGGTCAGTGAGTACAGCGAGCCGAGCTTGAAGCGTTCAGCGGAAAAGCCGGCAGCTTCGCGGGTCAGGCGCACGGTTTCGACCACGTCCTGAATCAGCTTCTGCGCCCGTTCTTCGAGCACATACGCACTTTCCAGCGGCGTCAGGTTACGGCCCTCGTGTTTGAACAGCGGGCAGCGCAGGGCGCTTTCCAGGGAATGGATGGCGCGATGCACGCTGACGTTGCTGGTCTGCAACTCGGCGGCCGCGCGAGCAAGGTTGCCGGTGCGCATAAAGGCCAGGAACACCTCGAGTTTTTTCAGGGTCAATTCTTCATCGATCAGCATGGCCTGGACTCTTATTCGAATGGCTCGATTGTGCACGCATGCGATCTTTTTTGTGGGAGCTATGTAGGAGCTGTCGAGTGAAACGAGGCTGCGAATTTTTGACCGCAACCTCGTTCCACTCGACAGCCTCTACAGTTTGCGCGATGTTGCAGTGAATTTTGAGGTGAGCAACGCATGTATCACGGGGAACGATTGAACGCCTGGACGCATTTGGTCGGGGCCGTGGCGGCAACAGTCGGGGTGGTGTGGATGCTGGTGATCGCCAGCATGGACGGCAGCCCGTGGAAGATTGTCAGCGTGGCGATTTACGGTTTTACCTTGATGGTGCTGTACAGCGCCTCGACCGTTTACCACAGCGTGCGCGGGCGCAAGAAAGCGATCATGCAGAAAGTGGATCACTTTTCGATCTACCTGCTGATTGCCGGCAGTTACACACCGTTCTGCCTGGTGACCCTGCGCGGGCCATGGGGATGGACGTTGTTCGGGATTGTCTGGGGGCTGGCGCTGATCGGCATCCTGCAAGAGATCAAGCCGCGCTCTGAAGCACGGATTCTGTCGATCGTGATTTACGCGGTGATGGGCTGGATCGTGCTGGTGGCGGTCAAACCGTTACTCGCGGCGCTGGGCACTGCGGGGTTTGCGTGGCTGGCGGCGGGCGGGATCTTGTACACCGTGGGCATTATCTTTTTTGCCCTGGATCATCGTTTGCGGCATGCCCACGGGATCTGGCATTTGTTTGTGATTGCCGGGAGCTTGCTGCACTTTGTAGCGATTTTCTTTTATGTCCTTTAAGACCGCGTCGCGGCCATCGCGGCGGTGCGGCGATCCGACAAGCCCGCTCCCACATTGAATCGGCGAATCACCAAAAATCCCTGTGGGAGCGAGCTTGCCCGCGATGAGGTCCTAGAAGTCACCCCAAAGCTGTTGGGCGACCGCTAACGCCACCACCGGCGCAGTCTCTGTGCGCAACACCCGCGGACCCAGTCGGGCAGCATGAAAACCAGCCGACTTGGCCTGATCGACTTCAGCATCGGACAATCCACCTTCCGGGCCAATCAGAAACGCCAATGTCCCCGGCTTCGCATGACTCACCAGCGGCTCCGCCACCGGGTGCAGCACCAGCTTCAACTGCGCTTCAGTCTGCTTCAACCAATCCACCAGCAGCAGCGGCGGGTGAATCACTGGCACCCGAGACCGCCCACATTGCTCGCAAGCACTGATCGCCACTTGGCGCCAGTGCATCAGGCGTTTGTCGGCGCGCTCGTCCTTCAGCCGGACTTCACAGCGGTCGCTGAAGATCGGGGTGATTTCAGTGACGCCCAGTTCGGTGGCTTTCTGAATCGCCCAGTCCATGCGCTCCCCCCGGGACAGGCCCTGGCCGAGATGGATCGCCAGCGGCGATTCAACCTGCCCGGCGAAGCTTTCATCGATCTGCACGACGACGCGTTTCTTGCCAACCTCCACCAGCGTGGCGCGAAACTCGTTTCCCGAACCGTCGAACAACTGCAAGGCATCGCCCTCGGCCATGCGCAGCACACGGCTGATGTAATGGGCCTGGGCTTCGGGCAACTCGTGTTCGCCGGTGCTCAGGGGGGCGTCGATAAAGAAGCGGGACAGTCTCATCTTGGGTCTCTAGTGAATTCGATCGTTCCCACGCTCTGCGTGGGAATGCCTCACCGGACGCTCCGCGTCCGCTTTTTGGGACGCAGAGCGTCCCTGGCTGCGTTCCCACGCGGAGCGTGGGAACGATCAGTGTTAGCCCGGATCACGGAAGCCGGGATGGAAGTCTTTCGGCACCGCCACGCTGATGCTGTCGCGCGTCGCGATGTCGATGCCTTCGCTGGCCACTTCGGCCAGAAAGTCGATCTGCTGCGGCGTGATCACGTACGGCGGCAGGAAATACACCACGCTGCCCAACGGTCGAAGTAAAGCACCGCGTTCCAGTGCGTGCTGGAACACCTTCAACCCGCGACGTTCCTGCCACGGGTAGGCTTCTTTCGTAGCCTTGTCCTTGACCATCTCGATGGCCAGCACCATGCCGGTCTGGCGCACTTCCGAGACGTTCGGATGGTCGGCCAGGTGCGCGGTGGAGGAGGCCATGCGCTGAGCGAGGGCCTTGTTGTTCTCGATGACGTTGTCTTCTTCGAAGATATCCAGCGTCGCCAGTGCGGCGGCGCACGCCAGCGGGTTGCCGGTGTAGCTGTGCGAATGCAGGAAGGCGCGCAGGGTCGGGTAGTCGTCGTAGAAAGCGCTGTAGACGTCTTCAGTGGTCACGCAGGCCGCCAGCGGCAAGTAACCGCCGGTCAGGGCCTTGGACAGGCAGAGGAAGTCCGGGCGGATGCCGGCCTGTTCACAGGCGAACATCGTGCCGGTGCGGCCAAATCCGACGGCAATTTCGTCGTGGATCAGGTGCACGCCATAGCGGTCGCAGGCTTCACGCAACAGTTTGAGGTAAACCGGGTGGTACATGCGCATGCCGCCAGCGCCCTGGATCAGCGGCTCGACGATCACTGCCGCGACGCTGTCATGGTTCTCTGCCAGGGTCTGTTCCATGGCGGTGAACATGTTGCGTGAGTGCTCTTCCCAGCTCATGCCGTCTGGGCGCAGGTAGCAATCGGGGCTCGGCACCTTGATGGTGTCCAGCAGCAGCGCCTTGTAGGTTTCGGTGAACAGCGGCACGTCGCCCACCGACATCGCCGCCATGGTCTCGCCGTGGTAGCTGTTGGTCAGGGTGACAAAGCGCTTCTTGGCAGGCGCACCGCGGTTGAGCCAGTAGTGAAAGCTCATTTTCAGCGCGACTTCGATGCAGGACGAACCGTTATCGGCGTAGAAGCACCGGGTCAGGCCTTCGGGAGTCATCTTCACCAGTCGCTCGGACAGCTCGATCACCGGTTGATGGCTGAAGCCGGCGAGGATCACGTGCTCCAGTTGATCGACCTGATCCTTGATGCGCTGATTGATGCGCGGGTTGGCGTGGCCAAACACGTTGACCCACCAGGAGCTGACAGCGTCGAGGTAGCGCTTGCCTTCGAAGTCTTCCAGCCACACACCTTCCCCGCGTTTAATCGGGATCAGCGGCAGCTGTTCGTGGTCTTTCATCTGGGTGCAGGGATGCCACAACACCGCGAGATCGCGTTCCATCCACTGTTTATTCAGGCCCATTTTCTGTCTCCTCGAGGCTACCCGCGACGTAGGCGGGCAAACAATCGCGCAAGCCTATGCAATGCGTGGCGTGGGGACAACCCATTGTGTCGATTGAGCTACTTTGTATAGGACGATAGACGTTGCTGGCGGGCGTCTGAAGCCTGACGTATCCTTCGCGGTTCCTGGAGTCGACTGACTCGTAAAACCGTATTTTCCACATGTATTTCCGGAGTTCGCTGAATGTCTGTCGGTTGGCTGCGCGCCTGTGCGCTGGTGATGTTGGGGCTGTTCAGCGTGTCTGCGCTGGCCAAGGATAAAACCGTGATCGTGGTCGGTGGCGGGCTGTCTGGCCTGACCGCAGCTTACGAACTGCAGAGCAAAGGCTGGCAGGTCACGCTTCTGGAAGCCAAGTCGAGCCTGGGCGGTCGCTCCGGCATGGCCACCAGCGAGTGGATCGGCAACGACAAGACTCAGCCGGTGCTGAACAAGTACGTGTCGACCTTCAAGCTGAGCACCACGCCAGCCCCTGAATTCGTGCGCACGCCGAGCTACCTGATCGACGGTGAATACATTACCGCCGCCGATCTGGCGACCAAGCAGCCAGCCACCGCGGAAGCGCTCAAGCGCTACGAAAAAACCGTGGATGATCTGGCGCGCTCGATTGACGACCCGCAGAACCCGGCCGCCAACAACACACTGTTCGCGCTGGACCAGATCAACGTGGCCAATTGGCTCGATCGTCTGAACCTGCCAACCACGGCCCGTCAGTTGGTGAATCAGCAGATTCGTACCCGCTATGACGAACCTTCGCGCCTGTCATTGCTGTACTTCGCACAACAGAGCCGTGTTTACCGTGGCACCTCCGATCGTGATCTGCGCGCGTCGCGACTGGTGGGCGGCAGCCCGATGCTGGCCGACGCTTTCGTCAAACAGCTGAAAACCATCAAGACCAACTCCCCTGTCTCGTCGATCACTCAGGACAAGGACGGCGTGACCGTCAAAGTCGGTAGCGTCGGCTATCAAGCGGACTACGTGGTGTTGGCCGTGCCGTTGCGCGCACTGGGCAAGATCCAGATGACCCCGTCGCTGGATGCCAAGCATATGGACGCCATCAAAGGCACCAACTACGGTTGGCACGACCAGATCATGCTGAAGTTCAAGACGCCGGTGTGGGAACCCAAAGCGCGCATGTCCGGCGAGATCTTCAGTAACACCGGCCTTGGCATGTTGTGGATCGAGCCGGCACCGAAGGGCGGCGCCAATGTGGTGATCAACCTGGCTGGCGACAACGCACGCGTGATGCAGGCGTTTGGTGACAAGCAAGTCGTCGATCAAGTGCTGATTCGCCTGCACGCCTTTTATCCGCAGGCGCGTGGTGCGTTCACCGGCTATGAACTGCGCCGCTACAGCACCGACCCTACGATGGGCGGCGCTTACCTGGCCTTCGGTCCGGGCCAGATCAGCAAATACTGGCGCCTGTGGGAGCGACCGATTCAGCGTGTAACCTTTGCCGGCGAACACACTGATACCTTGTACCCAGGCACCCTGGAAGGCGCATTGCGCACCGGCCAGCGTGCGGCCAGTCAGGTTGAAGACTTGGCGGCGGGCAAGTCGTTTGAGCCGGCGAAAGTGGCGACCGCAGCGGCAGCCGGCGCGGTGGCGGCGAAGAAAGGTAACTTCTTCAGCAACCTGTTCGGTGGTTCGGATGACGCCAAGAAGGCAGAGCCGGTCAAGGCACCTGAGCCTGTCACTCCACCCGCACCGGCTCCAGCTCCGGTAGCTGCACCGGCACCTGTCGAAGCGCCGAAGCCTGCAACGCCAGTAAAAGCCGAGCCCGCCAAAAAGGCACCGGCGAAAGCTCCGGCGAAGAAGCCTGCCGCCAAAACCGAAGCCAAAAAGGCTCCGGTGAAGAAACCAGCGACTAAACCCGCTGCGACAGCGACAACGGTTACCAAGGCGCAGTAAGCGTCGGGGTTAAAAAAACGCGGCAGAGATGTCGCGTTTTTTTATGCCTGAAGAAAACCAGTAGCGGGAATCGAATAAAGCCCGGGGAGTAGGTGTTTTCTAGTCGGAGTGCATTTTTTCTCACGCAGTGGTCTTTAATCTTTCCTTAACACACCTATTTCAATCTCTTGATCGTATTTCTCGATATTTCAAAGCAAAATTTTCGGCTTTAATTCGATAGATAACTCGTTAGTCTTGGGCCAGCACTTACAGGGACTTGGCAATGCAACTACGAAACTCTACCTCTCGCTACGGCTGGGTCAGCATCTTCATGCACTGGGGCGTGGCGCTGGCGGTCTTCGGTCTGTTTGCATTGGGGTTGTGGATGATCGATCTCGATTACTACAGCACTTGGCGCAAAGAAGCGCCGGAATTGCACAAGAGCATCGGTCTGGTACTGCTGGCTGTCATGGTTCTACGGTTGCTGTGGCGCTTCATCAGCCCACCGCCGCCTACGCTGCAAAGCTATAGCCGCATGACGCGCCTGGGCGCCAAATTCGGCCATTTGTTTCTGTATCTCAATTTGTTCGTTGTGATGATTGCCGGTTACCTGATTTCCACCGCAGAAGGCGTCGGGATCCCGGTGTTTGGCCTGTTTGAAGTTCCTGCGCTGGTTTCCGGACTACCGGATCAGGCAGACACCGCCGGTGTGATTCATTTGTACCTGGCGTGGGTGCTGGTCATTTTTTCCGGCTTCCATGCGTTGGCAGCACTGAAACACCACTTTATAGATCGCGATGTGACCCTGACGCGAATGCTGGGGCGCAAAGCCTGATGTTCAACCTCGACTCCAAAGGAATAGAAAGCATGTTGAAAAAAACACTCGCTGCTCTGGCAATCGGTTCGACCCTGCTGTCCGCCAACGTGATGGCGGCTGACTACGTCGTCGACAAGGAAGGCCAGCACGCCTTCGTTGACTTCAAGATCAGCCACCTGGGTTACAGCTACATCACCGGTACTTTCAAGGACATCGACGGCAAGTTCAGCTTTGATGCTGCCAAGCCGGAAGACAGCAAGATCGAGTTCAACGTAAATACTGCGAGCGTTTTTACCAACAACGCGGAGCGTGACAAACACATCTCCAGCAAAGACTTCCTCAACGGGAGCAAAGCCACGTTTGTTTCCACCAGCGTCAAACCCACCGGCAAAAACGCCGCTGGCAAAGACACTGCCGACGTGGCGGGTGACCTGACTATCCTTGGCGTGACCAAGCCAATCGTGGTCAAGGCTACTTTCCTGGGTGAAGGCAAAGATCCATGGGGCGGCTACCGTGCCGGTTTCGAGGGCACCTTCAACCTCAAGCGTTCCGATTTCGGCAAGCAGAAAGACCTGGGCCCATCGTCCGATGCGGTTGAAATGTACGTGACCTTTGAAGGTGTGAAAGCGAAATAACTTTCGCGCCTGACACAAAAAACGCCCTCGATCTCATGATCGGGGGCGTTTTTTTTGAACAAGATTTTTATCTACACCACCGAACCGCTGTGGGAGCGGGCTTGCCCGCGATGGCGGTGGGTCAGTCAACATCAATGTTTGATGGACTGACGCTATCGCGGGCAAGTCGAATCGTCGCACCGCCGCCCCACAGGGGTATTCGTCAGTCCAAAAAAATGCCCCTGACCGTGAGATCAGGGGCATTTTTTATGGCTGGAAAAACTTAGCGATTGCGGGTCAGCAACGCTGGTTTTTCGCCTCGCGGACGGCCTGGCAGTTGATCAAGTTGCTCAGGAGTCGGGAAACGATCGGTTTTCGACTCCTTGTGAATGATCTTCGGCGCTGGGCTGCGCGGGTTTTGCACGGCCGGTTCCGAACGTGGCTGATCGTCCCGGGCAGGGCGGCGGTTGCGGCCTTCTTCGCGACGGGCCTGACCGTCACGTGGAGCACCGCTGCGTGGGCCACTGCGCTTGGCCGGCGGCGTGCCGGTGGTGGCGCCGTCGCTGCTGCGCGGACCGCTTTGGCGACCCTGAGGCTTGCCGCCGGTGCGCGGAGCACCTGCGCCAGCGGTTGTGCCTTGTGCCGGAGCACCCGGACGGCGACCACGACCCTGAGCCGGTTTGGCTTGAGGAACGTAGTCAACGCGGTTACCGAAGTTATCGATATCGTCGTCCAGGAACTCGTCCGGAGCACGGTCAGCAGCAGCGCGTGGTGCCGGGCGCTGTTGCTCGCGAGCCGGGGTGCCTTCGCGTGGCTTGTGTTCACGCGCCGGACGATCGCCACGGGCAGTGGCGGCAGGTTTTTCCTTGCCGCCCTTGTCCTTGCCTTTGTCCTTGCGACCGCCGCCACCGCCGGTGCCGTTCGGACCGTCGCCGCGCGGGCCACGTGGGTTGCGCGGGTTACGCACATCCGGACGCTCGCGCACTTCAGGCTTCTCGGCTTCTACAGCACTGGAGTCGAAGCCCATCAGGTTGCCGTCGGCAATCTTCTGCTTGGTCATGCGCTCGATGCTTTTCAGCAACTTCTCTTCGTCCGGCGCGACCAGCGAGATCGCTTCGCCCGAACGACCGGCACGGCCAGTGCGGCCGATACGGTGAACGTAGTCTTCGTCGACGTTTGGCAATTCGAAGTTGACCACGTGTGGCAACTGATCGATGTCCAGGCCGCGAGCGGCGATGTCGGTGGCGACCAGGATGCGCACTTCGCCGGCCTTGAAGTCGGCCAGGGCTTTGGTGCGAGCGTTCTGGCTCTTGTTGCCGTGGATCGCGACGGCGCTGAGGCCGTGTTTGTCCAGGTACTCGGCCAGGCGGTTGGCGCCGTGCTTGGTGCGGGTGAACACCAGCACCTGTTCCCAGGCGCCCGCGGTGATCAGGTGGGCCAGCAGCGAACGCTTGTGGTTGGCGGGCAGACGGAATACGCGTTGCTCGATACGCTCGACCGTGGTGTTCGGTGGCGTGACTTCGATGCGTTCCGGGTTGTGCAGCAATTTGCCGGCGAGGTCGGTGATGTCCTTGGAGAACGTCGCCGAGAACAGCAGGTTCTGCCGTTTGGCTGGCAGGCGGGCCAGGACCTTCTTCACGTCATGGACAAAGCCCATGTCGAGCATGCGGTCGGCTTCGTCCAGCACGAGGATTTCCACGTGGGACAAATCGACGCTGCCTTGGCCAGCGAGGTCGAGCAGGCGGCCAGGGCAGGCCACCAGCACGTCAACACCACGGGACATGGCCTGAACCTGCGGGTTCATGCCGACGCCGCCGAAGATGCACGCGCTGACGAACTTCAGGTCACGGGCATAGACCTTGAAACTCTCGTGGACTTGAGCCGCGAGCTCGCGAGTCGGGGTCAGGACGAGAACGCGCGGTTGGCGCGGGCCATGACGCTGGGATTTGTCCGGGTGACCGTTAGGGAACAGCCGTTCCAGAATCGGAAGGGCGAAGCCACCGGTTTTACCAGTACCTGTCTGTGCCGCAACCATCAGGTCGCGACCTTGCAACACGGCGGGAATGGCCCGCTGTTGCACCGGAGTAGGCTCGGTATAGCCCGCTGCCTCGATGGCGCGGACTAAAGCCTCGGAGAGACCGAGGGAAGCAAAGGACATGAGTAATCCTGTTTTAGTTAGGGCTTGGCCCAATGGGAGTCTTGCCTGGCGCGAATGGCGTTTAAGAGGAACGCAATCCCGTCCGGTCCTGCTGGGCCTTGAAAGCTCGTCTGGAGCGCTCGCGCGGGCTGAAGAGCTGCGCTGTAGCGGGGTCAAGATGCCTATAACAAGTCCGAGCGTCCGGGCGTGAGCCTGGCGGGAAGGCCGGAGTATAACAGAGCAATCACTGCGCGCCGCTTTCCTGCTGCTCAACGGTTTTTACAGGGGGCGTAGTCGCCGTGGTGACTTTGATGGCGGCGACGGGGCCCGCGCCGTAACGGGCGCTCAACTCCGCATAGGCAGGTTCGCGCTTGAACCGCTTGAGCTCGGCACCGAAACGTTGCACCAGCAAATCCATGCCGGCATTTTTGCGGACCGCCAGAAACTGGCTCTGGTGACTGATGACTGTCGGGTTTTCGGTGATCTTGTTGCGGATACCCAGTTGATCGAGCAAGTGCTGGCCGACCCGGCGATCCGTGATCAACAGGTCGATTCGCCCGCGTACCAGCTTGCCGAAGTTGGCTTCATGGGTTGGCGCCGGTTCACGGGTGAACAGCGCCGATTCGCTGAAGTCCTTACTGTAGAGATAGCCCGGCGACGTGCCGATGGTCAGGCCTTTCAGATCCTCCAGGGTGCGAAAAGGATGAGGTCGGGCATTGGCGTAGAACATCACGAATTCGACTTCCGAGAGTGGCTCGGCGGGATAGAGCAGGGTCGCGTCCCGCTCATCACTGTGGAAAATGTCCAGTGCACCATCCGCCTGGCCGGTTTCGAGCATCGACAGACAGCGTTTCCACGGCAGGAACTGCCAGTCCACTTCGATCCCCAGGCGTTTGAAGACTATGGCTGTGGTTTCGTAATCCAGCCCCATGGATTTGCCATTTTCCTCGTAGACGTAGGGCGCCCAGGGCTCAGTGACAATGCGCAGCTTCTCGCCCCGAGCGGCAAAGCTCAGGCAAGTAAAAAGCAGCACTGTCATAAATTGCGAAATCAAGGGCATGGCTTGAGATTACGACGAGAAATCATAAAGAGCCAGAAGCCCGATCCAGAAGCTCTGGCACAAAGTGCGTCCCATAAAAAAGGCCCTGGATTTCGCCAGAGCCTTTTCATGATTTTGCACTGTTTCAGCGCGGCAACTTCAGGTTGTTCCACACCGCCAGACTCGCTTCAGCCTGGTTCAGTGTGTAGAAGTGCAGGCCGGGTGCACCACCTTGCAACAGGCGTTCGCACATTTCGGTGATGACTTGCTCACCAAAGCCTTGAATGCTTTGGGTGTCGTCCCCGTACGCTTCCAGCTGTTTGCGAATCCAGCGTGGAATTTCCGCGCCGCAGGCGTCAGAGAAGCGCGCCAGTTTGCTGTAGTTGGTGATCGGCATGATCCCCGGAACGATCGGGATAGTCACGCCCAGCGCCCGTACACGCTCGACAAAGTAGAAGTAGCTGTCGGCGTTGAAGAAGTACTGGGTGATCGCGCTGTCGGCTCCGGCTTTGGCCTTGCGCACGAAATTGGCGATGTCGTCTTCGAAATTTCGCGCTTGCGGGTGCATTTCCGGGTAAGCGGCGACTTCGATGTGGAAATGATCGCCGGTCTCTTCACGAATGAATTCGACCAGGTCGTTGGCGTGGCGCATTTCACCGCTGGCCATGCCCATGCCCGAAGGCAGGTCACCGCGCAGGGCAACGATACGCTTGATGCCCGCAGCCTTGTACTGGGCCAGCAAACCGCGCAAGTCGTCCTTGCTGTCGCCCACGCAAGACATATGCGGTGCGGAAGGGACTTTCACTTCGCTTTCGAGCTGCAACACGGTGTTGAGGGTGCGATCACGGGTCGAACCACCAGCGCCGTAGGTGCAGGAGAAGAAGTCAGGGTTGTAGGTCGCCAGATGACGGGCAGTGGCGATCAGTTTTTCATGCCCAGCGTCGGTCTTCGTAGGGAAGAACTCGAAGCTGTAGCGACGGTCTTGGGACATGGAGGGGGCCTCCAGCTGCAAGCTGCAAGCTTCAAGCTGCAAGTGGGGGTCGTGCCCATTTGGCATGCTTCGGCTTGCAGCTTGTGGCTGCGAAATTGCTATGAAGAAGCAAGCAGAAAGCCTCAAGTTTCAAGTAAACGAACTGCTTTTTACTTGCCGCTTGAAGCTTGTAGCTCGCAGCTGCTGTCAGTACCGATAAGCGTGCGGCTTGAACGGACCTTCGACGGTCACGCCGATGTAGTCGGCCTGGGTCTTGGTCAGTTGAGTCACAACGCCGCCGAAACCGCGGACCATTTCCAGGGCCACTTCTTCGTCGAGTTTCTTCGGCAGTACTTCAACGGTCAGGCGCTCGGCTTTCTGGGCTGGCGACAGGTCGGCGTACTTCTGGCCGAACAGGAAGATCTGCGCCAGCACCTGGTTGGCGAACGAACCGTCCATGATGCGGCTTGGGTGGCCTGTGGCGTTGCCCAGGTTAACCAGACGGCCTTCGGCCAGCAGGATCAGGTAGTCGTCGTTCTGAGCGTCGAAAGCGCCCGGGCCGGTACGGTGGATTTTGTGAACCTGTGGCTTCACTTCTTCCCACGCCCAGTTTTTGCGCATGAAAGCGGTGTCGATTTCGTTGTCGAAGTGACCGATGTTGCAGACAACAGCGCGCTTTTTCAGGGCTTTGAGCATGTTCGAGTCGCAAACGTTGACGTTACCGGTGGTGGTCACGATCAGGTCGATCTTGCCCAGCAGCGCTTTGTCGATGCTTGCTTCAGTGCCGTTGTTGATACCGTCGATGAACGGCGAAACCAGCTCGTAGCCGTCCATGCAGGCTTGCATGGCGCAAATCGGGTCAACTTCGGAAACCTTGACGATCATGCCTTCCTGACGCAGGGACTGGGCCGAACCCTTGCCCACGTCACCGTAACCGATGACCAGCGCTTGCTTGCCGGACAGCAGGTGGTCGGTGCCGCGCTTGATCGCGTCGTTCAGGCTGTGACGGCAGCCGTACTTGTTGTCGTTCTTGCTCTTGGTCACCGAGTCGTTGACGTTGATGGCCGGGATTTTCAGCTCGCCCTTGGCCAGCATGTCCAGCAGGCGGTGTACGCCAGTGGTGGTTTCTTCGGTAACGCCGTGGACGCGGTCCAGGATCGCCGGGTATTTCTTGTGCAGCAGCTCGGTCAGGTCGCCGCCGTCGTCGAGGATCATGTTGGCATCCCAAGGCGCGCCATCTTTCAGGATGGTTTGCTCCAGGCACCACTCGTACTCTTCTTCAGTCTCGCCTTTCCAGGCGAAAACCGCGATGCCGGCAGCAGCGATAGCGGCTGCGGCCTGATCTTGAGTCGAGAAAATGTTGCAGGACGACCAACGTACTTCGGCACCCAGGGCAACCAGGGTTTCGATCAGCACGGCAGTCTGAATGGTCATGTGGATGCAGCCGAGGATTTTCGCGCCTTTGAGCGGTTGCTCACCGGCGTATTTGCGGCGCAGACCCATCAGGGCAGGCATTTCGGATTCGGCGATGATGGTTTCGCGACGGCCCCAGGCAGCCAGGGACATGTCGGCGACTTTGTAATCGTTAAAATCTGCAGGCGTGATAACAGCGCTCATGATGAGCCTCCATTCGTAATGTATGCGAATGGGCGCCGTTGTGCGTTTAGTGTCTGGCCGAGAACAGCCAAGCAACGCCCCATCCGAGCCTGACAGGTCGAACCTGCTGCAGCGCCCCTCGGACAGGTGGCGGGAAAACGGTAGTAGCCGTTTTAAATCGGTGGCGATTATAGCTGTCTTTAAGCTTCAAGTTGCAAGCCGCAAGCGACAAGTTGCAAGCGGACCGATTTTCACTTGCAGCTTGTAGCTTGAAACTTGAAGCTGGGGGCACACCTACCGCAATCGATCAAACACCCCGGAGCCCCCCATGAATTTCCACACCCGCAAATGGGTAAAACCCGAAGACCTCAACCCTAACGGCACGCTGTTCGGCGGCAGCTTGTTGCGCTGGATCGATGAAGAAGCGGCGATCTATGCCATCGTCCAGCTGGGCAACCAGCGCGTGGTGACCAAGTACATTTCCGAAATCAACTTCGTCAGCGCTTCGCGTCAGGGCGACATCATCGAGCTGGGCATCACCGCCACCGAGTTTGGTCGCACGTCGATCACCCTGACTTGCGAAGTGCGCAACAAGATCACCCGTAAAAGCATCCTCACCGTGGAAAAGATGGTGTTCGTCAACCTCGGCGAAGACGGCTTGCCGGCGCCCCATGGCCGTACCGAAATCAGATACGTCAAAGATCAGTTTCAGGATGATGTGGCTAGCGAGTGATATCGGCGGCGGCCTCACTATCAATGATGATTTAACTGACCACTGAACAGCTCCGAACCGCGCGTGTCGTACCTACATGACACGCCACCGGTTCAGGAACGCTATGGACACCCCAAAAGACGGCAAGACCCCGAACCTCTCGGCTGAAGAACGGCACGAAGTCGACAAAAACCAGCCACCCCGTGCGGCGGTGCTGCACGAAATCATCCGCACCCAGGGCGATAAGGAACTCGAGCGCAGTGTCGCCGCCCTGTGGTGGTCGGCGCTAGCCGCCGGCCTGACCATGGGTTTGTCGCTGATGGCCATGGGGCTGCTCAACGCGCGACTGCCTGACGGTGAAGGCTTCAAGGTGATCGCCAGTTTCGGTTACTGCGCAGGTTTTCTCGCGGTAATTCTGGCCCGTCAGCAACTCTTCACCGAAAACACCTTGACCGCCGTGCTGCCGATCATGAGCAAGCCTACGTTGGGTAACTTCGGTCGGCTTTTGCGGCTGTGGTCGGTAGTGCTGGTGGGCAACCTCTGCGGCACCTTGCTGGTGGCATATGTGATGCTGCACTTGCCGATTTTCGACACCAAGACCGATCTGGCCTTCCTCGACATCGGGCGCAAGGTTATGGAAAACGACGCGAGCAAAATGTTCGCCAAAGGCATCATTTCCGGCTGGATGATCGCCACCATGGTCTGGATGATCCCGTCCATGGAAAGCGCCAAGATGTGGATCATCATCCTCATCACCTATTTCATGGCGCTGGGAGATTTCACTCACATTGTGGTCGGATCGGTTGAGGTTTCGTACCTGGTGTTCGCCGGCGAGTTGCCGTGGAAGGATTTCTGGCTGGTGTTCGCAGGTCCCACGCTGGTGGGGAACATCGTCGGTGGCAGTTTTATCTTCGCGCTGATCAGCCATGCGCAGATCCGCAGCGAGAGTGGGCCGCCCAAGAAGAGTGCGGATCAGGCACCGGATCCACACAAGCGCAAAGAGGAGTGAGGGCAGGGGTACCGCGTCAACTTCATCGCGAGCAGGCTCACTCCTACGGGTGGGGCGCGGTCCATGTGGAGTGAGCCTGCTCGCGATAACTATTTCAGCAGCAAAGCAGTCAATCAGCCGGGCACATTGACCGCAACCGCACCGCGCCGCTGCAGATAAATGAAGAACAGCGCCGTAAACACGGTCAGGCCACTGACCAGCGCACCCGTCCATGGCAAGTCCGCCAGGTCGGCGCCGCTGGCAACCACAAGTCCGCCAATCCACGCACCCGCCGCGTTGCCAAGGTTGAACGCACTCTGGTTCAACGTGGAGCCGAGGTTAGGCGCTTCGTGCGCCTGGTCGATGATCAACAGTTGCAGGATAGGGCACAGGGCAAAAGCAAAAATCCCCCACAGCACCAGCGTGATCGCCGCCGGAATCACCGAGTGACTGGTCTGCGTGAACGTCGCCAGCACCACCAGCACGGCCAGCGCCATGCCGACCAGTGAAGGCAGTAAACGACTGTCCGCCAGTCGACCGCCGAGCATGCTGCCTGCCGTCAAACCCACGCCGAAGAGCAACAGCATGATCGTCACGCCGTGCGGGCTGACGCCGGTGATGTCTTGCAGGATCGGCGCGATGTAAGTGAACACGCTGAACAGACTGGTCGAAGCCAGTACACTCATGCCTAGCGCCAACAACACATTGACCTTGCCCAGCACCTTGAACTCGCTGGCGAGGTTGGCCTTGTCCATGGCGATGTGTCTGGGCAACCAGCGCCATTGCGCGATCGCGGCAATCACACCAATCACCGAGACCGCCCAGAAGGTCGAGCGCCAGCCGGCGTACTGCCCAAGCGCGGTGCCCAATGGCACGCCCAGTACATTGGCCAGCGTCAGGCCGGTGAACATCATTGCAATGGCTTGTGCGCGCTTGTTCGGTGCGACCAGGCCGGCCGCGACCACCGAACCGATGCCGAAGAACGCACCGTGACACAACGCAGTGACCACGCGGGCAGCCATCAAGGTGGCGTAGTTTGGCGCGAGGGCGCACAAGACATTGCCGAGGATGAACATCATCGTCATCCCCAGCAATGTCGCCTTGCGCGGCATGTTGGCGGTGCCGACCGCAAGGATCGGCGCACCGAACACCACGCCCAGGGCATAGCCGGTGATCAACAAACCGGCGTTCGGGATGCTGACGGCGAGGTCGCGAGCGACATCGGGCAACAGGCCCATGATGACGAATTCAGTGGTGCCGATGCCGAACGCGGCAACAGCGAGGGCAAGCAAGGCGAGTGGCATGCGCAAGGTCTCTGTCGGTAGTCTTGACGCTGTGATCAGGCATACGCATGCCAACGACCGTTCTCGGTGAGAGCGGGCATGGACAGAAATTATTGGAATTAGTCTGTGCGCAACTGAGTGCGGCGTGGTCGCTTGCAGTATAAACAGCTGCTGACCTATGGCGAATCAATTATCTGGGCGCTTTGCGCAGGGAATAAAAACAAACAAAGGAGTTTGCCGTGCTTGCAACAGCACTGGTGTTAGTCGCTGCGCTGTTGCACGCAGCGTGGAATACCCTGATCAAATTCAGTGCGGAACGCTTGCTGGTGGTGGCCTGCATGGACAGCGTGGCGATGCTGTTTGTCGCCGTCATGTTGCTATTTGTGAGCGTACCGCCGATTGAAATCTGGCCCTGGATCCTGGCGTCGGCGGCGTTCGAATTGCTTTATCGCTACCTGCTGATCCAGGCCTATCGGGTCGGTGATCTGGGGCTGGTCTATCCGTTGATGCGCGGACTGTCGCCGCTGGTGGTGCTGGCCCTGACGCTGATCTTCGCCGGGGAAGTGCTGACCAATCAGCAGGTTTTAGGGATTCTGCTGATTCCGTTCGGCATGCTTTGCCTGTTGTGGCAGGGTGGGGGTGGTGCGCGCTTGCCGTGGTCGATGCTGCCGGTGGTGGCGCTGATCGGACTGTGCATCGGTTGTTATACCTTCATCGATGGCCAGGCATTGAGGCGCTGGTCGCACCCGCTGGATTATCTGGTTTGGGTCACACTGCTCAGTGCCTGGCCGTTTCCATTATTGGCGCTGGTGCGCAAACGGCCGGCGTTCATGCTGTTCTGGCGGGAGCAATGGCGGTTGGGGCTGGCGGTCGGATTTTGCGTGTTGTTCAGTTACGCTCTGGTGCTGTGGGCAATGCAGCTGGGCTCGATTGCCGAAGCTGCGGCGCTGCGTGAAATCAGCGTGATTCTGGTGGTGCTGTTCGGCATGCGCTACCTGAAAGAACCGTTCGGCCGGCCAAGACTTCTGGCTTGTGGCCTGGTGTTGATTGGCATGTTGGTGATGAAGTTTTAACCGAAACCCGAATCTCTGAAACTAAAGAAAGGACTGCTTTATGACGGTTGCCCTGTGGTGCATTTTGATCGCGATTTTCCTGCCGTATATCTGCACGGGTGTTGCCAAGGCCAGTGGCGGGTACAGGTTGAAAGACAACCATGATCCCCGGGATTTTCTCGATTCGCTGGAGGGTTTGGGCAGGCGTGCGCATGCCGCACAACTGAACAGTTTTGAAGTGACCCCGGCGTTCGCTGCGGCGGTGATCGTCGCGCACCTGGCCGGCAATGCCGAACTGGTGACGATCAATGTCCTGTCGGTGTTATTCATCACCAGCCGGTTGCTGTACATCATTTGCTACCTGGCGGACTGGGCGATTTTGCGGTCGTTGGTGTGGTTTGTGGGGATGGGGTTGATCGTGAGTTTCTTTGTGGTGTCGGTCTGACAGAGCTTCAGAGGGTGTAATTAATTTTGTGTAAACGGTCATTTGGCAGGAGACTGCCTACCCCAAGGAAATCCAATGACCGAGCCAAAACCCAAGCGCGCCAAA